>JAFAXD010000445.1 GCA_019241285.1 Xanthobacteraceae bacterium | reverse complement strand
GCTGGAGAACGGCGTCGAGGTGCTGTTCGGGGCCGGCAACTACAAGACCGGGGACTACTGGCTGATTCCGGCGCGCATCTCGACCGGCAGCATCGAGTGGCCGTTCACGTCCCCGCAGCCGCCGCTCGGCATCCTGCACCACTTTAGCCGGCTCGCCGTCGCGACGCTCGCGGCCGGCAAGCTGTCGCTGCAGGATTGCAGAAAGATCTTTCCGGCGCTGGCCGACGCCCCGCCCGCTGTGCACGTGACCGGATTCAACTGGGTCAATGACGACGTGGTATCGCAGGATTTCATCCAGACGAATGGCCTGCAGGTGTTCTTCGACGGCCCGGTCACGCCGCCGCCGACAGACCTGACTGGCACGTCGGGGGTTGTTGTGGTCAACCTCGAGATGCCGCTCGTCATCAAGGCGCCCGCGACTCCGACCGATACGCCTGTGACGGCGCCGTTCGCCGCCATCCTCAATGGCGACATCTCGTTTCCGACGCCCAGCTCGCTGCTGTGGAAACCGGCCAACAACGGGGCGGACATCAAGAACCTGATCGCCTATCTGGTCAGCCAGCAGATCCTGAAAGTGCGCATCCGCTACAGCCTGAAGGGCCGGGCGCTGTGGCAGGACCAGGGCAACAACGTCCTTCTCTATGTCGACGGGTTCGCGCTCGGCACGACCGGACAGCGCGCCAACGGCTCGCCGCGCATCGACCTCGTGCTGCCGTCGGGTGATCGCCGTCGGGCTAGCGATTTCGACAGCTGGTTCTATGTCCAGCTGCAGCTTCCGCCCTCGAACCTGACGGGCGTGTCGTTCAGCGCGCCCACGGTGCTTGCCGGCACGCCATTGAACGGCAACGTGACCCTCGACTTCCCGGCCCCCTCCGCCGGCGTCGCGGTCAGGCTCGCGAGTTCGGCCACGCAGGCGGTCCCGCCGGCGACCGTCACCGTGCCGGCGGGCCAGGTGCAGCAGGCGTTCACGATTGAGACGAACGCCACCAACTTGGCCGGCAGCATCAGCGTGACCATTACGGCGACGGCCGGAACCGTGACCCAGACGGGAAATTTCACGCTTCAGGTGGTCTCGATCGCGATCTCACCCACCGCCTTGTCATTGACCGAGAACCATTCGCAGCAGTTCACCGCGACCGTGACCGGCGCCAGCGACCATACGGTCACCTGGAGCGTCCAGGAGGCAGGCGGCGGGAGCGTGACCACGTCGGGGCTTTACACCGCGCCGGGAACCACCGGAACATTCCACGTGGTCGCGGCGAGCGCGGTCGATCCGACCAAGAAGGCGACCGCCGCGGTTACGGTCATACCCAAGGCGAAAGACAAGGAAAAAGAGAAAGAGAAGGAGCGCAAGGACAAGGACAAGGACGCCAAGGAGATTGAGAACAAGGGGCAGCGCATTCGCGAGCAGTTGGCCGAGCCGGCGCGTCGGATCCTGCTTCCCGGCACCGATCAGGTGCTGAGCGCGTCCGCCGCCTCGCCCGCTGGGCGCGCCTTCATCCGCCCGGCCGAGCGGCCGCTGTCGACGCCGTGACGGAGCGGATCGTGCTGTTGCTGGCGAGCCAGCGCGATGCGCCGGCCGCTGCGCTCGCGGCGCGCGCAGCCGACGCCGGCGTACGCCTGATGACGCCGCACGACCTATCGCAGGAGGGCTGGACCTTCCACCTCGGTGATCCTTCGGGGATGACGGCCACGCTCGCCGGACGTCCATTACGGGCCACCGCGATTGCCGGTGTGGTGACGCGCCTCGCCGGCGTGACCGAGGACGACCTGCCGCACATCGCTCCCGAGGACCGCGGCTACGTGGCGGCGGAGATGAATGCCTTCCTGCTGGCATGGCTCACATCGCTCGCCTGTCCGCTCGTCAACCGGCCGACGCCGCAGTGCCTCTCGGGGCCGCATTGGCGGCAGGAGCGCTGGGTGATCGCGGCGGAGCGGCTCGGTATTCCGGCACGGCCGATCGTGCGCCGCGCGGGCGACGGCATCGGCCCGGCGTCTGCCCGAGCCGGCCACGTCGTGACGGTGGTCGGCAGCCGGCACTTCGGCACGGACGACGCGGTCCCGGCGCAGCGCGCACATGCGCTCGCCGACGCCGCCGGCGTCGAGTTGCTCGCGGTCGAGTTCGATGGTCCGCGCTGCGATGCGCGGTTCGTCGACGCGAGCCTTTGGCCGGATCTGCGCGACGCCGCGATCGCCGACGCCGTGTTGGCGCTGGTGCGCCACAAGAGCCGGCCGCCGCACGCCGCGCCGCCGTCATGATCGTGCTGTGGGGGGTCGCGCAGGACCGGCCGTTGGCACTGGTGCGCGCCGCGCTTGCGCGGCTGGGCGCCGCGGTGTTCGTGCTCGATCAACAGCAAGCGACACAGATCGAGTTGCGGGTCGGCGCCGACGTCGCCGGCACAATCCGGATCGACGACGAGCGTTGCGACCTCGCCGCGGTCTCCGCCGTCTATGTCCGCAACTACGATTCCCATAGCCTCGATTTCGGGCTGGGCGCGGCGGAGACCGAGGCCGCCAGGCTCCGCGCGGTCGCCGTCGATGACGTCGTCACCGCCTGGCTCGAGGTTGCGCCGGCCTTCGTGGTCAACCCGTTCTCCGCCATGGCGTCCAACAACTCGAAACCCTACCAGCTCTCGCTCATTCGCGCGGCCGGCTTCGCGACGCCGGACACGCTGCTCACCACCGACGCGGCCGCCGTCGCGCGGTTCCGCGAGCGCCACGGCGAGCTCATCTACAAGTCGATCAGCGGTGTGCGCAGCATCGTGTCGCGTTTCACGGCCGAGCACGCCGAGCGCCTGACGGACCTGCGCTGGTGTCCGACCCAGTTCCAGCAGCACATCCCGGGGCGCGATCATCGCGTCCACACGATCGGCGACGACATCTTCGCCTGCGAGATCGTATCGGCGGCGGACGATTACCGGTATGCCGCTCGCCAGGGCCACGCGGTCGAGCTGCTCGCCTGCGAACTGCCGCCCGACTGCGCCGAGCGGTGCTGGAAGCTGGCGCGCTCGCTCGCGCTGCCGGTGGCAGGCATCGACCTGCGCCGCACGCCGGACGGCGAGTGGTTCTGCTTCGAGGCCAATCCGTCGCCCGCCTTTAGCTATTACGAGTCGGCAACCGGGCAACCGATCGCCGATGCGATCGCGGCGTTGTTGCTGAGGGGAGGGCGAGCGCGCTCCGCGTCCGGATTGGCGGATTGAGCTGCACGCAAGCCGGCGCGGCCAGCGAAACCGGAAAAGCGATTTATAACCCGCCGCCGCAGGTAGCGCCCATAGCCCAAGCTGCCCTCGACACGTTTGTGGACCACGCGGAGCCAACAGCGGCTGCCCGATCGCCAAGCTATTGATTGGCAGGAGAGGTTTCGGAATCTCCCTTGAAGCCAGCCGAGCGCCACGACTGGTGGTGCGGGCCATGCATGGAGCATTGCTGGTCTCACCGATCTCAAACGCTTCGCCGTGCACTAGCCTGACCCAACGCGTGGGCTACGACTTCGGCACGCGATGAGGATCATCGGAAATTGAAACCGGCGCTAGTCCGGCCATTGATGTGGTCCGCTTTCAGGTGATGAGCGGACGTGAAATGCTCACAGCGAGGTTTTCCGCTTTTGGGGCACTTCTCGGAAGTGCGGTCATCCGCCAGTCGAGTCCGCTCTTACGTCAACATGAGACCACACCCGTAGGCATCTTCATTCTTCCGAATGTCGATCTCATTTCGCGGTGCGGGCCTCGCCGCAAATCGTCTTTACGCTCCAAGGCGGCCTAAAACGCCCGCACCGGTTCGGAACCCTTTGATATATCTCTCGGGTCGGCTACCCTCTCCTGGGCACCATCCCTTGCATTCCTCTGACATCGGTTGAACCAGCGTCCGGCAAGCAATGACCATCCGCCTGCACCGTGGTGATTTGCCGGATCTGACCCGCTATCGCGGGGCTGTCGCCATCGACACGGAAACGATGGGGCTCAACCCGCATCGCGACCGCCTATGCGTCGTACAGCTGTCGCCCGGCGACGGGAGCGCCGACGTCGTGCAGATCCCGCCCGGGGTGAGCGATGCCCCCAACCTCAAGCGGCTGATCGGCGATCCGGGGATCGTGAAGATCTTTCATTTTGCCCGCTTCGACATTGCGGCGCTCTATAATCGCTTCGGCGTCATGCCCGCCCCGGTTTATTGCACCAAGATCGCCTCGCGCCTAACGCGCACCTACACGGATAAGCACGGGTTGAAGGATCTCGTCCGGGAGGTCCTCGGCATCGACCTCTCCAAGCAGCAGCAGTCGTCAGACTGGGGGGCTTCTGAGCTGTCTGAACCCCAGGTTGCTTACGCCGCCTCGGACGTCTTGCATTTGCACGCTCTGAGGGACAAACTTGACATGATGCTGGCGCGGGAGGGACGCGAGCAGCTCGCCGCGGCGTGTTTTGCGTTTTTGCCCGATCGGGCCCGGCTCGACCTCGCCGGTTGGGCGGATGAGGACATTTTTGCTCACTCGTGAGCAGGCCAAACCGGATTTCCGCCGTGGAGCGGCCACATTCCCGAGCCAAGTTGGCGCTGGGTGATCGTATGCTGGGGTAGGGGTCGTGTCTGGGTCCACGGCCTTGATGCGATGGGGGATAGTCTGTCAACGGCATCGTCGACCGACACGACGCGGGAGCTTGGTCGCGCGGATCCGGCCAGGTTTCGTGCTGCCGTGCGCCATAGCCGGTTCGTCCGGCTGCTGCGCACTGCGCTTCCGGTCACCATCATCAGCGTGTTCGCGCTCCTGATCGTCGCTGCCTATTTCAATCCATTCCGTGTCTTCGCGCGGCTTCCAATCGATCCCGGCAAGGTGGTGCTGTCCGGCACCAGGATCACGATGGAATCGCCGCGGGTGGCCGGTTTCACCAATGACGCTCGTCCCTATGAAGTCACCGCGCGGGCGGCATCGCAGGACATCACCAAGCCCGACATCGTCGACCTCGAGGACATCCACGCCAAGGTTCAGATGCAGGACAAAGTCCTCGTGGAGATGCGCGCGAACAGCGGCGTCTACGAGTCCAAGATGGACAGGCTGAAGCTCGATAACGAGATCGTGCTCACGTCGACATCCGGCTATGCCGGTCACCTCCGCGAAGCCGTAATTGACGTGAAGAAAGGAAGCATCGTCTCGCAAAGCCCTGTGGAACTGCAGATGCTCAACGGAACGCTCAACGCCAATCGCCTCGAGGTGGATGATCGGGGTGATGTCATTCGTTTTGGTGGCGGCGTGGTCATGAACCTGACCCTCGACAACGCGCAGCAAGGTGCCAAGAGGTAATCATGCATCCGCGTCCCTGCGTAAAAACTTGGCTTACCGCGGCCGCATTTACGGCGATCAGCTTGCTGGCACACGCCCAGCCTCCTGCGCCCGCTCAGCAACCCTCCGGTCCGCCCAACGCTCTCCAGGGTTTTGCGCAAAATCGCGATCAGCCCGTTCAGATCGATGCACGCCAACTGGAGGTGCGCGACAAGGAAAAGAAAGCGACGTTTTCCGGGAACGTGAAAGTCGTCCAGGGCGACACGACGATGCGCGCGCAAACCCTTGATGTCTTCTATGACGGCGATGGAAGTACGGCTAATGCGCTGACCTCAGCTCAGCCGGGTCCAGGGGGACAACAACGCATTAAACGACTCGACGTGAAAGGCGGTGTGAAGGTCTGCCAGAATGATCAGATCGTCACAGGCAATGAAGGCACGTTCGACATGCAGGCGAACACCGTCACCCTGATGGGTAATGTCGTCCTGACCAAGGAGCAGAACGTGCTGAAGGGCGACCGGCTCGTCGTCGACCTTACAACCGGCGCAGCCAAGATCGATGGCGGTAAGAGTGGCGGCGTATCCGCTCTGCTCATTCCATCGTCGATACAGGAAGAGAAAAAGAAGCAAGAGCAGCCTCAGAAACAGCCGCAGGCCGCCCACAAACAGCAGCCCTGTACGTAGGCGCTGGGCCGCCGCGTGGTTGATTTCCCCAACACATCCAAGCGTGATGAGCCCAAGCGCCGCTGGGCGCTGGCGATCAATCTGCCGGCTTTGGGCGGGGCGATCGGCCCGATCCGAACCGAGCCGATGCGTGTCGCTGCCGGCGTACGCCGCGCACCGGCGCCGCCGGTCCAGGCGGCGCAACCAGTCCAGCCTGTAGCGCGACCCAAACCGGCGGTTGTCGAAGATGCAGCGCCTCGGGTCGCTCCGGTGCGTGAGGCCCCGGTGGTTTCGAAACTCAAGCCGCAAGATGCCAAGCCTAATCCGGCACCGTCACGTCCGGGCGGCCGCGACGGTGCCTCTGCATCCCCGCCAACAGCCCCCCGCGCGCCGACGCCACAGCGCGCCGGCACGCAAGAATTTCTTGCCGTCCACGCGGTCGAGAAGACGTTCGTCGGCCGCAAGGTAGTGAAAGGCGTCAGCCTTTACGTTCGGGGTGGTGAAGCCGTAGGGCTGCTCGGCCCCAACGGGGCCGGCAAGACGACTGTGTTCTACATGATCACCGGCCTTATTCAGGCCGATCGCGGGAAGATCGAGCTCGACGGATACGACGTCACCAAACTCCCCATGTATCAGCGAGCACGCCTCGGCATTGGCTATCTTCCGCAGGAAGCATCGATCTTTCGTGGGCTCAACGTTGAGGACAACATCCGCTCGGTGCTGGAGATTGTCGAGCCGGACAAGCGTAAGCGCGAGCGCGAGCTCGATTCCCTTTTGGAAGAGTTCAACATCACGCGGCTGCGCAAGTCGCCGTCGATCGCTCTGTCAGGTGGCGAGCGGCGGCGTGTGGAAATCGCCCGCGCGCTGGCGACACGGCCGCGCTACATGCTCCTCGACGAGCCCTTTGCCGGCATTGACCCGATCGCAGTCGGCGACATTCAGGTGCTGGTCCGCCACCTGACACAACGAGGGATCGGAGTTCTCATTACCGATCACAACGTGCGCGAGACCCTGGGCCTCACGGACCGCGGCTACATCATCTATTCGGGGCAAGTCCTGATGGAGGGCCGCGCCGACGACATCGTCAACCACCCCGAGGTCCGGCGGCTCTATCTGGGTGAAGAATTCCGGATGTAAGAAGGCCCGCGACTAAGCCATAGAATAGGTATACAGCGGCAATAGAACCGGGTAAGCAAAAACCGGACCAACTACCGCTGAGAACTATGGCGCTCACGCAGAAATTACAGTTCCGCCAGACGCAAGCCCTGGTAATGACGCCGCAGCTGATGCAGGCCATCAAGCTGCTGCAGCTTTCCAATCTCGATCTGACGGCCCACGTGGACGCCGAACTCGAGCGCAACCCACTTCTTGAGCGCGCGAACGAAGGCGAGGGTGAGGCGGAGAGCCGGGAAGAGCAACATGCTCCGGAGACGGCGGGGGCGTCTGGCAGCGAGGAGTGGCTCAGCCAAGAACTGGACACCAGCCGAGCGACCATCGAGGACCGGCTCGACACCAGCTTTGAAAACGTGTTCCCGGACGATGGCGGGGAGAGGGTGCCGGCGGTAGAGCTGCCGTCCCATTCGGAATGGGCCGGCATTCGCGGTGCTGCCCGCGAGGATGGCGACTACAATCTGGAAGCGTTTGTCTCGGCGGAAGCGACGCTTTCCGGGCATCTGGCCGAGCAGATGGCCCTCGTCATCACGGATGCGCGCGACAAGCTCATTGCCCAGTATCTGATCGATCTGGTCGATGAGACCGGCTACTTCACCGGAAACGTCACCGACGTGGCGGAGAAGCTAGGGGCATCGATCGATCAGGTCGAGGCGGTGCTCCGCGTGCTGCAAACGTTGGAGCCGTCCGGCATCTGTGCGCGCAATCTCGCCGAATGCCTGGCTATTCAGCTCAAAGACCGCGACCGGTTTGATCCGGCCATGCAGGCGCTGGTCGAGCACCTCGACTTGCTCGCAAGGCGCGACTTGCCTTCCCTGCGGAAATTATGCGGGGTCGACGAGCAGGATCTGTTCGACATGATTGCGGAGCTGCGCGCGCTTGATCCCAAGCCGGGGCTTGCGTTCGGCTCCGCACCTGTCCAACCGGTCATTCCCGACGTTTTCGTGCGTAAGGGACCCGACGACACCTGGGTGATCGAGCTCAATTCAGACACGCTTCCCAAGGTGCTGGTCAGTCAAAGCTACTACGCGCAGGTGTCGAAGACGACCAAGAATCCGACCGAAAAGGCCTACCTGGCGGATTGTCTGCAGTCCGCCAGTTGGCTCGTCCGCGCGCTCGATCAGCGGGCGAAGACGATATTGAAGGTTGCGACCGAGATCGTGAATCAACAGGAGGCTTTTCTCCTGCACGGGGTGGCACATCTCAAACCGCTCAACCTGAAGACCGTCGCCGAGGCGATTGGCATGCACGAGTCGACGGTCTCGCGTGTCACCGCCAACAAATACATGGCCACCAGCCGGGGGATTTTTGAGCTCAAATATTTCTTTACATCCGCCATTGCGGCCGCCGACGGCGGAGAAGCGCATTCCGCAGAAGCTGTCCGCCATCGCATTCGGCAGCTGATCGACGCCGAGAACGTCAGCGATGTCCTGTCCGATGATACGATCGTCGACAAACTGCGTGGCGCGGGTATCGACATTGCGCGTCGGACCGTGGCCAAATACCGGGAGGCGATGCGGATACCTTCGTCGGTTCAGCGTCGTCGCGAGAAGCAGACACTGATCGGTTCCAATTGAGCGGCGTGCCTTCGGGTCTGCCTCAAGGATCGCAGGCATTGCGCTGGAGGAAGCGATGGGTTTTCGAGTATCGGGCAAAGCTGTCGATGTCGGAGACGTGCTGCCCAATCGCGTCCGGGAACGTATCGATGAACTGATCAAGCGATATTTCGATCGTGGCTACTCCGGGCACGCGATTGTCAGCAAGGAAGGTTTCGGTTTTCGCACCGAGTGCGCAATCCATCTGGATTCGGGAATCGTACTGCACGCCGAAGGTTTGGCAGCCGATGCGTACGCGAGCGCCGACCAGGCTGCGCTTCGCATCGAAAAGCGGTTGCGCCGCTACCGGGATCGACTGAAATCACACTCCGGACGGCCCGAGGGAAGCCGGCGCGCAAATCCACCCCTCGATGCTCTGAGCTATGTCATCGCCGCTCCCGACGAAGAGCAGGATGCGGCGGACTTCAATCCAGCAATCATTGCTGAATCCACCACGGCGCTTGAAACCCTGTCGGTGAGCGAGGCCGTCATGGAGCTTGACATGACTGGCGCGCCGGTGGTGATTTTCTGTCATGCGGTCAGCGGCCGCGTGAACATGGTCTACAGGCGCGCCGATGGAAACATCGGCTGGGTCGACCCTCCGTCTCCGAAGGCCGATTGAGCACTGCCTTATGCCCCAATCCAATGAGCCGGCGTCTTCACTCAAGGCGATCGATTCGCTTGCCGTCGACGTCATTACCGACGACGTCAGCGACAACTACGTCAGCAAAGCTCTGTTTGCGGTGTCGGAATTCGCGAACGTGATTGCGGCGGGTGCCAAGGTGCTATCCGGCGAGGCGCTCTTGTGCGCCAACCTGGGTCTAGGCCTCAGGCTGGTGTCAAAGGCGGATGGCCTCGAGCATACGCTGCTGTTCGATACGGGTCCTGAGGGAACGATCTTCATCCGCAATTGCGCCAATCTGGGCATTCGCTTAGGCGAGGTCGAATGCATTGCGGTCAGTCATGGCCACTGGGATCATATGGCGGCGCTTCCTGCAGCCATTGACGCGATCGTTGCCGAAGGCGGCGATATCGAAATTCACGTCAACCCCGGAATGTTCAACGAGCGTGCCGTCAAGCTCGCGAGCGGTACCGTCGTTCCCGTCGCCAAGGTGCCGAGCCCATCTGAGATGCAGGCGCGTGGCGCAAAAGTCGTGAATCGATCGGGCGCCCGCCTGCTGCTCGATGGCCATTTCTATTACAGCGGCGAAATTCCGCGGCTGAGCTCATTTGAAAAAGGCCGCACCGATCACCTCTCTCGCGTCAGTCCCGACGCACCTTGGGAACCTGATCCGCTGCTGATGGACGAGCGCATGCTCGTGGCGCATGTGCGCGACCTGGGGTTGATCGTTTTCAGTGCGTGTTCGCATGCCGGTATCGTCAACGTCTGCACGCAGGTCCGCACCCTGTTCCCGGACATTCCGATCCACTGCGTCATGGGCGGGCTCCACCTCGGCGGCGTGATGGAGCGCATCATCCCGCAAACGGTCGATGGCTTACGGCCGTTCGGGATCCGCAATATCATCACGGCGCATTGCACCGGCTGGCGGGCGTTGCGCGCGTTAGCAAACGCATTCGGCGATGCGGTCAGTCAATCGGCTGTCGGTACGCGCTACACTTTCGCGCCTGGATATGAGGCGCCGTCGGGTCATTAATTGGCCGGCCCTGATGCGTCGAGCTCCGGCCGCCGCGGCGCACGCCGGCGTTTCTGTTTGGGCGGTGGTTTCGCGCCCGGCGTGCTCGCCTGACCCAACAAAACATCCTTGGCTTGATTGATTTTCACCGTGAGATAGTGCGAGCCGCCCCGGTCCGGATGGATCATCTGCACCAGCCGACGATGCGCATCAGTGATGTCCCACTCGGTTGCGCCTGGGGCGAGACCCAAGATGTCGAGCGCCTCCGCCTGCGACATCTCCCGGGAGCCGAGCGCGCGATCCCGGCCATTGCCGTTGGTCCGCGTCGTTGCCTCCGTTTGCACAACGGTCCCACCAGGTTTTGCAAGACCGGCGCTTTGGCGAAGATAATCTTCCAGCACGGCGATGGACCGCTCAACCAGCTCACCGTCTACCGGAGATTCGCTCTTCTGTGGGTGGGCCGATGCGCCGCCGCTGACCGGACTCCAATCGGGCGTCAGTCGCCGCGGCAGGAGCGTCGCCAGTATGCGTGGACCATACAGCGCGAATCCTAGCAGCATGGCGGCAGCGAGCGCCAAAGCGGCGGTCCACTTCTCAGCAAATAAAAGTCCGATCAGCAGCGGTAGGCAGAGTACGGCCAACCCCAACACAGCCCATCTTCCAGTCTGAGCGATCAGCTTGGGATCGCTGTGCAGGAACCAGTCGATCAGTTTGATCGCCGAGACGATTCCCGAAAGACTCAATCCCGCTGCCGCAAGCAGAAAGAGAGGGTCACCCATTCCCATCAACCTGTTGTGCATTATGCTGACGCGCATCGGAACATGGTACCGATGCGCGCGACGCCGCTCCGCGATTATATTGACTTCTATCAGACCCTCTGACAACTTTTCTTTCCTCTTCTGCTGACGTTCCGTCCATCATCGCCGCAAATCAGACCATTGCCGGGGCAACGCATGTCGGAGCCGGGAAAAAAGACCGCCGTAAAAGACGAGATTCTCAGCACTCCCAAAATTAAATTAGAGCAAGATCCTGGCGCAGGTCCGCCCGCCATCAAACAACAAGTGGAAGACTACCTGCGGCGCAAAGCCGAGGTCACGCAGGATGACCATCAGGCATTTCAGGACTATCTGAATAGCAAAGCACAACAGCTTCCCGCGACGGTCGAAGCGCCGGCGCCGAAATCGAAGTTCAACCGGCGCAACTTGCTGAAGGTCGTTGCCGGGACCGCCGTGGCCGGCGAAGCGGCGGCTGCGGGCTATTCGTGGATAAAGGGTGGATCGGTTTCCGATCAGGGCGCGCGCCACGCGGGCAGTCGTTATGCGGAAGCGCAGCGCCACAACATCGTTCGCGAGCTGATCGATTCAAAATCCGATGTTGGTGGTCGCGGGCTGGGCAAGTGGGTTTTGTTGTTGCCAACCAAGCTCGGCGGCGGGACCTACGCGCTCGATCTGAACACCAATCGGGTTCTCGCCTCGATCTGGTACTGGACCTATGGCGACTACAACCCGATCTCGCATCACTTGTGTGCGTTTCCCAGTGCCGATCCGTATCACTCATTCGAGTTCATCAACAGCACGCAAGGTGGGAAAAACTGCCTGATTTACGGCATCAACACCAAGTTGACTGAACCTGAGCCGGGCTTCAACATCTATCGGGTGCGTTACGACGGCGCCCAAATGGAGCTGATCGAGAACGTCGCCGAAACGACCGGACTGGGGCTCGGTGTTCACGTGACGATCAATCCAAAGGACGCGCAGTCCTATTTCGTCACCGATGGGCAAAAAGATATCGCGGCGTGCTTTGATCGGCAGTCATCGCGGGTGATCGCGGCACTGAAATTCGATTGGGCTGGCAATTCAAGCGATCTGCGGCGATGCTGGCAGGACGGCGGAACCCTGAAGATCTCCAAGATCTATCCCGATCCGCAGACGGGCAAGTTCGACTACCGCGGCACCAAGGGCCAGAAGATCGAATGGGAAATGGTGCCCATGGGCGAGCTATTCGTGGAGGAAGGGACGATCCCGGGAGAATCTCCACACACATTGACCGGCGCTGACGGGACGATTTGGCATCCCACCGGGCGCTGGGCCGCAACTGTTGTTCGCCTCTGTGGTGGGATCGCCATTCTGGATGCGGAAAATAATTTTGATCCGGTGGCATTCCTGCAATTCAACAAGGATGCGCAGGATCAATATCCGGTCCGGCGCATCGACGATGATCATTGGGAAGTTGTGTTCGACAAGGTCTTCTCCCCAGGACATGAGATCGGTTTTTCCCCGGACGGTCGTTTTCTCTGCATGATGAATAACCTACGCGAAAACAATTGTTCGATTTTCGACGTGCGCGACCCCGATCCGACGAAGTGGAAGAAGTGTGCCCATGTCGAGGATCCGCTGTGGGGCGGAAAGTATCCCAATCCGTTCCACATGGTGTTCTCGCTCGACAGCAAGAAATTGTATTTGTCGGTGCTGCATCCCTCGCCGGCGGCGAGCGGCGTCATGGTCGTGGATACGGACACGTGGACCATCAAGAAGGAAATCCAGGGCATCGGGCCCGATCTGCAAACGCCGGCCCTCACGTACGATGGCAAATACGTTCTGGTGCCGTTCAGCGGCTTCCAGCGCCTGTCGAGCGGAGTGGCTGTGATCGATACGGAATCGGACGAGTTGCTTGGGATTCTGCCAAGCAATGGCGGTCACCACGATGCAGTTATCATCCCGACCCAACTCAGCCACATGAAACATACGCGCTCATGTACGCTCTAGCTGCAGGCAGCACCGCGCCCGCAAGGACCGATGGCTAGCCGGTCTGGATTCCGGTTCCTACTTGGCAGCTTGGCGCTGCAAAACCTGGGTCGGCGCAAGCCGCGGACCTTCCTGCTATTAGCGGCAGTCGCGATTTGTAGCGGCGCGATTTTTACCGGTGCCGTCCTGATGCGAAGCATCGAAACGAGCATGTCGGTCGGGTTCACCCGGCTCGGGGCCGACATGCTGATCGTCCCGGCCGGCGCACTCACCAACATCACAGCCGCCTTGCTCACCGCCGAGCCGACCGACCTGACCCTCGATGACAGCATCGTCGGGCGGCTACAGCACCTGAAAGGCGTGCAGAAAGTCGCGCCCCAACTGATCTTTCGGACCGATGCCTCGGGTTACAGCCGCGGCGGGGACCTGATCGATCTGATCGCCTTCGACCCGGATAGCGACATCACGGTGCAGCCATGGTTGGAACAGCACCTTGATCGTCCCATACGCGAGGGTGACGTAATCGTCGGCGGCCGCCGGGAAGAGACGCTGGGTTCAGAAATGCTGATCTTCGGCCGGCCGCTGACGGTTTACGGGAAGCTCGCCAAGACAGCGGTCGGCAGCCATGAGCGCGGGTTGTTCATCACTTTCGCGACGCTGGCCGCATTGCGCGATCCGATGCGGCAGATCTGCGGAATGAAAGCGCCGCTCGAGCCCAACAAGTTGTCGGGCGTCCTGCTCGAGCTCGCGCCCGGCGCGACCACCCAGCAAGTGCGCTTTGCGGCCCTTGCCAATTTCCCCGGCATCAAGGTGGTCTCGGCCGAATCGATGCTCACGTCCATTCGCCAAGGGCTCGGTGCCTTGCTGGATGGCGTGCTCGGGTTGATGATCATCATGTTCGTGAGCACGGCGTTGATGGTCAGCGTGATGTTCTCGGCCATCATCACCGAACGGCGCCGCGAACTGGGTTTGCTCAAGGCGATTGGCGCGCGTCGCACGCAGATCATCGGCATGTTGTTGGCCGAGGCTGGGCTCGCGACCGCGATCGGCGGCGTCCTGGGTTGCCTGCTCGGCATCGTGTTGATGCGGATCTACGAGCATTCCTTGGTCTACTACTTGGATCGCATGGGCGTGCCGTTTGTCTGGTTGGATGGGCGCGTGATTAGCATTATCGCGGTGGTGTGTGTGGCGTTCGCCGCTTTGATCGGGGCGGCCGGCGCGCTCTACCCCGCATGGCGCGCGAGCCGCAGCGACCCCTATGATCTGATCCGGGCCGAGATCTAGCCGATGCTTGCCTGCGCGGATGTGGCAAAGACCTACGCGACTGAGCGCGGGCCCGTCGAGGCTGTCAAAGGCGTCGACCTCACCATCGACCGCGGAAACTTTGCCGCGATCATCGGACGTTCCGGATCGGGCAAGTCGTCGCTGCTGGCCATGGTTGGCGGGTTGAGCCGTCCTAGCCGGGGAAGCGTGTCGATCGACAATACCGATATCTGGCGCCTGTCGGACAATCAGCTCGCTCAGTTTCGCAACCGCCACATGGGGTTTGTGTTCCAGTTTGCGAGCCTGCTGCCGACGCTGCGGATCATCGACAACGTCGCTCTGCCGGCGCTGCTGGGGCGCGCGCGCGTGCCTGCGGACGCCTATGAGGCCGCGACCCAGTTGCTCAACCAGTTTGGCATCGGCGGCTATGCGGACGCTTTTCCGGCGGAGATCTCGGCTGGAGAGCAGCGCCGGGCCGTGATCGCACGTGCTCTCATCAATAATCCTGTTATCCTGCTGGCGGATGAGCCAACGTCAGATCTCGACGAGGAAACGGAACGCGAGATCATGGACCATTTTCACGCCATCAATCGCAGTCGCGGCATGACTCTGGTCATGGTGACGCACAATCTCAGCTTGGCCGAGCAGGCGGACCAGGTCGTGCACATCGCCGAAGGCAGGCTCGCGGCGTGAGCAAGACGGAAAACGAAGCCCTCATCGCGAATCTGTCCGAGAGCGACAAGGACGAGCTGGTTCTGCGCCTGTGGCGCGACTTGCAGAACGAGCGCGCGCACGTCAAGGCGCTCGAGCAGCGATTGGCTCAGCTCGATGGCGCTGGTCCCGCTGCAAGCCCGCTACTCAGGAAGCTGCAGGCTGCGAGCGTCGGCGGCAACCGCGGCACGGCGTCCGCCGCAGCCGGCGGCCGCCGTCTGGGCAGCTGGCGCAATGTGTTCGGATCGACATTTCTGTTTGTCGTGGCCGGCGCCGGCGCGATTGCTTTCGCGGTCGACTATGCAATCGGCAAGTATCAATCCTACCGCATGGATCAGAGCCGGTTGGCCGCGCTGCAATTGCAGCATGCCGCCTATGAGGGTTTGTTTGTTGAGTTGGTGAAGGTCGATTATGAACCCGACGAGAAATCGTATCGGGTCACCATGCGGATGACCAACTCCGAGCCTGACCGGCCGGTGTTCGTGATGCAAACGCCGTGGCGTGTGTTCGAGCAGTCGGGCCTGAGCTGGAAAGAAGTGCCGGCGCGGTCCGCCACCGGCGAGACCGTCAGCGTAGTTAAGCTTTCAGGCTCGCACCTCTATGAGACGGTTTTTGAGCCCAATCTCAAGGATTACGCGGAACTCATCCCCGGTTACATGCATATCCGGTTTGAAAGCAGTAGCCTGATCAGTCAGCGTAGTGATCCCGAGGACGACATCATCGAGCGGACCGACCGCTATTATGTTTATCTCAAACCGCACGGCGCTGATGACGAAGCGATCCGCAAGCGTATGAACTACAAAGGCGATCCGCCCGTCTACATGCCGATGCCGCCGCACTAGGTCTGCACGGGGGCCGGTGGACAAGCGGCGGCTGATCGGGGAATGTGGCCGTCTCGCCCTGGCCCCATAAGGTCTTTCCAGGATCCAGTTGAATGCCGCCTCGCCCTGCTTCCAAAGCCCTGACCCGCTTTACCGTCCTCGATCTGACCCGCGTGCGCGCTGGGCCAACGTGCGTCCGGCAGCTGGCGGACTGGGGCGCCAACGTCATCAAGATCGAAACCCCCGAGCACGTTGAAGCCGCCGACATGGGCGGCCCGCGGACGGGACCTGACTTTTCCAATCTTCATCGCAATAAGCGCAGCATCACCCTCAATCTTAAGTCGCCCGAGGGCGTGGCAGCCCTCAAGCGCCTGGTCAAGCGCGCGGACGTCCTGGTCGAAAACTACCGTCCGGATGTCAAACGCAGGCTCGGCATCGATTACAAGACCCTCTCCAAGATCAATCCCAAGCTCGTTTACGCGAGCATCTCGGGTTTCGGCCAGACCGGGCCCTACGCGACGCGTCCTGGCTTCGACCAGATTGCCCAGGGCATGGGCGGCCTGATGTCGATCACGGGGTTACCGGGCCAGGGTCCCGTGCGGGTGGGGATTGCGGTGGCCGACTTGTGTGCCGGCCTGTTTGCGGCGCTCGGGATCATGACCGCGTTGTTGGAGCGGGAGAAATCGGGCAAGGGCCAACAGATCGAGACCTCGTTGCTGCAGGCGCAGATCTTCATGCTCGATTTCCAGGCGGCACGATGGCTCATGGCCGGAGAAGTTCCCAAACAGGCCGGTAACAACCATCCGACCAGCGCCCCGACCGGCGTCTACCGAACGTCGGACGGCTACATCAACATCGCCACGACCGGCAGCAAGATGTGGCAGCGCATGTGCGAGGCGCTGGATGCGCCGGAGCTCATGCAGCGGCCGGAATATGCCAGTGCGGCGGAGCGGCTGCGCCATCGCGATGAGCTCAACGCGGACATCGAAGCGGTGACCGTGAAGCACACCAGCAAGAAGCTGGTCGAAAAGCTCAACGAGGCCGGGGTTCCGACCGGTCCGATCTATGCGATCAACGAAGTCTTCGCCGATCCGCAGGTGCAGCACCTGAAGATTGCCCAGACCGTGAAAGCGAAGGACCGCTCGGTGACCCTGGTCGGCCAGCCGGTGACGCTGTCGCGCACGCCGAGCAAACTCGTCGCGCCGCCGCCACGGCTGGGCGAGCACACCAACGCGGTTCTCAAGGAATTTGGGTTCAGCGCCAAGCAAATCGCCGAGCTTCGCCGCGCCGGCGCGATTTGAGCGTTCTAGAGATAAGAGGATTCGATGACTCAAACCACGAAGATGCTGTCGCGCAAGGAAGGCGGCATTGGCTACCTGATCTTCAACAACCCGGACCGGCTCAATGCGGTCTCGCTCGACATGTGGGCGGCGACGCATGAAATCCTGGAGGATTTCCGCCAGGACGATGCAGTGCGCGTTGTCGTCGTCACCGGCGCCGGCGGCAAGGCTTTTGTCTCGGGAGCGGACATTTCGGAATTCGAAAAACAGCGCGCCAATCAGGAACAGGTCGACCGCTACAACAGCACCAGCGAGAAGGCGTTCACAAGCCTCTACGAGTTCCCAAAGCCGACGATCGCGATGATTCTGGGTTATTGCATCGGTGGCGGGCTCGGCCTCGCCATGTGCTGCGACATGCGGATCTGCTCCGACAATTCGCGATTTGGCATTCCGGCCGCGAAGCTTGGACTTGGCTACGGCTACGTCGGCGTCAAGCGACTGGTTGACGTCGTCGGTCCGTCGTTCGCCAAGGAAATCTTCTACACGGCGCGGCAGTTCGACGCCGATGAGGCGCGCGTGATGGGCCTGGTCAATCGGGTTGTTCCTAAAGACAGCCTTGAGTCATTCGTGAAGAACTACGCCGATACGATTTCCGGCAACGCGCCGCTGACCATTCACGCGGTCAAGTTCGCCATCAACGAGGCCGTCAAAGACGAGACCGCGCGCAATCTCAAGCACAGCGCGGAGCTGGTTGAGCGGTGCTTTGCCAGCAACGACTACGCCGAGGGCCGGAAAGCCTTTATGGAAAAGCGCAAGCCGGTCTTTACCGGAACCTAAAACCGGTTTGTATTACGGTCGTACACCCGGGGCGTCCATCGGCATGCCCCGGGCGCGCCACATCAAGAATGCTTCCAGCGCAATCATTTCCGGCGCGTCGAATGCATACAGCTCGGTACGCTGCCCAAACAAACAATTGCGTAGGCGCCGTTGCAGCGATCCGAGGCTCTGCCATTCCAGCCGGTAGATCGGATAGCCGGTTGGATGCGCCTGCGGAATAGTGCTGCCGGCGAGTTGCTTGCCCCAATTGTCGTCGTGGCATTGCGCGCACGACAGATTGAGCTGGCCGAGCCGTTGCTCGAACAAGGCGCGCCCGGCCGCAATGGCAGGCTGCATTTTCGGGTCGTCCTGCACGATCGGTGAGCCACGCGACTGGCGCGCCACGAACGCCGTCAGCGCCAATAGCTCTCTGCTCTCAGGTGCAAACGGCGTAGCGTTCTGGTGCTCGGCACGACACAAATTGATGCGCTGACCGAGATCGATCGGCTTATTGAGCTTGGTGTCGAAAGCCGGGTAGCGCGCTGCGATGCCCTTCATGCTCTGGGCTGTGTCACCGTGGCAGTCAGCGCATGATTTGTTGTTCGTGGTTTTCGTGCTCCACAACGTCTCACCTTCCAGCACCCACAGGCTCGCCGGATTGGCCGTATCGTCATCCTGCATCGCCTTGGTGTCGGCGCTCATCATGTCGTAGCCGGAGCGCCGCTCCGACATCGGTATCTCGCCCGCCGCGGCGAGCGTTGTGCCGATCAGCACTGAGCTCAGCACGCATCGGAAGGCAAACGCGATTTCCGTCATCGACCGGCTCAGTCCACCACCGCGATATTGGCTTGCCCGGTAGCGGAGAAACCGTTGTCGCCGGTCCATTCGAACGTGAGCATGCCGCTCTCGGTCGCTACCGTGTGGAATGTGATGAAAGGGTTTGCCGCGATGGCGGGAAACAGATCGGCGCGGAAGATTTCCTCCCCATTATAATGGCAAACGAGCTGGGTGATGATATCCCGCGGCAGAAATTCGCCAATGTTGGAGTGTCGAAATCCGGTTTCCATGACATGTGAGATCAGCGTCTTGATCTCAATCACCTCGCCGCGCTTGGCTTTGGCCGGCACGTTGATGAGCGGTTTCGCCATCACAAGCCCTCCACACATGCCGCCAGGGTGACGATGACATTGACCTCATCCGACCAGACCGAGCCGTCGTTCATTTGCGCGATCGCCACCACACGCTGGGAGTCGGCGAGACGGATCCGTGTCGAGATGCTGGCCTTCCCGGCACGCGGACCAAGATGGATACTGATGACATTGGGCTTCGGGTTCTTCTCGTTGAAGACATGAATTGCTTTGACATAGTTTGTCGCCGTCATCGGGCTCTCGACCGCGACCGTCATCGGCACCGCATTGCCGTTCTCGACCAGTGGCGCGATATCCAATGACACCTTGCCTTTGCCGATCTCAACGTCACCGAGCATGTTGCGGATGGCGGCTTGCATCGAAGCCGGCGTAGCGTCGGCCGGACGCGCGCTGACCAGCAACAATCCGCCGGCGAACGCGGCGGCGCCTGTGAGGAGTTCGCGTCGGCTCTGGTCCATGCCGCTAATCTTTCAACGTGACCAGGAAAGCAATCACGTCTTCGATTTGTTCCGCCGACAGAATCGACTTGCCGCGAAAGTTTGCCGCGACCCGCTCGAGCCCGTCCACCCGATAGTAGGGCGGCATGATGGTGTCGGGGTTGAGCCGGCTTGCATCAACAATTCGTAACCGCAGCTGTCCGGCGGAGGCGCGTGCGCCCGCACCCGTCAGATCAGGCGCGAGGTTGCCCTGGAAGTGCTCCTCGCGAAACGGACCGGTGTGGCACAGCAGGCAAAGCCCAACCTGACGATTGCCAACGATGGCGCGCCCGCGCTCGGGGTCGCCGGGCGCACCCGTCAATGGCGCGGGGATGGCATCGCCAACCACGGTGTAGGGCCGCAGCTCATCCGCGCCGGCGCGGGCGCCACCGATGGTGCACAGCGCCGCCGCCATGGCGAGCCAGCTACCCGAATGTCTCGCGTGTCGTGGCCGCAAACCAGGCATCCGCGGACTTGGCCTCCTGTGCGTGTTGCGCCGCCGTTGCGTCGGCCGGGGTTGATGTCGCGTTTCCCTCGACCTCCATGAACTGGCCGTCCGTCGGCCGGTATTTGTCGCCAATCGCCAACGCAAAATCGGGTGCGATCAAGCTATAGCAGCTGCTTCCGAGCTCGCGCGGCTGCGGCGTCTTGCCCTGAAGCAATTCGGCAATCGCGGCGGCGCAGATCTTTCCTTCTGCTGAAGCGGCGGAGGCGGCCTTCGGCATGGCGCCGGCAATGGCCGCATCGCCAATCACGTGGATATTTGGCACCAGCTGCGATTCGAATGTAATCGGGTCCACCGGGCACCATCCGGTGCGGTCGGCGACCCCGGCCGTCGATGTAATCTCCGCGGCCCGCTGCGGCGGGATCACATTGGCGACGTCTGCCTTGTAGCTTTCGAAATCAGTGATCAGCGTTTTGTTGGCGACGTCGACCTCGGTCAGGTTGCCGCCTTGCGATAGTCCAATCCACTCGATGAGGCCCGGGTAAAGCTCGGCCCAAGCGGCTTCGAACTGCTTCTGCAGGATGAAGGAGTCTTTGGAGTCGAGCACGATCAGCTTGGCTTTCGGCTTCCTGGCCTTCAGGAACAACGCCATCATGCTGGCACGCTCGTAGGGGCCGAGCGGGCAGCGCAGCGGCGCGACCGGGGCGGAAATGACGACGACGCCATCCTCCGGCATGGCCTCAAGCTGCTTGGCCAGCAACGCGACTTGCGCCCCGTTGGTCCAGGCGTGCGGCATGACCTCGGCCGCGGCCTCGCCGTAGCCTTTGATCGCATCGAACTTGACGTCGATGCCGGGCGCAATCACCAGTCGGTCATACGGAATGCTGCGGCCATCGCCGAGCCTCGCCGTCCTGGCTTGCGGATCAATTCCGGTCACCCGTCCAGCCGCAATCTCCACGCCCGACCCGGCGATCTTGTCGTAGCCAAACTGCTGGGCCGTGAGCGGGCGCAAACCGGCAAGCACGGCGTTGCTGAGCGGAAAGGCTGTGTAGGTGTCGCCGTCGGCGACGAGCGTGACCGAGCACGTCGGATTCAACATCTTGAAGGAACGGGCGCAATTCGTGCCCGCGAAACCAGCGCCAATAACAACAACGCGCGCCGCGCTTTGCGCAATTGATGGCGCCGGAAAAGCGGCGGCTGCAGAAGCTGCCGCCGCAGATTTGAGAACCGCCCGCCGGCTGACTGTGTGGGTCTTTGGCATGCTGTCAGTCTAGCAGGACGCACCAACATCCCCGCCCGAATGTCGGGCGGGGAGAGCGCATGCGATCACGCCGTCTTCAGGTCGTGGTTCTTGAGCGGGATCTCGCGGATCCGCTTGCCGGTAGCGGCGAAGATCGCATTGAGCACTGCCGGTGCGGCCACCGAGATGGTCGGCTCGCCGACACCGCCCCAGAAATCGTTGGACGGCATGACGATCGTTTCGACCTTCGGCATCTCGTCCATGCGCATGACCTCGTAGGTATCGAAGTTCTCCTGCTGCATGCGGCCGTCCTTGACGGTGCACTCGCCGTAGAGCGCGGCCGACAAGCCGTAGACAAACGAGCCGGCGACCTGGCGCTCGATCTGCGCCGGGTTCACCGCGTGCCCGCTGTTGGTGGCTGCCACGATGCGGTGCACCTTCAGTTGCCCGTTGTTGACCGAGACTTCCGCCACCGCGGCCACGTAGCTGCCGTAGCCCATGAACTGCGCGAGGCCGCGATAGATCCCGGCCGGCGCCGGTTTGCCCCAGCCGGCGCGCTCGGCGACGGCGTTGAGCACGGCGAGGTGTTTGGGGTGGTCCGCCAGCAGCTTCTGCCGAAACGCCAGAGGATCCTGGCCCGTCGCGTGCGCCAACTCGTCCATGAAGCACTCGACGTAGATGGCGTTCTGGTTGGTGTTGACCCCGCGCCAGAAGCCCGGCCGCACTGCGGTGTTGCGCATCGCATGGTCGATCAGCAGGTTCGGGATCGAATACCCGAAATGACCTTCCGGGCTGTTCGGTGTCAGCCCCTGGAACACCGCCGGATCCATGCCGTTCTGCAGGTTCTGCGGAAACACATAGGCCATGATCGACTGGCTGGAGATCCGCATGTGCAGCGCCGTCAGATTGCCGGCGGTATCGAAGCCCGCGCTCAGCTTGCACTGTGAGATCGGGTGGTAGAAGTCGTGCGTCATGTCGTCTTCGCGCGACCAGATCAATTTGATCGGCGTACCCGGCATCTGTTTGGCGACCGTCACGGCCTGGCGCACATAGTCGCTCATGCCGCGTCGGCCGAACCCGCCGCCCAGGTCCTGCTTGTAGACATCGCATTTCGCGACTGGTAGCCCAGCCGCTTCGGCGCACACCGCCAGCGCGGCTTCACCGTTTTGCGTCGGGCACCACACCTCGCAGCGTTCGGGCGTGTAGAGCGCCGTCGCGTTCATTGGCTCCATGGTGGCATGGGCCTGGAACGGATAGCTGTAGACCGCTTCCACGCGCTTCGTGGCGCTGGCGAGCGCGGCCTTCGCGTCGCCCGCCTTGTTGCCGACAAAGGCCTGCTCGGCGCCGAGCCCTTCCTTGAGCATGGCCGCGATGGTGTCGCTGGAGACTTTGACGTTCTCGCCGCCGTCCCACTCGATCGGCATGTCGGCCAGCGCGGTTTTGGTCTGATAGAAGGTGTCGCCGATCACTGCGACGGCGTTGTCGCCGACCTGCACGACCTTGCGCACGCCGGGCCTGCCTTCCGCCTTGCTGGCATCGAAGCTTTTCACTTTGCCGTTGAGCAGCGGGCTTTCCTTGATCGACGCCACCAGCATGCCGGGAAGCTTGATGTCGAGGCCGTAGACCTGCGTTCCGTTCGTCTTGGCGACGGTGTCCAGCCGCTTGAGCGGCTTACCGGCGATGGTCCAATCCTTGGCAGCCTTGAGCGGCACGTCCTTGGGGGCTTCGAGTTTGCTCGCGGCCTCGGCGACCTTGCCATAGGTCGTGCTCCGCCCGCTCGGTTGGTGTGTGATGACGCTGTTTTCAGCGCGGCACTCGGCGACCGGAACGTTCCAGTCGTTCGCCGCGGCTTGGATGAGCATCATGCGGGCGGCTGCGCCGCCCTTGCGCACGTACTCGTTCGACTCGCGGATGCCGCGGCTGCCGCCGGTCGAGAAATTCTGCCACACCCGGTTACGCGCAACATTTTGACCAGGTGTGGGGTATTCGGTCGTCACCTTCGACCAATCGCACTGCAGCTCTTCCGCCACCAGCTGGGCAAGCCCGGTGCGCGTGCCCTGGCCCATTTCCGAGCGGGCAATGCGGATGACCACCGTGTCGTCCGGCTTGATTACCACCCAGGCATTGACCTCCGGGGTGGCGTCCTGCGCGTGCGCCTCATCGCTGAATGGGATGTGGAAACCGAGCGACAGCCCGGCAGCCACTGAGCTGACCAGGAACGTACGGCGATTGAACTTCGGCATGGCGTTCATGGGTCCCTCCCTCAGGCGCTCGCGGCGGCGTGAATTGCCTCGCGCACCTGCTGATAGGTGCCGCACCGGCAGATATTGGTGATCGCCGCGTCAATATCGGCGTCGGTCGGTTTCGGGTTTTCCTTGAGCAGGGCCGCCACCGCCATGATCATTCCGCTCTGGCAGTAGCCGCATTGCGGCACGTCGAGCGCCACCCAGGCTTTCTGCACCGGATGCGGCGTTCCGCTTTGGGCGAGGCCTTCGATCGTGGTGATCTGATTATTGGCGACTGCGCTCACCGGGATTGAGCAGGAGCGCGTGGCCACGCCGTCGATGTGAACCGTGCAGGCACCGCATTGTGCAATGCCACAGCCATATTTGGTTCCCGTCAGACCTACCCATTCGCGGATCACCCAGAGGAGCGGGGTATCAGGATCGACGTCTACCTCGTGGGTCTTGCCGTTGACGGTGAGCTTAATCATTCACATCTCCCGCTGCTCAGACTTGCTTGGACATCTTTGCGCATGATTACTGCTTTCGAAGCGCTCTAAAAAGCCTCGACCGCGCCTGCGCGTGAGCTCTCACGGGAACGTGAGTTTATGTTCGGCGATGACGTCGGAAGGAATCGTCGACGCGCATAAACAACTCGAACGCCATCCCATTCCACCCATGCGGAAATGCAACTGCCCTGTGCGTTTAGAGGTTTGCTGCTGCGGCCACCGCGGCGCGCGCCTCATTGGATAATGGAATATCGACCGGCTCGTTACGCTCCGCTGATAGATCGGCGGCCGTGTAGACCTCCATCACCATGCGCGCACTCTCGGGACTGACCATGACCGGCCGATCCAGCATGATCGATTCCAGGAAGTAGATCGTCTCCGGCCCCATCGCTCCCGCATACACGTGATCAACCTGTTCGCCCGGCATCGTCGACATCGGGAATACCGTTCCCTTGTCCATGGTGTTGAGCCAGACGTCGCGGTGCGTATCGTCAAGAATCAGCGCGCCCTCGGTGCCGGTAATCTCGATCCAGGTGGAGGAAAAGTTCGTGTACCCGGGCGGCAGGTTCCAGCCGGCGCCAACCACGACCAGGACGCCGGTATCCATGGTCACCGTGGTCCACATGCTGTCATAGGATCCGTTGACCGGCTGCATCACTCCATAGGCGCCCTGCGAATAAACGCGTACCGGCTTTGCCGGCTCCAGCAGCCAGAACACGAAATCGAGGTCGTGCGTTGCCTCCATGGCGGCCGGTGACAATTTCACCCGGCTCGCGATCTTCTTGCCCAAACTGCGGGAGAGATGCCGGCTCACCACCGCGCTCACCGGTCGCCCGAGCGTGCCGTCGACGATCTTCTTCTTGGCGTAGGCATATTTGGTATTGAAGCGTTGCGAGTAGCCGATGGTGAATTTCACCCGGTTGCGCTTGGCGAGGGTGATAAGCTCGTCGGCTTCAAACAGTTCCAGTGCGATCGGCTTTTCCAGAAACACATGCTTGCCGGCCCGCAAACAATCGCGTGCAATCGGATAATGCGTCTGCTCAGGCGTGGTCGAGATATAGACCGCCGCGATATTCGGGTCTCTCACAATGTCTTGATAGTCGAGCGTCGCCGTCGCCGCTTTCGTCAGCGTGGCGATTTCCTTCAATCGCTCAGGCCGGATCTCGCACACATGCAGCTTTTTCACCAGCGCCGAGCGCGACAGGGTCTCCGAGCGAATTCCACCACACCAGCCGGTGCCGATCACCGCAACTTCGAGCGCTTCCACGCAGATCCTCCCTCGCGCTCGCATTCGAGCGCCGCACGACGGCTTGTTGTTTGATCCAGTATAGGCGCCGAACCAGCCGCTTCAAGGATTACCGGTCAGCAACCTCGTAACGCGCCTTGCAGCGCGTCCGCGATGACAACACATCATCGCATCTGTTGGTGACTGTTGGATTCTCGACAACCGTGCGATCTACGTGTGCGCCATTGCATCGCACTTGAAACCAAAAGGGCTCGTCACACATTTCCAACGCGACAGGCAGCGCTCCTTCCCGAGCCGCCTGTTTAGCGTTCCTCCCTAGACTTGGGCCGTCTGCGATCGCGGACGGCCCTTCTTTTTTCGCCGGCCGATCTCACGCGTGTTCTGCTGAGACGAGCGGTGCCTTCAGCCAGCGTTCTGAGCCGCCTCGCGCGGAACCGGCGCGGTATCCAGGAGATCAACGAGTCCGTCGACGCCGCTCGATGAGCAGCGCTGATCCAGCAGCTTGGTCCAAACCTCGGCCATGCACAGCAGCGTTTGCCGTGCCCGCACATCGGTGGTGGCTTTGGCCATGTTCAGGCATTCGAGGGCCGAATGCCGAAATCGCTCTGTCCGGTTGTTACGCATAAAACACCCCCACTTAACCCGCTTCTATAAAAACAGAGCAACTAAGGCAGCATCGAGCCTTTCGTTAAGGAAATTTGCACATTTTTGCCGAGCTTTTGCGCCCGGATGACACTCATGGTCGAATTTCGCCTATGGGATTGGCAATAATGGCTGTTTCCCGGGGTGAAGCTGCATGTCTACCGCGGAAAGCAGGGCTGCGGTTCCTGCATAGTTCCCCATCAACAGCACCAGGTCGATCAGTGTGTGCGGTCCGAACAGGGTCTTGGCCCGCGCAAACAGGTCCGGGCTGAGCTTGTGGTCGCGCCACAGTGCGCGACCGAGCTCGATGACCGTGGCGTCGCCGGCATCCAGCCCGCCGGTGTCGCGACGGTATTTTATGGCGTCGATCACCGCTTCCGGCACGCCCACTTTCAGGGCCTCGGGCTCGTGCGCCACCCATTCGAATTGGCTGTCCATTTCCCGCGCCGTTGTCAGGATCGCGATTTCGCGCACGCGCGGAGAGTAGCCGGCCTCATAGCGTAGGTACTGGTTGATGGCACTGACATGCGGAGCAATCTTCGGACTGTAGAGCTGCACCCCTGCCGGCCCCTGCAGCCCGGCGATGGTGCGGCCGGGCGTAACGGCCCGGTCGTAGGCCGCGCGGCCGGCCTCATCCAACTCCTCGCGCTTGGGCAATGGCAGTCGGAAGCCCGACTGGGGATCAATATCGGAGGGCATGGCTCGATCCTGACTGCGGGGCACGTCGTTGCTGTCCGCGCCGGCGACGGGCTGGAGCAGAGTCGCCAGTGCGAACATGACGACAATAGAGATATACGGCGAGATATGCATGGCTGTTCCTCGAACACTTTCCAGCAATAGGGCTAGATTACAGCGTTGATCAGTAAAAGCCGATCACACTACCCCGCAGGTAATCGCTCTGCCTTCAGCAAGTGGGTAGCTCTTTTCATGCTGAGAATAGCAAGCATCGGAAAGGAGATCCGGCATGAGCAACATCAACGAAGTCGTGGTGCGTTACGTCGCGGCGTGGAACGAGCGCGATGCCAAGCGCCGGCGTGACCTGATCGCAAGCACTTGGCGCGAGGACGGTATCTATCGCGATGCGCACCGGCATGGCGAAGGCCATGATGCCATCGACGCGATGATCGACGCGGCGCAGCGCCAGTTTCCGGGCTACAGGGTCGCGCTGAAGAGCGGGATCGAGGCGCACAATGGCTATGCCCGGTTCAGCTGGGCCGCCGGCGGTACGCCGGATGCGCCGCTTTATCTGGGCGGAACGGACTTCGTCGTTGTCGCCGACGACGGCCGGCTCGAATCAGTGATCGGTTTTGTGGATGCTGCCGCAGCCGCGGGCTGATCCGTCGCTACATTCCTGTGCTCGGCGAAGTCGCGCCCGTGACGCGGCTTCGCAGCGCCGCGGCCTTGTCTATCGAACATGTTCGAAGATAGACTGGCGATAACAAATCCGAGCCGCCGAGACTCGGTCACGCGCGAGCAGGGAGGTTGCCCATGACGCTGGCGGAATCGCGCGCCGAGCCCGCGCACACCACCAACATCCGCACACCCGATATAGATATCGCCAGCACCCGGCCGGGCACGCCGGGCGGCAAATTCATGCGCCAGTTCTGGATCGCGCTCGACAACAGCGCCAACCTGCCGGCGGGGCGCGCCAAGCCGATCCGGATCATGAGTGAGAACTACACGCTCTACCGGGGACACTCGGGCAAGCCGCAGGTTGTCGCCCAGCGCTGTCCCCATCGCGGCGCCATGATGCATCTCGGTTGGGTCGAGGACGACGCCATCCGCTGCGTCTATCACGGCTGGAAGTTCGACTGCAGTGGTCAGTGCGTCGAGCAGCCCGCAGAGGAGGCGGGATATAACCGCAGGGTGCAGATCCCGACCTATCCGACCCGTGAGCATATGGGGTTGATCTTCGCCTATTTCGGCGAAGGCGACCCGCCGCCGTTCCCACCTTATCCGGAATCCGCCGGCGACGGGGTTATCGATCCGTGGCCAGTCTATCAGGTGCCATGCAACTATCTGCAGTGCTTTGAAAACAGCATGGATGAGGTGCACGTCGCTTTCACGCACGCGCCCGGAGGCTCGCACGCCAAGCTGTCGCAGGATCTGCCGGTCATCACGGCCGAGGAGAAAGACTGGGGCATCCTGCGGTTCGGCCGGCGCGCTAGCGGCATGGTCCGCCACACCCTGCACTATGCCCCCAACATCGTGCGGGTCATCGTGCCTCCGCTCTCCGGCATGGATGGCGTCGGCGGCTGGCCCGAAATCACCTTCAGTTTCACGCCCGTCGATGACGAGAACTGCCTCTGGGTGCTGACGAGCAAAGCGCGGGTTACAGGCAAAGACGCCGAGATCTTTCTCGAGAAGCGCGCCGAGCTTGATCGCAAGCGCGCCCAAGCGCCGCCCGTCCTTCAGGTGGTTGAGGATCTATGGAGCGGCAAGGTGCATTTTCAGGACGTGCGCCACCCGGATCTCGCCGTCGTCCAGGACATCGCCGTCCAAGCCGGCCAAGGCCGGATCGAGGATCGCACGCACGAGTTTCTCGGACGCTCCGATGCGGCGATCATCCTCTGGCGCCGCATTCTGACCCGCGAGTTGCGGCTGATCGCGGAAGGACGCCAGCCCAAACGCTGG
>JAFAXD010000248.1 GCA_019241285.1 Xanthobacteraceae bacterium | reverse complement strand
CATCTACCCGGTATCGCGCGATTACCGCCTTATGCCCAAGCCCGGGTCCTTGCGGGACCACCATGTACCCGTCCGCGGCGTTGACCTGGTCGCCGAACGGGCTTGCTTCGAGGTCGCAATAAAAGCGCTCCACAAAGGTCGGCTGAGGCAGGCTCACGCAGATGTGGATGGTGGCGACGAGGCCGGGCCCGAAATAGGGCGAGTGCGGTGCGAGCTTGGTCCCGTGCGCGGCGGCAAGCGCGGTCAGCCGCTGCATCTCGCTTACGCCGCCGATCTTGGTCACGCTCGGCTGCACGAAATCGACCTTGGCGACGTCGATGAGTTGCTTGATCTCGATCGGCGTGCCGGCATTCTCGCCGGCCGCGATCGGCACGCCGGCGCTGCGCACGCGGGCGAGCGCCGCATAATCATCCGGCGGCCATACCGGCTCTTCGAACCAATAGAGATTGTACGGCGCAAACGCGCGCGCCATGGCGATCGCTTCATCCGCCGACCACGGACAGTTGGTGTCGACCATCAGCGGCGTGTCCGAGCCGATGGCATGGCGCGCAGCAGCAACTTCGCTGACCGTGATTTCATGAAGTTTGATGCGCGCATAGCCCCGCTCCATGGCGCGGGCCGCATTGCGCGCAACCAGGTCGGCGCTGCCATAGCGCAACAGGCTCGCATAGGCCGGCACGCGCGTGATGTTCGCGCCGCCAAGCATCTGATAGAGCGGTTTTTCCGCGACCTGCCCGGCAATGTCCCACAGCGCGATGTCGAGCCCGGAGAGTGCGAACGAGACCGGCCCGTTGCGCCCGTAGTTGTGCAGCTTGCGCGCAAGGTCCTCCATCAACGCCGCGATGTCGCCGGGATCGCGCCCGACTGCCAGCGGTCCCACCAGTTTGGCAACCGCCGTGTGCGTCGCGATGCACGCGCCGAACCCAAACGCCTCGCCCCAGCCGGTGATGCCGTCGCTGGTCTCGACCCGGACCAGCAGCGTGTCCATGTTGCGCCACGGCACGGCGTCCGCCTTCGGCACCGGCCCGCCGCCGCGGTCATAGGGCACGCTGATCAGGATCGGCTCGACGCTGGTGATTTTCATGGCGATCTTCCAGAATCTGCGGAAGCGAGCGGCAAGCGTAGTCCGAGTCGTCGGTGTGGCATGGGCAAGCGAGTCGGCAGAAGAGGTGGCAAGATCGTGCGGGCGCGAATTTCGTTGAGCGCGGCACTCTATCGCCGTGCCACGCTAGTCGCCAAGCGCCGACGCGAGGTGCCGTAATCTGAGCGGGCTTTCCAGCATCGTGTTTGGTTCGATCTCAGAGTTTGTAAATGCTTGGTCCGAGAAACCTTCAACCCAGCGCGATGAATGGGTGCCCCGTCACCGCTTGCGCGAACGTGCCGGCGGCGACCAGGATGGCGGCGCCCAGCAGCATAAGGCCCGCAGCCTTTAGCTGTGATCGCGGGAGCGCAAAGCCGGTGAGCCAGGTCGCGATCGGCACAGCCTGCATGATGTGCATGCCGAAGAAATGCGCGACCCGCAGATCGCCGCCGCTGCGCGACCAGCCGAAGGTCGGCAATCCGCCCACGTCGGTATGCAAGCCGCCGACCCAGTGGCCGTGATGCATTGACATGAAGATGCCGGTCAGCGCGCCGAGCAGGCTGCCGACGATGAGACTCAATCCCGTTATGGAGACGAAAGGTTTGCTGCTGTCGCCATGGCGCAAGATCATGATGCCGAGCCAGCCCGAGATGGACAGCATCGTGATGGCGCCGATCCCCATCAGCGAATAGAGCGCGAGGCTCAGCGGCGTCAACGAATTGAAATGCGAGGCTTCGCCCTTGGACGCTTGCAGGGCGATGTAGGCGATCTCCAATATGCCGACCGCGGCCATTGTTTGACAAAGCCCGGTCGCCAGCCGGCTGGCGCGTTGTTCAGGTGGCAGAAGTTGTAGAAACCACGCGACGGTCAGAAACTGGACGGCGACCGAAAACTCGAACTTCGCCGGCTTGATCCAGACATTGATGCCGTTGAGCGTACGCACTTCGATGGCCATTGTCAGAAACGTCGGCAGCATCGCCAACAACAGAAACAGGGCGGCGCCGATCAGTAAGGCTTGTCCTGGCGTAGCGCGTTCAAACCATGATGCGCGGGAAACGGCCGTGGGGGCGTAGGCTTGCACAGCAGTTGTCATGACGGAATCCCTTTCTCCATGAGCCATGGTGACAGGATCGACGCCTTGAGCAGAAACCACAGCAGGAATCCCGCCGGCCCGAACAGAAAAACCGCGGGCAGTACGATGATCAAAATCCAGCGCGGCGCCTGGATCGCGTCGGCATCGGCGGCGATCCAGGTGCCGATGAACAGGTCGAAGGCAAGGTAATGCACCCAGCCGGCCAGCAACAGCCACGGCGACTGGAACAGGCTCGCCACGCCTGCGAGCGAGGAGAAGCTCCCGGAGCTCCCGCTCCAACGCGCGCCCAGGATGGCGACGTATCCCGCCGACAGCAGCAGCGGAACCGCGCGCCCGGCCAACAGCGTGCGCAGCCTGTGCCAGCCCAGGACGACGCCCGTGCCAAGGCTGAGCCAGCCCAGCAGTGCAAGCGTGTTGGCCACACGAAACACCTGATCGGGTGAGACTTCCGGCACGGCTTTGCTCCAATCAGGACAGTGTCACAATCCGATTTGCAAATTGCCTCCGCATTTGTCCAGTGTCAAGATGAAGCCAGGAGTCTTGCCATCACAGTCCCGTCATGACCAAGCCGGCCCGGCGCCCCTATCATCACGGAAACCTTCCCGAAGTCCTGGCCGCGGCCGCGGAGGCGGTCGTCCGCGAAGTCGGCGTACATGACTTTTCTCTGCGGGAGTGCGCGCGCCGCGCCGGCGTCGCGCACAGCGCGCCCGGGCATCATTTTGGCGATGTCACCGGGTTGCTCAGCGAGGTTGCGGCCCGCGGCTTCGACCGGTTGACCTTGTCGATGCGCCAGGAGCGCGGCGGCGCAACGGGGCCCGACGCGTTGAAGCGCATCGGCCGGGGCTATGTGGCATTCGCCCTGCGCGATCCCGCGATCTTCGAGCTGATGTTTCACTCCGATCGGGTGGATGGGAACAACCCGCGGCTGAAGGAGGCGGGCGACACGGCGTTTGCGGAACTGGTCAACGCCGTGGCGCAAGCGCGCGGAACCGATGTCCGGGACGAGGAGGCGCTTCGCTTTGCCTGGGCCGGCGTGCACGGGGCCGCCATGCTCCTGATCAACGGCGTGTTCTCGGGACGAGGTCATGGGGCCAAGTCGGGGCCAAAGATCGATGGCATCGTCGAGCGGATTGTGTTCACGATCCTTCATTATGAGTGATCAGCAAATACGCGCAGCCAGCAGGACGGTTAATCGCGACCGCTATTCGGTCGCGTCCTTCTTCAATCCGAACTACAACTATCAGGTCGCCTGCCTACCGACCTCCCTGGCCGAAGGCGCGACGCCGCTCTACCCACCTTGCCCTATGGGGGAGCACATCAAGGACATGTTCGAGCGCACGTATGGGCGCAAGGCGGCGACGGCGGCTTAAATCTGCGATGTAGCGACTGGCATTCGCCCCGTTGCTCCCCATATATTGCCGTGTTATCATCACAATGGAGATGTGATAACATGGTGCGTACCCAGATTTCCTTCGATGAGGCTCTTTACGTCCGGGCGAAGCGGGTCGCAAAGCGTCGCGGCATATCGCTGGCCGAGCTTTGTCGCCGGAGTATTGCAGAAGCGGTCGCTGCCGAGGACAGCGACCGACCCTGGATGCGCTACATGGGCATTGTCGACGGTGAGCCAGACGACAGCGCGCGCGTCGACGAGGTCGTGTACGGGCGACAAAGTCCGTGAGCGGAAGGGTTTTTCTCGATACCGGAATTTTCATCGCGGCGCTTACGAAGCGTGACCGCTTGCATGCCCATGCCGCGGAGCTATTTGGACGGGCAGCTACCGCGTGGACAACTTCGTTGCTAGTGGTTTCCGAAGGGTATTCCTGGTTCTTGCATCGACATGGCGAGGAAGCTGCGCGCGACTTTCATGCATTCCTCATAACTCTCAAAGGACTCGATCTTCTCGCGGTCACGGCCGATGACCATCGCCGCGCCGTGCAAATTCTGGATCGGTTTCGTGGAGCGAAACTAACCTATGTCGATGCGGCCTCGCTCGCGTATATCCAGCAGAAGAAAATCAGGACAGTGTGGAGCACCGACCATCATTTGGGGCTTACTGGGGCTGAAATTCTGCCTCGGTTTTGAACGCCTCGACAGTCTATATCGCGACGCGCCTGACGCTGCGCACCTCGAGCCCGGCAGCGCGGATGCGTGCCACCGCCTCGGCGAGCGGCTCGATCACCACCGCCATGTGAAATGCATTGGCGTGGATGATCCGGTGCGAATTGACCGCAATCGCCACGTGGCCCTTCCAGAACATCAGGTCGCCGCGCTGCACGTTGGTGAAGTGCGGCGCCGGCGTCACGCTCTCGCCGAGCGTGGCCTCCTGCATGTCGCTGTCGCGCGGGCAACCAATGCCGGCCGCGGTGAGCGCGACCTGCACGAGCCCCGAGCAATCGATGCCGAGGCTGGTCTTGCCGCCCCACAGATAAGGCACACCAACAAATCGCTCGGCGACGGCGACGAAATCGGGCTCGGCCGCATCGAGCGGCACGAGGTGCCGCGCCGGCAGATAGCCGTTGGCGAGTACGGCGAAGTCCTTCTCTTGGCCGAGCACCGCAAGCCGTGATCCAAGCGGCAGACCTTCGAGCGGCGGATGTTTGATGGACGGTGCCGGGAATACCAAAGTCCGCAGCGCCGCGACCTTGTGGGTCGGCGCCGCGCCCGGCGTGCTGAGCGCGTTGGCCGAGAGCCAGCCCACATAGCCATCACTTAGGAGCTGGCCCCAGCACCAGCCTTCCTCGGTCTCTTCATAAACGGTGACTTGGTCGCCGCGCAGCGCTTCGGTGGTCAGCGCTGCATCGGGCGAGGGCTGCCCTCGCACCGACGTCTGGGCGTCGCGCACCTCACGCACGGTCCCTTCGACAAAACGCGCTGCCGTGACCTTGCCTTCGAGATATTTGGCGGCGAGGTCGGGGCGCGCCGCGGTGATACGTGGGTCGTAATCGTCAAGCATAGCGTTTGCAGAGGAAGGCATAGAGCGCGCGCGCGACCTGGCACTCGCCGCCTTCGGGGCGGCCCGGCTTGGCGGCGGCGTTCCAGGCATAGATATCGAAGTGCAGCCACGCTTTGGCGCCGCTGACAAAACGGCTGAGAAACAACGCGCAGGTGATCGAGCCGGCAAAGCCGCCGCTCGAGACGTTGTTGGTGTCGGCGACCTTCGAATCGAGCATGCTCAGGTAGGGCTGCCACAGCGGCAGCCGCCAGAACGGATCATTCTCCTGCTGGCCGACAGCGAGAAGCTCGGCCGCAAGCGCTTCATTGTTGGTGTAGAACGCCGGCAGCTCCGGGCCGAGGGCGACGCGGGCGGCGCCGGTGAGCGTGCCGAGATCGACCAGCAAGTCCGGAGCTTCCTCGTCGGCCAGCGCAAGGGCGTCGGCGAGAATGAGGCGGCCTTCGGCGTCGGTGTTGCCGACTTCGACCGTGAGGCCGCGGCGCGACGGATAGACGTCGAGCGGGCGAAACGCCGAGCCGGAGATCGCGTTCTCCACCGCCGGGATGAGCACGCGCAGCCGCAGCTTGAGCCCGCGGCTCATGATCATGTGCGCCGCCGCCAGCACGGTCGCGGCACCGCCCATGTCCTTCTTCATCATCAGCATGCCGCTCGACGGCTTGATATCGAGCCCGCCGGAATCGAAGCATACGCCCTTGCCGACCAGCGTCACCTTCGGGTCGTCGGCATTGCCCCACGTGAGATCGATCAGCCGCGGCGGCAACGTTGAGGCGCGGCCGACAGCGTGGATCAACGGAAAGTTCTCGCTGAGCAAATTGTCGCCGGCGATGGATCGCACGCTGCCGCCGTGTTGGGTCGCGAGCGCGCGCGCCGCCGCTTCGAGCTCCGCCGGCCCCATGTCGTTCGTCGGCGTATTGATCAGGTCGCGGGCGAGGAACACGGCCTCGATGATGTGCGTTGCGTCCTCCGCGTCGACGCCCGCCGGCAGCTCGAGGGCGACCTTGCGCTCGTCCGCCTTGCGGTAGCGGGCAAACTGATAGCTGCCGAGCGCAAACGCGAGCGCCGCGAGCCGCGCATCGGGCGCGTTGACGAACCGATAGGTTCCGGGCGGAAGCGTGCCGGGCAGGCGCCCGGGCGCGAATGGATCGACTGGGTCGGTGCCAAACAGGACGCCGCCAATTTCGCCTGAGCCGCCCTTTCCGGGGAGCACCAGCATGCGCCCTGGCTTTGCTTCAAACCCAGCCGCGCGGGCGAAACGCCATGCGGCCGCATCGAGCCCGTCGCGTTCGGCACCGAGGCTCGCCGCATCGATGAAGTAGACCGGAATGGCGCCGCTGCCGGGCGCACGGAATATGGGGTGCATGGCCGCCGGATAGCATGCGGCGTCCGATCCTGCAAAACGCACCGGGACAGTCGCAGGTGGGCGGCGCGCCCGTATGGGCACGCGTAGATTACGTGAAGATTACGCGCCCGCCATCGCCGATTTTCTCCACGCCTTCGTGGTGAATGGGTGCGGGATGCGGGCCCTGTTGGCACACGGTGTGGCCGATTTCAATCCTGCGGCGCACGCATCAAAGGAAACTTCGAACCTCACATCGACCCCCGCAAAAACGCGGATCGCTCTAATTTGTTTGGTCGTCGCTACTACTTACGTACCGTCGCGCTCCAAACCTCGTTGCCCTGTGCGAGAGATGGTTTTGATATTCCGCCACTGTCTAACAACGTTAGGATCGATAAACTTTTGCCGGTCGCAAAGTTACGGGGCCGTTTCATCAGTTAAACGGCAAGGCGAATCTCAAATTTGATCTCCGCCAGGGAGTAGCTGCAGTGCGTTGGTACACAATGCTGTTCCGAAAGCGGAAACTTTAAAGAGTGTTAGATCGCCATACGTTAGCTTTGCGTTCGATACTGCGCTGTCGTCGAAAATTTCAAGTAGATCGTTTTCTCGCTTGATCCGCTTCAAAAGAAGAAACAGATGCACATTTAGAATTTCTGTCGGGTTGCGAACAAACAGCTTGCTCGAAAGCCGCGAAAACGATAACGGGTGGCACTTCAGCCCGCGACGCCTTTCAATGACGAATCCCGAAACACAGCTGTCGGAATTTGCTAACAGCGGTGTTGGCCGTCAGTGGGAGCGCGAGACGGCCATGCGCGTGATGACAGCTTATATCGCGCACGAGCTCAATCATCCGCTTGGCACCATCATCAACGTGGCGAACATGCTGTCGCGACGCTTGTCGGGGCCCGTCGTCAGCCCGAAAGACATCGGCGAGCACGTCGAAAGTATCAAAGCTGAGGCAATCCGCGCCACTTCGATCATCCGCCACATGCGCATGCTCACCGAGCATAAGCCTACGGCGCGGACAAGCGTATCTCTCGTCGATGTCTGCTCGGACACGATCGCGCGGGTCGCGTCTCTCGCCAAAGCCAAGCAGGTCAAACTGAGATTCGTGTCACGAGCTGCCCGCCCCAAGGTTTACGGAGTGAAGGAGCTTCTCGAGACCGCGTTGTACAATCTTGTCATCAACAGCATCGCTGCAGTCGACAATCCCGGCATTGCCAAGCGCCGCGTGATCATTTGCGTTGCAGTGCAAGACACGAATTGGACGACGATCCAGGTCTTGGACAACGGTATCGGGGTTCCCGAAGGCATCCGTGACAAGGTGTTTGAGCCTTTTGTGACAACGCGGGCGGATGGTGCCGGACTTGGACTCGCGATCGCGAGCGACATTGTCCGCTGGCATCACGGGCAAGTTTCCAACCGCCCATGCAAATCCGGTACCTGCATGGAGATCGTCTTGCCGCGGGAATAGGGCGCAGCAGGCTTGGGGGAGAAACGCGATGGCCGCGCGTGTCTACGTTGTCGATGACGACGAGCGATTTCGCAATTCATTGTGTGAGTTGATCAGATCGGTCGGGCTGCACATCGAGTCGTGGGGTAACCCGGAGGGCCTGCTCAACAAGGCGAGCCTCGATCGCCCCGGCTGTATCGTATTGGACTATCGCCTGCCCTCGCTGTCGGGGCTGGAGGTGTTGCGCATTATCCGCAAGAAGAGCTCAATTCCCGCAATTCTTATCAGTGCCTATGCGGATGTGCAGACGGCGGTCGCCGCAATGGAAATGGGGGCTTCGACCGTATTCGAGAAACCGCTCGACGATAACGCCTTCCTCAACACGCTGGAGCGTCTCTGCTTTGAGGACGCACACAAGGTTCTCAAGCGCCGACTTTGCTTTGGCGTGCAGGTGCAGATTGCCAAGCTGACCGAAATCGAGCGCGCGACACTTGAACAGATGCGGCTTGGCCACTCCAACAAGACGATTGCCCGCAATTTGTCCAAGAGCGTCAAGGCCGTCGAAAGATATCGCCAGAACGTCGTCTCCAAGCTGGAATGCGCGTCGGCGGTAGAAGCATTACAGAAAGTCCAAGTCTGCCCGCTGCACGATCAAAGCCCGCTGACCTGCGGCCGAGATGGTTGTCCTTCGGAGCGATACATCGCGGGCAAATAGCGTTTGGCTATTGGGCCCGACAGCCAGCGGAATCGCGCGCGCGTCAGCACTGTCCTGCTGCCCGGATGGTGTTCAGGAGATCGCGAGCGAGCATCCTCCCGCGGTGCCCGAGGGATTTCCCTCAACCAAAACCCTTCTGGCGACTTTTCATGCATTACCCCACAGGTCACCGGGAATCTCCTCAGTGGTAAAGCGCTCTCAAATTGGAGAGAGATGAAGCCGTCCATGAGGGGCGAGGACGTGTCGCCCAACACGAAGAAGGAGAGTGCGGATGGCTATTGAGAAGGTGAATTCGTCGAGCAGCCTCGCCGAAGTCGTCGATCGTATCCTCGACAAAGGCGTCGTCATCGATGCTTGGGCCCGCGTGTCGCTGGTCGGTATCGAACTCCTGGCGATCGAGGCCCGCGTCGTGGTCGCGGGTGTCGACACCTATCTTAAATACGCGGAGGCGGTCGGTCTGACGGCAGGGGCCTCAGCTGCCTGATCGCTCAGTACCTGGGGGCGCCGCGCTGTGCGCCCCCGGGTACGACGACAAAAATCAATCCTTGCCACTGCGACGTTGCTCGAAAAAGGAAATAGGACATGTCCCTGACAAGCGAGCTCACCGATATCAGCGCTCAATTCGAAGATGCACAGCGTGCTCGGTTGGCGGCAATCGTCGAGTTGCGATCGAAGGTGAAATCGACGCTGGCAAACGGTCGAACGGGCCGGGCTGGCGTCATGTCCCGGCATCGCGAAGAGACCAAAGCGCGTTTGCAAGAGATCTTTGGCGCGGCAGCTTTTGTTCGTGGTTCTGCGCAGGATCTCATCGAGCGCCTCGCTCATGAACGAGGGGTAACACGCGACGTCATATCGACGCGGTTGCAGCTGTCTGTCGACAAGCTGCAAAACAGCGTGCAGACGCAGCTGGAAGGGGCCGCCCGGCAACGCAAGACAGCGGCGCAACGAGAGGCAGGGGCGCGGCGAGCATATCTGGAAGACATTGATCGCCGGGCGGGCGCAGTATTGGCCAACGCCGAATCGTTCATGATCGCCCTGCACAACGATCGCGCCGCTGCGCGACGCGTGTGGCAGCAGCATTGTCGCGTCCAGCGCCAAGCGCGACAACCGGGCAGCAGCGCCAAGGCGGCGTTTGAAAGCCCGATTGCGACCGAGGCGGGACGCTACCCGTACGCCCAGAGCGAGTCAGTCGTGACGGACAGCGTGGGTTCGTTCGCAAACTAGGGCGGATCGATACGGGGCTATTTGCTCGGCACTGCTGGGCGGCCAGCGCGGTGTTCGCCGGCGCACCGGGGGCGCTCCAGATCGCTCGAGCCGCCGGAGCATCGTGCACGATCGGGTGTAGCAGGAGCTATCAAATGTCCGCCGCCGCGTATTCCACGGAT
>JAFAXD010000160.1 GCA_019241285.1 Xanthobacteraceae bacterium | reverse complement strand
ACGCGCGCGTCGCTCGGCCAGGACTCGATTGCCTGCACCAGCGACTCGCCGAACTCGTAGCAGCGCCGCACGCTCGGTTGGTTGGGCGGATAGAACGTGTTGAGGATCACTGGGACACTGGGCACCGCCTGATCCAACATGATCTGTCGATAGATGAAGCCGAAGGCGTGCGGCGTTTCATCGTGTGGCAGCTCCGTCAACGTCGCAACATCAAATTCATCAGACGTGAGCGACTTGATGATGTGCTGGGCGAGATCTGGCGCACCCGGGTAGGTCGCGCCGCCCGGCGGGATGTGCCCCGGGATCGCGACCGCAATACCTGGCGGCAGCGCGGCGATGCGCTCATCGGAGAACATCGTATTGGTAATGGTCTTGCCGCAAAACACCGTGAGAGCCGGCGTATAGGCGTCGCGAAAGATTTCTTTCTGATCGTTGCCGACGATCACCGCGACGTCCGGTTTCACCTCGGCGAAGACCTTGGCGAGCTCGCCCAGAGCCTTGCGGCAGGCCGTGTGGCGCTCGCGCCAGACCGGAAGCTCGATCTGTTTCTGCAAACCTTCGTTTTTGCGGGCCTCGACCAGCTGCTCGTAGGTCCAGGTCTTGCCCTTGTAGTGATGTTCTTTGTTCCGCTTATCGGCCACGACCCGCTGGCCCCATTCCTCCGGCGGCGTCGACAGCATCGGCCCGTGTGACGAGCCCATTCCCAATACGATCTTGGCCATGACAGACCTCCCTCACTCTAGACCTTGAGCTTGAACACTTTGCGCGCGTTACCGTTGTAGATCATTTCCCGCTCCTCCGGCTTCAACCAGGCGAAGCCATCGATGTGGGGGCGGATGTGATCCATGGTGTGGCCCGTGTCCGGATCGACCGCCGAGCCGACACCCGGACATTCCGACCCGAACAGGCAGCGATCCGGCCCGACCGTCTTGATCAGCAATTCCAATGCCGGCGCCGTATAGAGCACCGTGTCGAAGTAGAGGAGCTTGAGCCGGTCGCGAAAGCGCGTTGACCCGCGACCGCGCAGGGAGGGCGCGTCGAAGCGGCCCAGCTGATAGGGAATCGCGCCGCCGCCATGCGAGACGATGATCTTCAGCTTGGGAAAATCCTTGAACACATCCGATGAGAGGAGACCGAGCACCGCGACCGTGCCCTCGTTGATCAAGTGCACCGAATAGCTGACGCGTTCCGAGCGCGAGCTCGTGGTGTGGATATGCGCCGGTATGTCGAGCTCGCACAGCTTCTCATAGAGCGGATACCAGTAGCGATCGCCGAGCGCCAGCGCTTCCTCGCCCGAGTTCTCGTACGGGTCTGGGTTGAGCAGGCAGCCGACGAACCCGAGCTCCTTGATACAACGCTCGAGCTCCGGCAGCGCGTCGGTGATTGGCGCGCCGGCCGCCTGCGGCAAGCTGGCGACACCGAAGAATTTGTTGGGATAAAGCTGCGTCTGCCGGTAGATGACGTTGTGGCATTCCTCCGCGAACCAGCGCACCAGCTTGGCCGGTTTCTCGCTGTGCATCAGTTGAAACGGCCGCGGTGAAATCAGCTGCACATCGGTGCCGTGGTCGTGCAGCGCATCGAGGTGCCCCTTTGGGCCGATCTCGGAATGATTGAGCGCGGCGCGCAACTCGTCATCGGAAACCTTCACGCCACCGCGACCATGCGAGCCACGCGAGGCGAGCAGCACCGACTTGTAGGCCCACAATTGCGCCGGCGCGCTGACATGGCCATGGCAATCGATAATCACGCACGTCCTCCCTTTCGTCCGCCGCTTCAGGCGCGGCTGGGCAATTCGATTCAAACGGTCGGCATCAATCGCATTCTATTTGCTCACGCTGTCGAACAGCTGATGCGCGCGGATCGTCTCAAGTCGCTTGCGGATCAGCGTGCCGGCACGCGCCGGATCGCCCGCCACGACCGCATCAAGCACCGCCTTGTCGGCGGTGATCACGCGCTTGGCAATCGCATTACTGGTGCGGCGCGCATAAACCGGCTCAAGCGCGAAGCGCAAAGCCTTGAATTGAGCAGACAGCGCACGATTATGCGCGGCTTCGACCAGCGCGGCGTGGAAATCCATTGCGATCTCGGAAAACCGCATCGCGGCTGCAGCGGTGAAAGATCTTTGCGCCAAGGCCTGCAACTCGCTGACAATGGCGCGAAGGGCTTCGAGATCGCCCTCGGTCGCGCGCTTGGCGGCGAGCTCCGCCGCCATCACCTCGACAGCGATCTGCGCGTCAAACATCTCTTCAACGCTGATGCCGACGAGCTTGAGCTGTACGGCAAGCGCGTCGGCAAACCGATTGGGATCGCCGGCGGCGATGCGTGCGCCGCCGTTGGCGCCCATCCTCACTTCGACGATGCCGAGCGCCTGAAGAGTCTTGAACGCGTCACGCACCGGCACGCGGCTCACGCCGAATTTGCGGGCGAGATCGCTCTCCGAGCCGAGCACATCGCCGGGCTTGAGCTCACCGCGGAACAGCGCAGCACGCACTTGCTCGACAATGCGGCTCGAGACGGATTGCGGCCGCACGTCCTGCCAGCGTGACCATCGTTCCGAGCTTGCTTGCGGTTTTGCGGCCAAGGCTTGGTTCTTCCGGCGCTGCTTGACATCCGTATAACTGTAATACAGATTTCCCGCAAGCATGAGATCGATCGCCGCTGCCAGCGGTGCCGCGAGCCCACGGAGGAACCCCGAGATGTCACCGCAGAGCCCGGCGGCGATCCGGCGCGACGAAAAGAGCGTCGCGCCCGGCATCATGGACGGTCAGCGCTACATCGAAAGCCTGCGCGACGGCCGCGAAGTCTGGCTGCACGGCGAGAAAGTCGCCGACGTCACCCAGCATCCGGCATTCCGCAATGTCGTGCGCACCTTCGCCGACCTCTACGACCTGCAGCATCAGGCGGCGACGCAAGACGTGATGACCTACCTGGATGCGGACGGGGTTCGTGGTTCGGTCTCCTATCTGCCGCCGACCACGCCGGAGTTGTTGTTGCGCCGCCGCCGCAACACTGAGATCTGGACCGAGCGCAGTTTTGGCATGCTCGGGCGGCTGCCGGATTTCTGCGCCGCCATGATCGTCGGCTTCCATGATACCCGCGACGAGCTCAACGCGCTGCACGCAGGCTTTGGCGACAACGCCACCAACTATCTCACCTGGGCGCGCCAGAATGATGTCGCGCTGTCGCACGGGCTGCATGATCCGCACATGGACAAGACCATGCGCCCCAAACAGGACCCGGACCGCTGCCTGCGCATCGTCGCTGAGCGCGACAATGGCCTGGTGGTGCGCGGGGCCCGCTTCGTGACACTGGGGCCGCTTAGCAATGAAGTAGTCGTCGCGCCGACCTACGTGCTCGCCGATGACGAGCCAGAGTTTGCGCTCTGGTTTTCCTGTCCGGTCAATCTGCCGGGCATCAAACAGATCTGCCGCGATCCCTTCACCCTGCGGCCGCAGACGGCCGATCATCCGCTCTCGACGCGCTATGACGAGCATGACGTGCTGATGATCTTCGACGACGTGCTCATTCCGTGGGAGCGCGTCTTTCTCATGCGAACCCCCAAGGAAGCGAACGCGCTGTTCCGCTCGCGGGTAATGGCCTGGGCCGGCTACGCCAGCGTGCTGCAGGCAATCGCCCGGCTCGAGCTGATCATCGGTACGGCACATCTGATCGCTGAGACCGGCGGCATTGCCAAGCGCCCGCACGTGACGCTGGAGATGGGCGAGCTCGCGTCCTACGCCGGCATGTTCAAAGGTCTGCTGCGCGCCGCCGAAGTCGATTGCGTGCGCACCCCGGGCGGCCACTACATGCTGGGCAACACCACGCATATGCGGCCGCTGATTGCCCTCACCTCGGAGCGCATCATTAACATCTTCGAGCATGTGGCGACCAGCGCACCCGTGTTCGCACCAACGGCTGAGGATTTCGACGTGCCGGAGCTGCGGCCGCTGCTTGACGTCTATGGCCGCGGCCGCAACGTCGATGCCACCTACCGGCATCGGCTGTGCCGGCTCGCCTGGGAATTGACCGCAGACTCGTTCGGTGGGCGCCAGCAGCTCTACGAGCGCCTGCACTCGGGCTCCCCCGAGGTGATCATCAGCGGCGCTTATGAGCGCTACGACAAGAGCAAGGGCATCGCCATGGTCAATGCGCTGATCGGCGGATAGGCTGTACTGAAACCAGGGAGGCCACCGATGCTGGACCGTGCCGCGCCCAAGGCGACCTCGCTGCCCGAGCTTCCGGAGATTACGGCTGCGACCGACACGCGTGCCTACCTGGCGCGCGCCGCCGTGCAGGCGCAGAGCCACGACGATTACGAGCTGATCGTCGACGTCGACGCGCACCTGCAGGAAGGCGGCTTCTGGCCGGAAATCATCGACCTCCTCGGCAACGACGTGCTCAAGCAGACCGCGCAGGCAATGCTGCGCCCGGGGTCGCTGCCACTGATCAACATGCAACCTGGCATGACGTTTCAGGCAATGGCCGGGCGCATCCCGCATCAGTCTGGCCCGCAGGAGCAGACCGACGATCCCGCCAAGGCCGGGCACCGGTTCGTACAGATCGTGCGTCGCACGATCGAAACCATGGGTCTCGATTATCAGGTGATCTTCCCCACCGCGATGCTGCACCTCGGCATGAACCCGATGGAGGACATCGAGGTCGAGCTCGCGCGCGCCTACGCGCGCTGGCTGATCGAGCGCATTCTGCCCGAAGACCCGCGTATCATCGCGCTGCTCTATCTGCCGTTCAATTCACCGGTCGAGTGCGAGAAGCTCGTGCGCGAATATGGCGACCGGCCGGGCATCATCGGCTTCACGATCTGCGCCGTGCGGCACAAGGGCGTGCATCACAACCAATATGCGCGCCTGTTCAGCATGATCGAGGAGACCGGCAAGCCACTGGTGTTCCATGCCGGCCCGCACTGGGATGACCCCTCCTTCACGCAGCTCAATCGCTTCGTCTCCATGCACGCGCTCTCGTTCGTGCACTACAACCTGATCCATATGACCAACTGGATCATCAACGCGATGCCCGAGCGCTACCCGAACATGAAGGTGGTCTGGGTCGAGAGCGGGCTCGCGTGGGTTCCGTTCCTGATGCAGCGGCTCGACCATGAAGTGATGATGCGTCAAAGCGAGGCGCCGGGGCTGAAGCGTCTGCCGAGCGAATACATGCGCGAGATGTACTATTCGAGTCAGCCGCTCGAGCGGAACGATCTCGAGTTGTTGGAAATGACCATGCGCAAGATCAACGCAGACACGCAGCTGCTGTTTGCCTCCGACTGGCCGCATTGGGATTTCGACCCGCCGAGCGCGATCACGACCTTGCCGTTTCTCAGCGATCAGGCCAAGCGCAATATTCTCGGGCTGAATGCAGCGCGCGTGTTCAATCTGCCGGTCAAGCGGTTGCGTCCCCGCGCCAAGGACGTGCTCGCCGCCCGCGCCGCAGCGGGTGTGGCGTGAGCGCCGCTGCGTGTGTCGCGCAGTTCGTGACCCTGGCCGAACAGGATCTAGCGCAGCCGGCCGACGGCGATCTCACGGATCAGGAACTCGCCGCGGTGATGACCGCTGCCGTGCGGCTTTACGCCTTGCGCTGCGAGGTGCGCGACACGTTTCCGCCCCCGCTGCTTGCCGAGAAGGTGACGGCAACGGATGTCGCAACCGTGGTGAGTGAGATGATCCGCGTCGCCGACCTCAACATGTTTGATCTCTCCATGTGGCACGGGCGTACGCGCCCGCAACAGGGCTGAACGCGATGGACGTGCGGGTGTGCGAGGTTGCAGCGCTGGATGATCCTGGCCGCAAGGTGGTGGAGATCGAGGGCCAGCAGATCGGCGTCTTCCGGCTCGGCGACGAGGTCTTTGCCTATGAGAACCGCTGCCCACACCTCGATGGGCCGGTATGCCAAGGCAAAATGCTGCCGCTCGCGCTCGAGGCGGTCGCAAGCGATGGAACAAGCAGCGGGCGTGTGTTCTCCAAGACGCAGATGAACATCATCTGCCCGTGGCATGGATTTGAGTTCGATATCCGCACCGGGGTGCACCCTACGGACAAACGCGTGCGGCTGCGGCGCATTCCGGTGCGGGTGAAGGATGGTGCGGTTTATGTCACCATCGCGCGCGCCACACACGCCAACCAACGATAGCCGGCGATGGTCACCTATTTGGGACAAATGTAGCCGGGTCCCTCGGGCGCCTTGAAGCAGCCGACCGAGGCGGGAATGACCTGCTTGGGGAGCCACAGGACGACCTGCGGGAAAAAGATGGTGAAAGCGATGGTGACAAAGAATACGACGTAGATCGGCAGGGCGGCGCGTAGCGCGTGCGAGAAACGGACGCCGACAAACTTCGACGCCATAAGCAGAACCAGACCATATGGCGGTGTAATCAGTCCGAACGCGAGGGTGGCTATCAGGACCACACCCATGTGGACTGGGTTGATGTCGCCGACCTGTGTCAGTGTGTTCACGAGTGGCATGAAGATAATGATGGTCGGCACCGGCTCGATGAAGTCGCCGATAACCGTGAACAGTAGCACGAGCAGAAGCATGATCAGATGCGGATCGTTTCCCGCGATTGAAGTGATCCAGTCGGCAATGACGATGGCACCGCGCATATAGGCCAGCATCCAGCCAAACGTGTTGGCGGCGCCGATTGTGATCAGAGGCAATGAAAAGATCAGGCCGGCCATACAGAAATCGTACGGAAGCATCCGCAGATGCCGACGATTCAGCGCCGGTATGATCACCACGATAATCCACACAACGGCGACGACGCCGGCTTCGGTCGGCGTAAACCAGCCGGTGAGGATCCCGCCCAGAAGAATGACAGGGATCATCATCGGCAGCGCGGCGTCCCTTGCGGCACGCGCGACTTCGCCGAACGGTGCCCGGGCGACGCGCCGTCCGGGCGGACCGAAGAAATAGCAATAGATCATCAAACCGAAACCGATCATCAGCCCGGGGACCACGCCGGCCATGAACAACCCGGCGATCGAGACATTGCCGACAGCACCGTAGACCACCGCCGTAATACTGGGTGGCACCAGGGCGGCGATTGTTGAAGCGGCGGCGATGATCGCAGCGATGAACGCCGGATCGTAGTTTTCTTTCTTCATCGGCCCGCCGAGCGCGCGGCTGATGACCGCGACATCGGCGGTGGTCGATCCGGACATTTCCGAAAAGAACATGCTGAAGACGGTAACGACTTGCGACAGGCCGCCACGGATATGTCCGACGAGTGCCAGCGACAGGTTGGCGACCCGCACCACGACGTTCGCGGAACTCATCAGCTCGCCGACGAGAAGAAAGAACGGAATGGCCAACAGTGCCTCGGAATCCACACCGTCAAACATCTTTTGAATTATTGCGGCGAGTGAGACGTCGGTGAGCGCCGCGCCGACGAACACGCCAGCCAGCAGAGAGAAGGGAACCGGAACGCCGAGATATCCGAAGAACAGAAAGCAGAAGGTCATCAAACCGAGGACGACCGGGGAGCTCACGAGTTTTCCCTCGTCAACCAGGCAGGCCCGACGGGAGTTGCGGAGTCCGGTCCGTCTCGTGGCTCGGGATATTCGAACCCGTGACGACAACCGTTGACCAGCTGCTCGATGGTGAACAACGCAATCAGGACGCCGGACAGCGGAATGGCGGCATAGAGCGACGCGATCGGCGTCCCGGATGGCAGTCGGAAGCTGCCAAAACCCCGCAGGTAATTGAGGTAACCGAAATAGACGAGGCAGATCGCGACGACAAGCACGGTCACACGGATCACGACTTCGACGATCAGCCGCGGCGTCCCATGCAGCGCGTCTGAAACGGCGGTCAAATAGAGATGGTCGTTGCGCCGGGTTGCGACCGCCGCACCAATAAAGATGCCGTAAATGAAGAGCGTCGAGGTGACCTCCTGGAGCCACAGCCAGGGATGGCCCAGGGTACGCGTGAGGATGTCCAGTGCGACGGAAACCGAGAAGCCTAACAGCGTCAGCCCGCACAGAACCATCAACACCATTTCGAGCTTGTCGAACGCCCGCCATTTCAGGTGACGCTCCCGGTTCAACACCAGCCTTTCGGCAACGCCCATCGCCCACGCCCCAACAGGCTATCTAGAAGGACTGCCCTAGCTCCGCTCCTACTTTGGAAGCGCTCAGTTTATTGATCGGATCAAAGTCTTGACCTTGTCGGCGTGTGGGCCGAGGTCCTTCGCAAGCTTGTCCAGATACGGATTGGCGATTTTCTGAAATCCTGCCTTGTCGACGTCGGTGACGATCTTGACCCCCATTCCACTAAGCTTGGTCGCTGCCTGGCGCTCAAGCTCGAACCCCCTCTTTGGCTCTTGCGCGCTGACGTCTCTGCCGGCGGTCAGCACCCATTGCTTCTGATCCGCGTCCAGACTCTGCCACAGCTTATCGCTGATCCAGACAACCGCATTGTTCGCCTCATGCTCGCTCATCGAAAGCACGGGCGCAACCTCATAGTGTTTGTTGATGAGATAGACATTGACCGCATTCTCGGCAAAATCGACAACGCCGGTTTGCAACGACGTATAAACGCTCCCGAACGGCATGTGGACGGTTTGCGCACCGTAGGCTGGGAACATCGTATCTTCGGTGGCGGTTGCCTGAACGCGGACCTTCAGGCCGGCAAGGTCCTCGACCTTGCGTATCGGCTTCTTGCCATAAAGGTGACGGAACCCCTGGGTGCCAAGACCGATCACGTGGATTCCCTGCGTGGTGTCGGCGATCATATCTCTGATCGCCTCGAATACTTTCTGATCGCCGAGGGATTTTATGTTGTGATCTTCGGACCGGAACAGGAAATGCAGCGACATGACGCCAGCCTGCGGCGAGATCGTTGCAGTGTTGGCTGACGATACAATCGCGAAATCAAGGTCGCCGGATTTGACCAGCTGCAGAAGCTGCGGCTCCTGACCCAATTGCGCGCCGGGATATTGATCGACGAGCATCTTGCCTTTGCTCAAATCCTTGAGCTTGGTCGAGAAAATATCGTAGGCGACGCTGTACCCGGAATTGAGCTGCTGATCATGGGCAAAGCGATAATGCTTGGTCTCCTGCGCGCTCGCGGTGGTCGCAATAGCGACAGTCGCAGCGAGCCATGATGCGGCAGACATACCGGCAATGTTGATGACGCGCATTTCGAGTTCCTCCCGGATTTTGATTTCTTTGCCGTACGGTTCGGTTCGCAAGAACCGACCGCCCGTTGCTTTCAAAGCTTCTTACGGGCACATCGAGAAGTCGCCGCCTGCCGTCAGCCTAAGCCGGCCCCGTCTGTTTGTCATCCATGAGAGCCGAGCCGACTGTTGCGAACGTCACGTGGTTTGCGGCTTGTTGGAGCCGTCGCTCACACAGCCGACGGATCGCCCTCCGCGTCATACTCATCGCTGCAGAACGGACCGCCCTGGTACCATTCGGAAATTGGATCGGTTCGCAGTTTCGTCTGTGCAGCCAGCGCGGCGTCGCGATAGTCCTCAGATTTTCCCTGCGGGCGGTAGCCGTAACGGAACGCCGCTTCATTGTCCCAAAAGCCGCGGACATTGTCGGAGACGCCGTAGAAGATCTCGTGCCGGATATCCGGGTGATCGAGCCCGATGTGCACGAGTTGCGCCAGGTCCTCGGGCTTGAGCCAGATCGACAACCGGCGCCGGTCGGCGGGCTCATCGCTCACGTTGCCGATGCGGATGCAGGTCACGCGCATGCCGTGCTTGTAGGCGTAAAGCGCGCCGACGGCTTCGCCGAACGCCTTGCTCATGCCGTAGCGGCTGTCCGGACGCACCGGCTCGTTGACCCCGATGCGACGGCGGCGCGGATAGAAACCGATGGCGTGATTGGATGAGGCGAACACGACGCGCTTGACGCCATTGCGGTGCGCCACGTCAAACAGATTGTAGCAGCCGATGATGTTGGCATGCAGGATGATCGGCCACGTGCCTTCCACCGCGAACCCGCCGAAATGCACGATGCCGTCCACGCCGGCGACCGCTTTTTCGAGCGCGCTGATATCAGCGAGGTCGGCCTGCACAAACTCTTCATCGGGAGCGAGATTGGTGGGCCGCTTGAGATCTGTCAGGCGCAGGCGATAAGCGTCCTTAAGCAACCGGCGCATTCGGGACCCGAGATCGCCGGCGGCGCCGGTGATCAGCACTGTTCTGATGTCACTCACGCTTTTACTCCATCATGCGGCGCGATTAGCCCTCTGCGCTACGCTCCAGCTCCTCGGCGAGTTTCTGATAGCGCTTGCGGCTGTTGGCTAGGTGGGCGCGCATCGCGGCGCGTGCCCGGGCCGGCGAGCGCTCGCGCACCGCGCGGAGGATATCCCTGTGTTCGTTCTGGATGCGCTCCAAATAGGCCCGCCGCTCCGGGGGAGAACCGACGCTGATCCGGATCGTCTGGCGCGGAATGATGAAGCGGCCGAGGTAATCGAGGAAGCGGACGAATTGCGGGTTGTCGGTGGCCTCGGCAATGCGGCAGTGAAACGCGAAATCCTGATCGACGGCAGCGTCGCCACGCGCGACTGCCGCCGCGATCGCGTCGAACGCATCCTTGATTTTGCGCAACTCCGCCGCTGACGCCCGCTCGGCAGCAAGACCCGCTGCTTCGACTTCAACCCCGGTGCGCAGCTCCATCACCTGAATTACGTCGCGAAGAGACTGCAGATCGCCCGTGTCGATGCGAAACGGCCTCCGCGGCGCTTCCGCCACAAAGGCGCCGACGCCCTGGCGTGTCACCACCAACCCCTCGGCGCGCAGCGCAGCCACCGCCTCGCGCACCACCGTGCGACTTACACCTGTCGCGGCGATCAGCTCCGGCTCGGTCGGCAATTGTGCGCCCGGCTTAAGCTCGCCAGCCGTAATCTGCGCGCTCAGCCGCTCGATCAGCATCTGGGTCAAGCTGCGCGGCGGCCCGAGTGGCGCCGCGCCAACCCCCCTCCCAGCGCTAGGCGCAAGCCGTGACACGATGGACTTCCCGCCAAGTCATCATATGATATGATGACTAACATGCACCGGCCGCACACGCAATGCGCCGGCACCCAGGGAGGAAGCCATGCAGCGATATGGTCGCGCACTCTCGATCGCAATCGCCGGTCTTAGTCTGATCGCCACATCGGCCTTCGCGCAGCAAAAAGTCGTGCTCAAAGCTTCCGACGTGCATCCGGCCGGCTATCCGACCGTCGTTGCGGTCGAGAACATGGGCAAGAAGCTCGAGGCCGCGACCAATGGGCGGATCAGCGTACAGATGTTCCCGTCGATGCAGCTTGGCGGCGAGAAGGAGGCCATCGAGCAGGCGCAAATCGGCGCAATTGCGCTGGCGCGGGTCAGCGTTGGCGCCCTCGGCCCAGTGATTGACGATCTCAATGTCCTAAACCTGCCCTTCCTGTTTCGTAACACGGCCCACATGCAGAAGGTCATGGACGGACCGATCGGCCAGGAACTGCTTGATAAGGTCACCAACAATCCGCGCGCTGGCCTCGTCGCGATCTGCTGGATGGATGCCGGAGCGCGCAGCGTCTACGACACCAAGCGGCCGATCAAGAACATCGCCGACCTCAAAGGCCTCAAGGTGCGCGTCATGGGCAACCCCATGTTCGTTGATATGATGAACGCGCTGGGCGGCAACGGCGTGGCCATGGGCTACGACCAGGTGTTCAGCGCGCTGCAGACCGGCGTGGTCGACGGCGCCGAAAACAACCCGCCAAGTTTCGTCTTCGACAACCACTATCAGGTCGCGAAATACTACACGCTCACCGAACATCTGATCGTGCCGGAGATCCTGGTGATGTCGCGCAAGACCTGGGATGCGCTCTCCAAGGACGATCAGACGCTGATCATGAAGTATGGCCGCGAGGCGCAGCTCGAGGAGCGCGCTCTGTGGACCAAATATGAGAACGATGCGATGGACAAGGCCAAAGCGGCCGGCATCCAGATCACACAAATCAGCGACAAGACGCCATTCCAGGATGCCGTGAAGCCGGTATGGGACAAATACGGCCCGAAATATGCGGAGCTGATCAAGCGCATCGAAGCGGTCGAATAGCATGCGAGCGTTCTATCGGGGCGCGATGGACGCGCTCTATGCGGCCTGCGTCATCGTCGCCGGGGTGGCGCTGGTGCTGATCTCAGCGGTGATCCCATGGGCGGTCTACACGCGCTACGTCCTGAACCAGGCCGCCTCCTGGCCGGAGCCCACCGCCGTGTTGCTCACCATCGTGGTGACGTTCATCGGCGGGGCGGCATGCTACCGGGTACGCGCACACATGAACGTTGCGTTCTTCGTGTCGCTGCTGCCACCGACGTGGCGGCGTGTTCCCGAAGTCGTGGCTGAGCTGCTGGTCGCCGCCATGGCGCTGTTCATGCTGATCTATGGCGAGAAACTTGTTGAAGCGACCTGGTACAACACGATCGCCGATTTTCCGTCCCTCTCGGTCGGCGTGACTTACCTGCCCATCCCAATTGGCGGCGCTTGCCTTCTGCTGTTCGTGATCGAGCGCCTCGTGCTGGGACCACTGGATCAGTTCACCGAACTGGCACCACACGCGCATTGACGGCCGGACCGCAGCCATGGACATCGCAGTTCTTCTCGCCACGATGTTCTTCTGCTTCGTGATTGGGGTGCCGATCGCTTACTCGCTTGCTCTCGCGGCCATCGCTGGCGCGGTCTACATCGGCATTCCGCTCGAAGCCGTGATGCTGAAAATCTCCGACGGCGTCAGCAAGGTCGCGATGCTGACGATTCCGTTCTTCGTGCTCGCCGGGGCCATCATGGCGGAGGGCGGCATGGCCCGCCGTCTCGTGGCGTTCGCCGACGTGCTGGTCGGAATCACGCGCGTGCGCGGCGGCCTGTCGGTGGTCAACGTGCTGGCGACAACATTCCTGAGCGGCATCTCCGGGTCGGCGGTGGCCGACACCTCGGCGATCGGCTCAGTGATGATCCCGCAGATGGAGAAGAACGGTTTCCCGCGTGTGTTCGCCACCAACGTGACTATCACGGCGTCGGTTCAGGCGCTGCTGGTCCCGCCGAGCCACAACGCTGTGATCTATTCGCTTGCAACCGGCGGCACCATCTCGATCATCAGCCTGTTCATGGCCGGCGTGGTGCCCGGGCTGCTGCTCGGCTTCTCGATCGTCATCCTGTGTCTGGTGATCGCCTATCGGGATCGCCACCCGCGTGGACAGACCGTTCCGCTCAACGAGGCCGTCCGTATCACCATCGATGCAGCCTGGGGCTTGATCACCCTCGTCATCATCCTCGGTGGCATTCTGGGCGGCGTCTTCACCGCGGTCGAAGCCGGCGCAGTCGCCTGTGTCTGGGCGTTCTTCGTCACCATGTTCATCTATCGCGACTATCGCTGGCGCGACCTGCCGGCGCTCGTGCACCGGACTCTGCGCACTGTCGCCATGGTGATGACGCTGATCGCCTGTGCGTCGAGCGTCGGCTACGTGATGGCGCTCACCCAGATGCCGGCGAAGATCACCGCATTCTTCCTGACGATCTCCAGCGACAAGAACGTCATCCTGTTCCTGATCAATATTCTACTGCTGGTGCTCGGCTGCCTAGTCGACATGGCGCCCTCAATCCTGATCACCACCCCAATCTTGCTCCCTGTCATGGTGAATTTCGGGGTCGACCCGGTTCACTTCGGCATGATCATGCTGCTCAACCTCGGCATCGGCCTCTGCCATCCGCCGGTCGGTGCGATCCTGTTCGTCGGCTGCGCGGTCGGCAAAGTCTCCATCGAGGAGATCATGCGCCGGATCTGGCCGTTCTACGGGGTCATGTTCGCCGTGCTGATGCTGGTCACCTATGTGCCCAGCATCTCGTTGTGGCTGCCCCGGCTGTTGGGTTTGTGATGTCTGTATCGCATTTTGTGTTTGACTTACGAAAAGCAAAATAGATGTACTTTCACTATGGTTCGCGAGGAGCGCCCGCCCTGCGGCGCTGCAGCCGCGTGCAAGCCGCCGCAGCTGGTTTGGAAGGGGCACCCTGGATTTCAGCTCACCGCACGCGCGATGCCCCTGCATCCGGGGTACAACGCGTCATGTATGTCATCTATGCGCGAAAACGTCATCTATGTGTGGCCCTGCACCTTTGGAAAGCCGGCATTCCCCGGGAAGCGTGAGAAGCAGTGTCATCAATGGCAAATCCGTCATCTATGGCAGAGCCGTCATTGCGAGCGAAGCGAAGCAATCCAGCGCTGAGGCGCCGCACTGGATTGCTTCGTCGTTATACTCCTCGCAATGACGAGTCTGAATCGGTCATCTATGTCAATGTCATCTATGGGAGAAACGACATCTATGGGGCCATCCTTCGAGACGCCTGGCCCCTGGCGGGACCAGGCTCCTCAGGATGAGGCAGTGTTTGTTGAAGCGCTGCAACCAACCGCAGCCCTCATCCTGAGGAGCACGTGCTTGCGCGTGCGTCTCGAAGGATGGCCGCACACGTCATCTATGAGAAAAACGTCATCTATGCGGACCAGCGCGATTCCGCCCCGGATTTCATCCGTGCCGCTATGGAATCAACAACATCGACCCGACGTTGGTGCGCGCTTCGATCTCGCGATGCGCGGCAGCGGCGTCGCGCAGCGGGAAGGTGCGGCTGATCTCGATCTGCAAGGCGCCTTTGCTCACCAGTTCAAACATTTCGGCTGCCGCAGTCCGCATGGTCTCGACGTCGCGGATGTAGCTCGAGAGCCCCGGCCGGCACACGGACAGTGATTTCGGCGCGAGGTGCAGAAGCTCGATCGGCGGCACATGCCCGGACGCGTTGCCGTAGTTGATGGCCTTGCCGAACGGCCGGATGCAGGCGAACGAGGGAATGAACGTGTCCTTGCCGACCCCATCATACACGGCCGCGACACCTTGCGGCGCAATCGCCTTCACGGCGGCGACAAAATCAGTCTCGCGGTACAGGATCGCGTGCTTGCAGCCATGCTTCTCGGCGACGCGAGCCTTCTCGGGCGAACCGACAGTGCCGATGACGCTGGCGCCCAGGTGCGCCGACCACTGGGTGAGCAACAGCCCAACCCCACTCGCGGCCGCATGGATCAGCACGGGATCGCCGGCCTTCGGCATGAAGATCCGGTTGATGATGAGCGAGGCGGTAAAGCCCTTGACCATCATGGCCGCGGCCTGCTGGTCAGTGACGCCGGGCGGCACCGGGATCAGCCGCTCGACCGGGACGTTGCGCTCCTCCGCATAGGCGCCGGTGTCCTCATAGAACTCGCCGCGCATGCCGGCATAGACCACACGCTCTCCGGGTTTGACCGTGCTGACGCCGTGGCCCACGTCCGTGACCACGCCGGCCGCTTCGTTGCCGAGCACCAGCGGAAATTGCGGCGGGCGCGCCAGGTAGAACCCGCCGCGGCGCACGTTGACGTCCGAATAGTTGATGCCGATCGCGGTGTGACGAATGCGTGCCTCACCGGGCCCGGGTGCGGGAAGGTGGACCTCCTCCCAGCGCATGACGTCGGGGGTTCCGTTGGCGTGAATGCGGATCGCGTGGGGCATGGGGCTCGTTTTTCTGGCGGGACAGGGAAGAAGAATAGGATTACCGTACTGCGCCACATCACACGAGTCATGCGCTGTCCGAAGCTTCGCTTCTGTCGCCATCGCGCTAAACTCGATCCCACAAACGAACCAAGGACGACGGCATGAATAAACTCAGGGCGCGACTGAAATCCGGGAAGGCCTGCGTCAACGCATGGCTTGCCATTCCGGCTGGCTTTTCGGCGGAGGTGATGGCGCAGTGCGGCTTTGACAGCGTCACCGTCGATATGCAGCACGGCGTGCAGGACTATCTGTCCTTGGTCCAGTGCTATCAGGCGATGGATCGCTATCCGATCACCCCCATGGTGCGGGTGCCGTGGAACGAGCCTGGCATCATCGGCAAGGTGCTCGATGCCGGGGCCTGGGGCGTGATCTGCCCCATGATCAACACAGCGGCCGAAGCCAAAGCACTGGCGAATGCGTGCCTCTATCCGCCACAGGGCCGCCGCAGCAATGGGCCGATCCGCGCAGGCGCTTATGGCGAAGGTACAGCTTACCAGTCCGTTGCCAATGACGAGGTGCTGGTGATCCCGATGATCGAGACCCAGGAAGCGCTCGACAATCTCGACGCCATCCTCGACGTGCCCGGCATCTCCGGGATTTATGTCGGTCCCAGCGATCTCGGTTTCTCACTCGGCATGAAGCCGATGCTTGATCGCGAGGAACCGAAAATTCTGTCGATCTACGAAATGCTGATCAAAGCGACCAGCAAACGCGGGCTCTTTGCCGGCGTGCACAATCTCACCGGCACGTATGCGGCGCGCATGGTCGATATGGGATTCCGGCTGGTGACGCTGGGCAACGACAGCGGCCTGATGGCGCGTGCGGCGCGCGCTGAGATCGCAGCGACCCGCAAGGCGGCGGCTGCAGCGGCGGGGTGAACTAGCGTATCTCAACCCTCTCCTTCGTCATCGCCGGGCTTGTCCCGGCGATCTCGATTATAAGGCACAGCCGTGCCATCCTAAGCGAGATGGCCGGGACGAGCCCGGCCATGACGAACCGAGAGGTGCTACTCCGCCGCGATCCGCAGCGCGCCCGTCGGATTACTGGACGCGCGCATCTCGTCCGAGTAGGCGCGCAGCCAGTCGAGCGAGGCGGAGCTTGCGAAATCGCCGCCGCGCGCCCCCTGATAGGTTTCCGGATTATCGACGCCGGGCGGCACGATGCCTTCGCCATGCGCTTGCAGCGCGCGCAGCATGCGCCGGCGCGTGCGCGAAATCATCAGGTCACTGATGGCGAGGTTCTCCAACCCGTGATCGACGATCGAGCCCATGCTCTCGGTGATCGCCTGGTCCTGCACGTGGACACCCTCGATCCCGGTGTAGCTGACGTTGCGCATCTGCAAGTCGCGATTCATCAGATAATCGTTGTCTTTGCTCGCCGTGAGCCGCCAGCGGCCGAACCAACTTGAATCGTTGGGCACGTACATGCTCGGCAATACCGGCGCCATGCCGACAATCGGGCTTCCGTCCTTCATCCTGCGCAGGCCTGGTGCGTTCTTCTTCCAGGCGACGTGCACGAACATGGTGTGATTGTCGTCCATCGGCACCCAGGCGCGGGCGATGACGTGATCGCGGAAATGTCCATCCGGCGGAATGGTCCAGAACGGAAACATGAAATGCGCAAAGCGCCAGTAAATCTCGCCAGGCGCGCCCGGCCGATAGGCCGAGTACATGGTACCCCAGTCGGTGTCGGCCACGTGGTACTCGGGCGCACGATTGCTGAGCGCGTAAACTCCGAGATTTCCAGGCTCGGCGTCCTCCGCCTCGACCCCGCCCATGTGCAGGAAGCCGAGGTGGGAGGTATCGATGTCGCCTTCGAGCGCCTGTAGGTAATTGCACTCGCGCTGCACCATGAACTGATTGCGCTCGCGCTCGTCCTCGATCATCACCGCTTCGAACATCGGCAGCGGTGGCATCTCCTTGCGTTCGCCCATGTAGGTCCAGATCAGGCCGTAGCGCTCGACCGCCGGATAGGCCTTCGCCGTGATCCGGTTGGGGAAGCCTTGGTGTTTCGGCACATTGGGCATGTCCAGGCAGTTGCCCGCCACGTCAAACTTCCAGCCGTGATAGGCGCAACGCAGCCCCTCACTCTCGTTTTTGCCGAAGAACAGCGACGCGCAACGATGCGGACAGCGGTGATCGAGCACGCCGACCCGGCCCTTGCCATCGCGGAACGCGATCAACTGCTCGCCCAACAGCATGAGACGGATGGGTGGGCCGTTGGCGGTGAGTTCGGAGGAGAGCGCCGCAGGAATCCAGTACTCCCGCAGCATCTTGCCCATCGGCGTTCCGGGTCCGACCCGGGTCAGCAATTCACCTTCGGCCCGTGTGGTCATGCGTCTCTCCCATTGCGGTTCGTTATTGCTGTAATTTGTGATTGTAGCTTGGAAACGCGCTACGGGTAATCCACGATTTGCAATGCCGACGTCGGTTTTGTACCGAGCTGAAAGACCATTTTTGAGCGTGTCCGTTTTCGCAAAACCGGCATCCGCTTGCGGGACACGCTGTGAAGGAAGACGTCCATGGACCAAGACTATGACATCGTCGTTGCCGGCGGCGGGCTGGCCGGCCTCACCGCCGGGCTCACCGCGGCGCGGCTCGGGCGCAAGACCTTGGTGCTGACCGGCGACGTCATTGGGGGCCAGCTGCTGAGCATCGAAAAGATCGAGGGCTACCCAGGATTTCCCGACGGCGTACCGGGATACGATCTCGCGCCCATGACCCAGGAGGAAGCGGCGCTTGCCGGCGCTGAATTCGCGGCAACGGAATTGAAGAGCTTTGCCCGCGACGGCGAGGGCTGGCGGATTGGCACCGGCGAAGGCGACGTCGTGGCGCGCGGGCTCGTATTGGCGACCGGCGCGTCGCTCAAGGAACTGGGCGTGCCCGGGGAGGCGCGGTTGCGCGGCCAGGGCGTAAGCCACTGCGCGAGCTGCGATGCGCCGCTTCTGCGCGGCAAGACCGCCGCCGTGATCGGCGGCGGTGATTCCGCCATGCAGGAGGCCCTCACCTTGTCGCAGCACGTGTCGCGCGTCGTGTTGCTCACGCACGGTGCAGGACTGACAGGGCAGACGAACTACCGGGAGCGGGTGACGCAGGACGCAAAAATCGAGGTGCGCGCCAGCATCGAGGTTGAGGATATCCTGGGTGATGCCAAGGTCACCGGCCTGCGCTTGCGTGATGTCGGCAGCGGCGCCCAAAGCGACCTCAACGTTGATGCGGTGTTTGTTTATATTGGCCTTGCACCCAATACCGGTTTTCTCGACGGCCACCTCAACCTCAATGCCGGTGCAATCCCTACCGATGCTTTCATGCGCACAGCCTTGCCTGGCATTTGTGCGGCGGGAACGGCACGCGCTGACTCCGCTTGCCGTGCCGCCGGCTCAGCGGGAGACGGCGCCACTGCGGTAATTGCGATCGACCGCTACCTGACTGACGGCGTATGGCGGGACGAGAACGCCCGGCGGTAGCGCCGATTGCCTAAGCCGCAAGGCGTCTTCTCGTCATCGTCACCGGGCTTGTCCCGGCGATCTCGTTTGGGCAGGCTTGGCGTTCTATCCGGGGAGGTGCGCGGGTCGCGTCCGCGCATCACAAACTGACAGGATTTCCTATGAGCAGACTGCAGCCGATCGAATACGCGGAGGCATCCAAAGCGGTGCGCGCGGTCTTCGACGACATCAAACAAACCCGCAACGTTCCGGACGTGAACAACTTCTGGAAATACCTGGCGCACGATCCGGTTGGCCTCAAGCGCACATGGGAGAGCCTCAAAGAGGTGATGGCGCCCGGTGCGCTCGACCCGCTCACCAAGGAGATGGTCTACCTCGCAGTCAGCGTCACCAACGGCTGCGGTTATTGCATCGCCAGCCACGGCGCCGCTGCGCGCAAGGCCGGAATGACCGACGCGATGTTCGGCGAGCTGATGGGCGTCGTCGGCATGGCCAATGAGACGAATCGGCTGGCGAACGGATATCGTGTGCCAATCGATCCGATGTTTGATTAAAGAATAAGCCTGTTTCGGGAGGAAGCGCCATGATGAAGCTTGGCCTGTTCTTCGAGGGGTGTGGTCACCACATTGCGGCTTGGCGCGATCCTGACGTTGATGCGCATGCGCGCCAGAGCCTCGCGCATTATGTCGAGATCGCGCAGCTTGCTGAGCGCGGCAAATTTGATTTTCTGTTCACCGCTGACACCAACGCCACGTTCGGTCCCGACGATGCCGATGCCTGGGCCCGCACCATGGCGGCATCGCGGCTTGAGCCGATCACGCTCCTGAGCGCGCTCGCCGCTGTCACGCAACGGATCGGGCTCGTCGCCACCGCGACCACGACCTACTTCGAGCCGTTCCATGTGGCGCGCTTCTTCGCCTCGCTCGATCAGATCAGCGGCGGGCGCGCGGGCTGGAACCTGGTGACATCGCTTGCCGTGGCGGAGGCCTACAACTTCGGGCGCGAGGCACACGCCAGCCATGCTGACCGTTACGCGCGCGCCCACGAGTTCGCCAAGGTGGTGCTCGGACTGTGGGACAGCTGGGAGGACGACGCGGTCATCGCCGACAAGGAGCACGGACTTTATCTCGACCGCGCCAAGCTGCACTTCCTCAATCACAAGGGGCAACACTTCTCGGTGCGCGGACCGCTGACCGTGCACCGCTCACCGCAAGGCCATCCAGTGATCGTGCAGGCGGGGCAGTCCGAGGACGGTCGCGAGCTCGCCGCCGAGACCGCCGAGGTGATCTTCACCGTACAACAGGATCTCGAGGCGGGGCGCGCGTTCTATGCCGACGTCAAACGGCGCGCGGGGGCGTATGGACGCTCACCCGACTCGATCAAGATCATGCCCGGCGTGATGACCGCGATCGGACACACGCGCGCAGAGGCCGAGGACAAGTATGGGCGGCTGCAAGCGCTGATCGCACCGGAGATCGGCGTCAAGCAGTTGTCGGCCTACTTCGGTATGGATCTGTCGACGTTTCCGCTCGACGGACCGGTCCCAGAGCCCGCCAACACCAATCAGGAAGTCGGTCGCGTGAAGGTGATGGTCGAGCTGGCGCGGCGGGAAAACCTGAGCATCCGCCAGCTCTATCAGCGCGTCATCGGCCAGCGCGCGCATCGGGTCGTGATCGGCACCCCCGCCGATATCGCCGACGGGCTTGAGCAATGGTTCACAGCCGGCGCCGCGGATGGCTTCAACATTCTGCCGCTGACATTCCCGGGGGGGCTACGCGACTTTGTTGATCTCGTCGTTCCAGAGCTGCAGCGGCGCAGCTTGTTCCGCGCCGACTACGAGGGGCACACCCTGCGCGAGCACCTCGGCCTGCCGCGGCCGTTGAACCGGTGGTCCACGAGCGCGGCAGCGGGATTACGCCGCGTCAGTTGATCAAATACAACGCGGGTAAAGCGCCGCGAGCTCGTGACCGCGCAGAACGATCAGGCGTGTATGCAGGCCGCCCCTTCGCCTGATCCAACCCTTCACGTCGGACGGATACATATCCATCATCATCTTGGTCGCGACCGGCTGGGTGACCTTGCCCCCACTGGAGGTCGGCATCCAGGCGGCGTGGAAGCCAAGCTCGGCGTTCTTGGTGACGCAGATGCGATCGCGCGGAACGACGCCCAGCACCAGCGTGCAGGCCGAGAGGCAGGGTCCGTCGATAACGACCTTTTGGCCGCTATCCTTTACTTCGGCATACATGTCCAGAAATTCGCCGATCTGGCCCCCAGGGCTCGATTTGATCCGGACTTCGGCAGTGGCGGGCGCAAGTGTGGAGAGCGCGACGAGCGTCGCGAGCAGGATTCTGCGCACTTTGGTGTTTCCCCGTGATGCATTCCCCAATGCAACGAGAAGACGAATTGAAAGTGCAAAAACTATGGCAAAACGCGTGATTACGACGAAATCGGTATGCTTTTAGGGTTAATCAATCATAAGCGGCGGCAAGCAAAGCGGCGATCTCATCGACCGTGACCGGCCGGTCGACCACACCAGCGAAGTTGACCTCCTCCTGTACCGGTTTGACGATGCGCGCGACTTCCTCCCGATTCACGCCGGCTTTGCGCAGCGAGTTCGGAACCTCAAACCCGGCGATGAAGGCGGCAACGCGGTCGGCGCAGGCCAATGCTGCCAGCTTCGGATTGCCAGCATCGAAGGCGATGCCGAGCGCCTCGGCAATGGGCTCAAAGCGCTCCGGCGCGATCCCGGCCATGAACCGCATTCCGTGCGGCAGGGTGATGCACGACGTGACTCCGTGCGGCACGTTCCAGGTCGGGCCGATCTTGTGGCCGAGGGCATGGGAGATGCCCAGCCGCACGTTGATCGCGCCATAGAGCGAGAACCACGCCGCCATCTGGCAATAGCCGCGATGCGCGAGCTGCTCGTCGCCGGTGCTGCGGATCGAGCCCGGCAGGTTCGCAAACAGAAGCCGGATCGCCTTGGCGGCGAGCGCGTCGGTGAACAACTGGTGCCGCGACGAGTAGATCGCTTCGACTGCATGATCGAGAGCGCGCATGCCAGTCGCGACCCAGAGCCAATCGGGCGTGGCGAGCGTCAGATTGGGATCGTTGATGATGAGCGCGGGCTGCAGCCGCGCATCGAGGACGCCGCGCTTGACGCGCGTTGCCTCGTCGGTGGTGCCGCCAGCCGGCGTGTATTCGGCTGCCGAGAGCGTGGTTGGAATGGCGACATGCAGGAGCGCCGCTTGGTTTCCCCGCGGCGCCATCGCCCGCGCCCAGTCAAGCTCGCCGCCGGCAAGCGTCATGTCGCGGCCGTTCAGGATCGAGGCGATCGCGACCTTGCTGGCATCGATCGGGCTGCCGCCGCCAAAGCTCACCACCGCATCCGCTTCGAGCCGGCGCAATTCTTCGGTGAGGGCGCGCACGGACTGCATCGGCACGTGCTGGGAAATGCCTTTGAAGACGCCGACGCAGCGTGCATCCAATGCGTCGGTCACCTGATCCAGCAGGCGCGATGCGCCGAGCGATTTTCCGGTGACGACCACAGCGCGCACCAGCCCGCGGCGGTCGAGCTCGTGTCCGACCTTGGCAATAGACCCGGCGCCGAAGATGACCTTCTCCAGCCGCGTGAACGAGAACTCGCCGGCAGGGATTTGCATGGTGCTGTAGTTACCGCCGCTTCATGGTCGGGTCGAGCGCGACGCGGATCGATTCACCGAGTGCGTTGAAGGCGAGTGCCGTCAGCAGGATTGCCAGCCCTGGCGCGTACATCTGCTCGGGCGCGATCTCGATATAATTGTAGGCGCGCGCCAGCATGCCGCCCCAGCTCGCCGCCGGTGGCTGCACGCCGAGCGACAGGAAACTCAGGCTCGCTTCGGCGAGCAGCGCGATCGCCAGCATCAGGGTGACCTGCACGATCACCGGCTGAATGGCGTTCGGCACGATGTGTTTGATGATGATGTGGCTGGTGCTTGCCCCAAAGCCACGCGCCGCATCGACATAGAGCGCATTCTTGACGACCAGCGTCTGGGCGCGCACGAGCCGCGCCAGCACTGGAGCAAACACAAACCCGACCGAGAGCATCGCGTTGGTCAGGCCGATGCCCAGCGCACCGGTGACCGCGATGGCGAGCACGATCGGCGGAAACGACAGCAGTGCGTCGATGAAGCGGCTGGTCACCTCATCGAACCAGCCGCCCAGGAACCCGATCAGGAGTCCGATCGGCACCCCGAGCACGACGCCGACGCCCACGGCGAGGAATGATGCATAGAGCGAATTCGGCGCGCCCCAGATCAGACGGCTGAGGACGTCGCGGCCAAGATCATCCGTGCCGAGCCAATGCGCTGCACTCGGCGGCAGCAGCAACTGGGTCACGTCCTGATCGATCGGTGAGTAGGGTGCCAACACCGGCGCGAAGACCGAGACGATCAGCAGCAGCAATAGGAATGACAGGCTCAGCACCGCACGCACGTCGCGGCGCATCCAGCGCAGGATCGCCTTGGTGCGCGAGCGCTGCGGCGGAACCGGAAGGTCGAGGGCGGCGGTCATGCTTCGGCCGCCCGCGGATCGAGCAACGCGTTGAGCACGTCGACCACCAGATTGATGAGGATCACGATGACCACTAGCACCAGCACCACGCCCTGCACGACAGGGAAGTCCTTGTTCAGCGCCGAGGTCGCGACCAGGCTGCCGACGCCGGGAATAGCGAATACAGCCTCGATCACCACCGCGCCGGAGAACAGCCGGTTCACCTGCAGGCCGAGCAGTGTCAGCAAGGTCACGCTGATGTTGCGCAAGCCGTGCTTCCAGAGGACTGCGCCCGACGACAGGCCTTTCGCCCGCAGAGTGCGGATATATTGCGAGTTGAGCACTTCGATCAGCGCGCTGCGCACTTGGCGCGCCAGTTCGGCAATGACGCCGACCGCAAGCGCGACCGCCGGCAACGTCGCGTGCATGATCGCGCTCCACGGGTCCGTCAGCAGCGGCGCAGCGCCGGTCGTCGGGAACCAGTGCAGCCCGAGCGAGAGGGTCGCAACCAGGATCATGGCAAGCCAGAAGCTCGGCAACGCGACGCCAAGGGAGGCTAGTCCAGTAATGAACGCGTCGAGCCTTGTGCCGACGCGCGTCGCTGCCGCGACACCCAGCGCCACGCCGACCAAACCGGCGATCACCAGCGCATAGACCGCGATCAGCAACGTGTTCGGCAAGCGGTAGAGGATCAGCTGCGAGACCGATTCACTGGTCAGCAGCGAGCGCCCGAGGTTGCCCTCGAGCGCATGCAGGAGCCAAACGCCGTACTGGACCAGGAACGGCTGATCGAGCCCGTAGAGCTGGCGGATTTCGGCGATGCGCTGCTCGGATGCGTAGTCGCCGGCCAGCACGACCGCGGGATCGCCCGGCACGAGTTGCAACAGCGAGAACACAACGAACGTGGCAAACACGATGATCGGCAGCAGTTGCCAGAGGCGCCGGCCAACCAATCGCAGAATTTTCCCCATCGCGATGTCTCGCTATCCAAGCGCTCAGGCTGAGAGCCACACTTCAGTGAACTTCGGGGTCGCCGGCAATCCGTCCTTGTAGTTCTGCACCTTCGCACTCATGACACCGATTGCGGGCGCGATGAACTGCACGAGCGACAATGCGTTCTCAACTGTGAAGCGTTGCAGCTTCGCAAACGCGGCTTTGCGGGCGTTCTGATCCGGCGTATCCATGGTGGCGTCCAGCAACTCACGAAAACCGGGAAGCTCGACACGTCCGGGGTTGCGCAACGCGTCCTTGCCGAACAGGTTCTCATAGAACTGGCTTGGGTCCGCGAACGGCGAAGACGGCGAGATGAACATCGCGCCCTTCTTGTCGATCATGAAGGCCTGCACGGCCTGCTGTGGTGACAATGGCGTGAGCTTGACGCGGATGCCGACCTTGGCCAGCTGCGAGATGATGATCTCTTGTCGCTGCATGGCGGTCTGGTCGGCCCAACCGATGGTTTCGATCTCAATTCCGTCCGGATGGCCAGCGTCGGCGAGAAGCTTCTTCGCCTTCGCCGGATCATAGGTGTAGTAGTTGACCGTGGCCGGATCGCAGGCCCAGTGCGCCTTCGACAGGATCGTGTCCGATGGTTGACCGAGACCCAGTGCCGCCACTTTGTTGATCTCGTCGCGATTGATCGCGTAATTGAGCGCCTGGCGCACCTGCAAATTGTCGAGCGGCGGGCGGCCGTAGTTGATGAATGCCAGGTACGGGACGAGCGACGGAAACACTTTCGTCACCACGCCACTGGCGCGGTCAGCGACGATCTTCTGCTGTGGCTGCAGATTGAGCGCGACATCGCACTCGCCGGCAGTCACGGTGCGCGCCACCGTATTCAGCTCGCTGATGATGCGCATGTTGAGGCCGTCCAGATAGGGCAGCCCCGGTTTCCAGTAATTGTCGTTGCGGGCGAGCACGAAACTATCGTTGTCCTGCCAGCTCACGAACTTGAACGGCCCGGTGCCCACCGGGTTGCGATCGACATTCGGACCTTTCTCCTGGATCGCTTTGGGCGACACCATCAAGCCGACCCGGTTGGTCAGGATCACCGGCAGGCCGACATTGGGTTTGTTCAGATGGATGGTGACACGGTTGGGTGCATTGACCTCGACACTCTCAACCGAGCTCAGATCGGATTTCACGTTGGAACGCGGATCATTCTTGTAGCGGTCGAGGTTGAATTTCACGGCATCGGCGTTGAACGGCGAGCCGTCGTGAAAGGTGACGCCGTCCTGCAGCTCCAGCACCAGCGTCTTGAGGTCTTCGAACTTCCAGCTCTTCGCCAACCCCGGCTTGAGCTCGAGCGTGAGCGGCTCGAAATCGACCAGCGCGTCGAACACGCCATAGAGCACGTTGAAATCGGTGAGGTTGCGCCCGGTCATCGGGTCGACCGAACCGGGATTGTAAGGCATGGCAACGCGCAGCGTGCCGCCCTTGCGCGGCGCGTCCTCGGCGAAGCTCGTCGCGGGCAGTAGCAGTGCGCCGGCGGCTGCGGCCGTCGCCTGCATGACTCTGCGCCGATCCAACCTCAGCTGATCAATATCGTTGCTCATTTCAAATCCTCCCAGCGGTTTCATCGCCTTTATCTGTGGCATTCATAGCGCGCCGAAGGGTCGCGTGCACCCTTGCTCATACCGGGCTGGCGGTCGCCGGCACCGCAGCCGATTTCCCGGCGAAGTGACACGCCGCGAAGTGCCCCGGCGATAGCTCGCGCCACTCCGGTACGCGTGCCGAGCATTCCGCGACGGCCAAGGGGCAGCGCGTATGAAAACGACAGCCGCTCGGCGGTTCCAGCGCACTCGGGATTTCGCCCTTGAGAATGACGCGTTCTTTGGTGCGCAGATGCGCCGGGATCGGCTCCGGTTCGGCCGAGAGCAGCGCCTGCGTGTAGGGATGCTGCGGCGCCGCCATGATGGCTTGCGCCGGACCAAGCTCCACCAGCTTGCCGAAGTACATCACCGCCACGCGATCGCTCACATGAGCAACAACGCGCAGGTCATGGCTGATGAACACATAGGTGAGAGAGAACTCGCGCTGTAGCTCGGCGAACAGGTTGAGCATGTCGGCCTGAATCGACACATCGAGCGCCGCTACGACCTCGTCGCAGACAATCAGGCGGGGCTCGAGCACCAGGGCGCGGGCGATATTGGCGCGCTGCTTCTGGCCGCCGGAAATTTCATGCGGATAACGGTTGGCCAATTCCAGCGACAGCGCGACACGGTCGAGCATCGTCAGCGCGCGGCGTCGCCGCTCCTGCGCGGTGCCGATGCGCGCAACATCGAGCGGCTCGCGCACACTGTCGAGGATCGTCATACGCGGATCGAGTGCCGCGTTGGGATCCTGGAAGATGATCTGGAATGTGCGGCGGTGTTGACGCAGTTCGCCAGCGCCGAGCGCAAACGGATCGGCGCCATCGTGCAGGATGCGCCCGCTGCTCGGCCGCACCAGACAGACGATGCAGCGCCCGAGCGTTGATTTGCCGGAGCCGGATTCGCCGATGACCCCGAAAGTCTCGCCCTGCGCCACGCGGAAATCGACGCCGTCCACAGCCTTGATCACCTGGTGTCGCTGGCGGGCCGGAAAGCCGATCCCGAGATTCTCGACCGTGAGGATATCGCTCACACTGCGGCTCCCGGCAGAACCAGTGTGTCGGAGCGCCAACACCGTGCATGGCGCGCGCCGTGACCAACCAATTGCTGCGACATGCGACACCCCGCTTCCACATAGGTGCAGCGCGGTGCAAATCGGCAACCGGCCGGCATGTCGCGCGGCGACGGCACGCGACCCGGGATCGACGGTAGCTTGGACTTTCGGTGCTTCGCTTGTGGCAAGGAGCCGAGCAGACCCGCGGTGTACGGATGTAGCGGGCGCGAGAGGATCTCATCAACCGGCCCGTTCTCCACCACCTGGCCAGCGTACATGGTCAGCATGCGCGAGCAGCTTTCAGCAACGAGCCCGAGGTTGTGGGTGATGAACAGGAGCGCGGTGCCGGTGCGCTGGCTCAGCTCCTCCAACAAATCCATGATCTGCGCCTGGATCGTGACGTCGAGGGCCGTGGTCGGCTCGTCCGCTATCAACAACTGCGGCTCGCACACGAGCGCCATGGCGATCATCACCCGCTGCCGCATTCCGCCTGAGAGGCTCATCGGGTACATGGCTGCGCAATTGCTCGGGGACGGAATGCCGACCGCGGCCAGTGCGGCGACGGCGCGCTCGTGCGCTTCGCGGCTTGAAACTTTGAAATGCGCGCGCACCGTCTCGGTGATCTGATAGCCGACCGTGAAAACCGGGTCGAGCGCGCTCATCGGCTCCTGGAAGATCATGCCGATCTTGCGGCCGCGTACCTTGCGCATGTCGCCTTCGCCAAACGCCACCAGGTCGCCGCCATCAAACAGAATCTGTCCGGTGCGGCGACAGCCGCGCCGCGGCAGCAACCCAAGAATGGACAATGCTGTGAGGGACTTGCCGCAGCCGCTCTCACCCACGACGCCGACCGTCTCGCCCGGCTTCACGTCGAAGGAGACTTTGTTGAGAACTTCGAACCAATCATTGCCGTCGTTGAAGGAAACCGAGAGGTCGCGCACTTCGAGCAGTCGCTCGCCACGCGCGCTCGACTTGGCGTGGACCGGGCTCGATGTGTTTGTTTCAACGTGGGTCATATTTCGGGGACCTGGGATCCGTTATTCCTTTTCGATCTTCGCGGCCTGCACGATCTGCCGCCACTTTCCATATTCCCGGCTGATCACGGCGGCCATTTCCTCTGGCGAAGATGAAGGCCGCTGGTCAGCGCCAGCCTCGAACAGGAACTTCTTGGTATCCGGCCGTTCGACGATCTGCACCAGCCAATCATGCATCTTGTGGATGATCGGTTCCGGGGTTCCCGTTGGAAACCATGCCGCCCAGACCACCGAATAGTCGAAGTCAGGCACACCCGCTTCCTGCATGGTGGGAAGATCAGGCGCTACGGAAACGCGCTTTGCCGGCGTCGACGCCAGCATACGCACACGGCCTTGCGCTGCCTGCGCCATCGCGAGTGTCGCATCAGGAAAATAGAAATCGATCAGCCCCGCCGCAGTGTCGGCGGCCGCGTCGCCGGCGCTCTTGTAGGCAACGCGCGTTGCCTCAGCACCGATCTTCTGCAGATAGAGATTGGTGGCGACAAGCGCGCTCGACGTCTGCACGCCATAGAGCGCCTTGCCACTCTTGGCTTTGATAAAGGCGGTGAGATCGGCGACCGAATGGATCGGCAGCTTCGGATTGACCACCAGGATGAGACCAAGCTCGTTGAGAGTCGTGACCGGCGCCAATGCGGTCATCGGATCGTAGTCGATGCCTTTCATCAGCAGTGGGTTGCCGACCCAGGCCGACGCGCCGGTGATGATCATGGTGTAGCCGTCGGGCCGCGCATCCATCGCGGTCTGGTTGCCGAGGTGGCCGTTGGCGCCGACCTTGTTCTCAACGGTAACGGGTTTGCCGATCAGCTCACGCAGGCCATTGGCATACCAACGCACCATGAGGTCGCCGCCGCCGCCGGCCGCATAGGTGCAAATGATTTTGATCGGGCGGTCGGGATACTCGGCACGGGCTTGCGACCACAGCGGCGCGGACCACGCCAGCAGGGCGGCTGCAACTGCTGCAATCGCCTTTCGGTACAAGCTCGTTTCCTCCGATATGTCCCCGCCGCCTTAGTCTATGAGTTGTTGTGGAGAAGGGCGGTGCGGTCAAGCGTGGGCAATTTTGTGCCGAGTGGGCAAGCAGACTAGGCGACGATTATTCGTCCGACGCCGCACCGGCGACCCACGTCGCTACCACATCAATCGTGTCCGGATCGACGGCGACGAGGTCCGCCCGATAGCCCGGCGCCAATCTCCCGAGCCGGTTCCCCAGCCCGAGGAAGTTCGCCGGATTGCTGGAGGCGAACCGCAATGCGTCGGTGAGCGGAACGCCCAGCTGGTCGACGCAATTGCGCACCGCGCTCGCCATGTCGAGCATCGATCCGGCCAGCGTGCCGTCGGCGCGCAAGCAGCGCCCGTCGCGCACTGTGATCTCATCACCGTAGAGCGAAAAACCCGGCCGCGCACCACCAACCGGCGGCATGGCGTCGGTGACCAGCACCGGCTGCGCGACCCCGCGCAAAGCAAGGCGCAGCATGGCCGGGTCAACATGGACACCGTCAACGATCATGCCGAACCATACCGACGGCTCCTCGAGCGCCGCCGCGATCGGGCCTGGCTCGCGGCTTGCGAGCGGGCGCATGGCGTTGAAGAGGTGGGTGAAACCGTTAAGGCCTTCGGCCATGGCGGCGCGCGTCTGCGCATAGGTCGCGACCGAATGCCCCAGGGCGACCCGCACGCCGGCTGCCGCCAGCTCATTGATGAAGCCAGCCGGCACCTGCTCGGGCGCGAGCGTCACCAGCGTGACGCCGTGTCCGTGGTGCGTGATCATCTTCAGGTCGTCACCATCGGGCCGGCGCAATACGTGCGGATTATGCACGCCCGGCCGTTCCGGCGACAGAAATGGTCCCTCAAGGTGGATTCCGAGGACGCTCGGGATCGCGGCGTGCGCGGCGGCAACCGCGGTGATGGCCTTGGCGCTGATCTCCGGCGTGTCGCTGATCAGGGTGGGCAGGAGCGCGGTGGTGCCAAACCTGCGGTGCGCAGCGGCGATGGCCGCAATCCCGTCCACGGTCGGCTCATCATTGAACAGAACATCGCCGCCGCCATTCACCTGCGTGTCGATGAAACCGGGCGCGAGCCAGGCGCCGGATTGAAGCGTGCGCACCGGAAGCCCGGGCGGCAAATTGTTGCGCGCTTCGATCGCGACAATATCGGTGCCTTCGATCACCACAGCGCTGTCGCGATGCAGCCCGGTTCCGTCGAAGACATGGCTCGCCGCAACGGCGTGACGCGACGGGCTCATCGGGTGCGGGTGACCTTCTGCAGGTGGCGCGGCTGATCGATGTCCATTCCGCGCCGAGCCGCAAGTCGCACCAGGAAGCCATAGAAGCTCTGGATCAGGCAGATTGCATCGGTGTCCGGGTGATCATGCGGGAGCGCCGGCAGTGCCCCGTCCGGCGCAGCGACGAAGACGCGTGCGCCCTTCTGGTTGAGGTCGGCCGCCAGTCCCGGAAGCCCCGTGGCAGCCTCGTCAGTCGGCAAGAACATCAGGATTGGAAACCGGGTCGAGACCAGCGCGATCGGGCCGTGCCGGAACTCGGCGCCACTGAAGGCTTCGGCGTGCAGATCGCAGGTTTCTTTGAGCTTGAGCGCGGCCTCGCGCGCGATCGCGAGCGTGGGTCCGCGGCCAATGGCCACAAGGCTCTCCGAGGTCGTCAGCAGATCCAGCGCCGCCCCCCAGTCCAGGTTCGAGGCTGCCGCAAGCCGGTCCGGCAATCGCCCGATTGCCGCGGTGAGCGCCGAATCACTTTGCCACTCCGCCATCAGCCGCAGCAGCGCCGCGAGCGAGGCGACGAAGCTTTTGGTCGCGGCGACGCTGCGCTCCGGCCCGGCTGCGATGGGCAGCACGAACTCGCACGTCTTCGCCAGCGGGCTCTCGGTCTGGTTCACCATGGCGACCGTCAGCGCGCCGGCCGATCTCGCCAGCGCTGCCGTCTCGATCAGGTCGTCGCTGCGCCCCGATTGGGAAATCGCCAGAAAGAGCTGGCCGGAGAGTTCGAGCGGCCGGTGGTAGACGGTCGCAATATTGGGAGCGGCTGCGGCGACCGGAATTCCAAACCGCCGCTCGATCAAATGCTTACCAAAAGTTGCAGCATGCGCGGAGCTGCCGCGGGCGCAGGTCACGACGACCTGCGGCGAGCGGGCGCGCAGCCGCTGTACGAGCCCGCGCAGCGGTTCGGCCAGCGCTTCCGCCTGGCGCCGCACCGCCTCGGGCGCCTCGCGAAACTCGCTCGCCATCCCGGTTTCGTCTTCGATCGTATTCATGGACGAATTCCCGTCAGGGACGTATGATACCGGCGTGAGCGGGGTAGCCTAGTCGCGCAGTACGGCTGCGGAGCGACAAGCGATTAATGGGGTATCACGGGCTTGATGGAAACTGAACGCGCCAGCCCCAGATATTCGGATATCGATGTCTGGGACCCGTCCGACATTCTCGATGCCATGATCGAGGGCCAGTTCACCGCCGTCGCAGCGGTGCGCAGCGCACGCCCCGCGATCGAGCGAGCGGCCCGCGCCATGGAGGCGCGGCTCAAGCAAGGCGGTCGCCTCATTTACGCGGGTGCCGGCACGTCCGGCCGCCTCGCGGTCCAGGATGGCGCCGAGCTCATCCCCACCTTCAACTGGCCGCAGGACCGGCTGCTGCTGCTCATGGCCGGCGGCAAGGATGCCTTGCTGCGCTCGGTCGAGGGCGCCGAGGACGAAGCCGAGCAGGCGGCGCGCCTGATGTGGCAGCACCAGGTGTCGGTCGGTGACGTGCTGATCGCGGTGGCGGCGAGCGGCACCACGCCGTTCACACTCGGCTGCCTGCGCGAGGCCAAGAAGCAAGCCGCACTGACCATCGGCATCGCCAACAATCGGGGCACACCGATGTTGGAAGAAGCCGACCATCCGATCTGGCTGGATACCGGGCCGGAGCCGATCGCCGGCTCGACCCGGATGAAGGCCGGCACGGCGCAACGCATCGCCATGAACCTGCTCTCGTCGCTGGTGATGATCCAGCTCGGCCGTGTGTACGAGGGCCTCATGGTCGACGTGCAGGCGGTCAATCAGAAACTCGTCCGCCGTAGCGAGACCATGTTGCAGCGCCTGACCGGGTGCAACCGCGACAAGGCGCAGGACGCATTGCGCGATGCGGACGGCAGCGTCAAACTCGCTGTGATGTTGTTGCAGGGCTGTAACCGCCAGGAAGCGAGCGCGATTCTTGATCGCGCTGACGGCAAACTGCGCACCGCACTGGCGTCGATCGGGCGCGAATCGTCGCTGGTGCCGGCGCCGGAGATCGCCTCGCCCTCGATCCAGGACAATCTGGTCGAGGATTGAGGTTCACGACATAGCTGGAGAGCCTGCTCACTCTTCAGTCGATACCGAGACTGGATCGCACTAGTTTACTGCGCGCGCGTGAACGATTTCACGCGCCTCGACTGGGCGCACATCGGACGCATCGAGCGTTACGACCGCAACCGTATCGCCGGATAGTGTTGTGAACTCAACTTCATAGCCAGCACCTTGCTGATGCACCAAGACGACCGTACCGACATCGCCAGTGGTGAGTCGCTCGGCAGGCAAATCACGCTTCAATACGACAAGGTCCAGTTCATCGATCATCGGCCAACGATCCTTCTCGGTACCAGCGTCACCAAGCGGGGCGCGGCGTCCTGCAACTCCATAAACCATACCACACGAACGATAGGGGCACGACCGTCGGGTGTAGGCAATGGGCCGTCGATCTCATATTTGGTACCAAAGCGGGTTTGGTACGATGCAGTGACATCGTTTGCTTCGGCGTGGGCGATAATAGCATCGCGGAACACGGGCCAATTCCCGGCACTAAACCCGAAATCCTCTAGAAACCGTGCCTTCGCGCGCCCGCCGGAGTGACGGGCGCTGAGCAGATAATTCACGAGCTTGGTCTGAGGAACAACTGCACGATCCAAATGAGGCAACCGTGGCATGCAGCTTTGCTCAAAGTATTGGCAAGGTCTTCAATTTGTAGCGACGCGTCGCGTTAGGTAGCTCGTCGCCATGGTGCGGGTCAACTCGCCGGCACCACCAACGAATAACGCTCATCCGCGGCCAAGCACTTGGCTTCAGGAAATCCTAATTCCTTGCGCACGATGTTGGTGCCTAGCACCAGAGAGACCATTTTGTAGAAGGCGTGACGGCGGCTCATGCCTTCGCGGCCCATGCCGCAGTCGGTCGAGATCACGAGGCGCTCGGGCGGAATGTGTTTGAGCGCAGCGCGGATTTGCGCCGCCACCTGGTCCGGCGTCTCGACCTGCAACACGTGATGATCGATCACACCGATTGCGATCTTCTTGTCGGTAATCGTCTTGCCGATCGCCTCAAGATCGATGCCGCCGGAGCTTGAAGACTCGAACGTGATCACGTCGGCGTCGACCGTCGTGTAGGTCTCCAGCGCGGCCTTATAGCTTTGCACTTGAGCAAACATGCGCTGCTGCGAGGGGTTGCCCCAGCAGGAATGCGCCCATACTTCGGTCTTGGCGCGCAAGCCTTTGACGGTGCGGTTGAAGACCTCGGCCATCAAGCGCGGTGTAATGACCTTGTCCTGGACCAAACGGAGCGCGATCAGGTGGATCTGCGGTTCCTCGATCTGGATGACAGGGCAGCCGGCGTCGGCGAGCTCGTGATATTCTTCATTGAAGGCGTCGGCGACGGCGAACATGCGCTCCGGCACGCT
>JAFAXD010000132.1 GCA_019241285.1 Xanthobacteraceae bacterium | reverse complement strand
TGGTGAGGATTTGATCCTTGCTGAAGACCGGCTCGAACGGGTCCGGCGAATCGCTCCAAATTTTCAACTTCTCGACAATCCATGCCGCCGTGCCGACCGGGTTATCCGACAAGGCCAGGGCAACGGTTTGCGGTTTGTTGCGTTGCTCGAAGTTGTAGTCCATTTCGGTTGCACGGTAGGTCGCAACTGCGCGGCGCCAAGCTCGCTCCTCCGGCGGCTGTTCGGATTCGGGAGGGGCTGGTGCGGCGCCAAGGCCGACACCGTTGAAATGCAGGCCCACCAGGGATTCGGGATGTATGCGTCCAAGCTGGGTCATGATCGTGTTTGCCAGGTCGCCGCCCTGCGCTCCGTACTTGTTGTAGCCGAGCACGTTCGTCATCAGCTGATTCCACAGGGCCGCCGTTGTCGCGGGTCCAATCGGCTTGCCCTTCGGCTTGGAGGAAAAGCCGTAGCCCGGCAGCGACGGGACCACCACGTCGAAGGCATCCTCTGGCGATCCGCCAAAACTGGCGGGATCGCTCAGTGGCCCAATGGCTTCGATGAATTCCAAAACCGACCCTGGCCAACCGTGCGTGAGGATCAGCGGCATCGGTTTGGGCGACCCGCGTCCTTTCACATGATAGAAATGAATGTCGTAGTCGCCGACGCGGGCCAGAAATTGCGGGTAACGGTTCAGGTTCGCTTCCGCCTTCCGCCAGTCGAATCGTTCGACCCAATACTCTGCCAATGCCTTCATGTAGTCCCAGTTGGCGCCGTAGCGCCAATCAGGCGCGTCAAGGCGGTCGGGCCATTGCGTGTCGCGCACGCGATTGAGAATGCGGTCGATCGTGGCCTGCGGGATATCGACGCGGAACGGCCGCGGCGCCGAACCCATTGGCCCTACTTCCGGCTGCATGATCTATGTGCTCCTGTGCTCGTGGCCTTGTGCCAGGACTACTCCCGTGCGGGCGGCTCCGGGAGGCGGAAGATTGCGAACCGGGTTCGCAAAATTGCAGGCTGGCGACATGTTGACCTGGGATGACTTGAAGCACTTTCTGGCTTTCGCCCGCACCGGCAGCATGCTGACGGCGGCGCAGGCATTGGGCGCAAACCATTCGACCGTGCGCCGTCGGCTCGCCGCGCTCGAACAGCACCTGGGCTGCAAGCTCGTTGAGCGCCACCTGTCCGGCTATCGGCTCACCGAAGTCGGCGCCGGCCTACGTCCCTATGCGGAGCGGGTCGAAGAGGCCGTGGCCGCGTGCGAACGCTACGCGGCTTCCCGCGACAAGAAACTGACGGGCGTGGTTCGCCTCGCCTGTAGCCCGACCGTCGGCGAGCGCCTGCGACGGGCACCGCTGTTTGAGACCTTTCAGGCGCGTTTTCCCGGCCTGCACATCGAGCTTTTGTTGAGCGACCGGCTTGTCGATCTGGCGAAGGGCGAGGCCGACATTGCCATCCGAACTTACGGACGCGAGCCCGCGGAGGCTTCACTCGTCGGGCGCAAGATCGCCGAGGACCCCTGGGCCGTCTATGCAAGCCGCTCCTACGTCGAACGCCATGGCCGGCCTGAGACGACCGAGGATCTGGCCCGCCACAGCGTGGTCCAATTCGGCGGACCGATCGCCAACCATGCCGCTGCCGAGTGGCTACGCACGGTGGCCCCGCACGCGACGATCGGGGCCTGCAGCGAAAGCTTTCCGGGATTGGTTCTCGCCGTCAAATCGGGCGCTGGGCTCGCGCCGCTGTCAACCGTTCTTGGCAAGGCTGAGACCGATCTTGTTCGCGTGATTGACCGCGTCCCCGGGTTGGTGACCCATTATTTCCTGCTCGTGCATCAGGACATGCGGCACACGCCGCGGCTTCGGGCGTTCTATGATTTCGTCGAGAGCGAAATCAAAGGATTCCGGAAGGCGCTTGTCGGGCGACCCGAGCAATAGATGTGCGCTGTGTAAGCACTTCCCGACCAACTCGACACCCTCTCCGTCGTCATCGCCGGGCTTGTCCCGGCGATCTCGATTAGGAGAGCACGGCGGCTCCCTAAGCGGGATGGCCGGGACGAGCCCGGCCATGACGAACTGAGAGTTTTGCCAACGTTAAAGATTCACGACCTTCTTCACCTGCATGCTGGCCGGAACCGGGAGGCCGTTCAGGTAGCTTAGCGCTTCCTCGAGCTTGATCACGTCGGCGTACTTGGCGTTCATGTTCATCAGCGCCAGGGCGTGCGAGGCCTGGCCGCGGTCGAAGCAGCCTTCCTCGACCACCGAGCAGCGCAGGTTGAAGCTGAACGCATCGACCACCGTGGCGTGGACGCAGCCGCTGGTCGTCGTGCCGGTGACGATCAGGCTGTCCACGCCGAGGTCGGTGAGGAAGCTCATGAGCGGCGAGCCGAAGAACCCGCTCGGCTTTTGTTTCTTGATGATCAGGTCCTGCGGCAGCGGGGCGATTTCATCGACGATGGCGTTGCCGCGCTGCTTCTTCTCAATATTGTCGACCGTCCGCGCATTCTTCCAGGCCCAGCCACCGGCATCGAAGCCGTCGTCGCGCAAGTCGCCGGTCGTGTAGATCACCGGCACGCCCTTGGGCCGCGCCGCCGCCAGTATGCGGGCGATGGCGTGCACGCCCGCCCAGCCTTCCTCGCCGCACGAGTGGCTCCATTCCTTGATCGACTCAAGGATCGGTGCCGGCTTGTCGCCAACGAAATTGTAATTGACGTCGACCACGATCACCGCCGGGCGCTTGCCGAACCCGGCGCGCTGGCCGAAACCACCGGCCGCGAACACAGCCTTGTCGCGCTCGGTGAGAAACGCATCCCAGGGTTTGCTCATTGGGTCAGCTCCTTCATAAAGCTCATGTTGATGATCGAATCGTAGGCGACGTCTTCCTTGAGAATATTGGCGGTGCGGACCACCTTCTGCGCCGTGGCCCAGGCCTCGGGCGTCACCATCCCGTCCTCGCTCCACATGTGATCGGCGATGGATCGGTCGATGGTGGCCGTCAGGTCTTCCAAGTTCATGGTTGGGAATTCCTGCTTGGCCACCGCCAGCGCTTCATCCTTGTTGGAAAGCGTGAACAGCAGCGCCTTGCGCATCGCTTTGACGAACTTGCGGACCGTCTCGGGCTCGGTGCGGATCGATTCTTCGCGGATGTTGATGGTCGAGTAGGCGTAGGGTCCGAGCTCGCGCGGCACGTTGTAGAACGGCTCGTCCCAGATGCCGCGCTTGATCCCCTGGGTGAGGAACGGCTCGGTGGTGGCGCCGATATCGGCTTGCTTCGATTGCAGCGCCGCCAGCTCATTCCCCGGCGCGATTTCCTGCAACACGACATCGGCCTGCGGATTGAGGCCGAGCGACACCAGCACGTAGCGGGTGATCGAATTGGGCGTGGTGCCGAACGGGCCGGTGGCGATGGTCTTGCCGCGCAGGAAGGACGCAAGCTCACCCGGAGCCGGTGGCGTCAGGCCTTTGCGGGCGACCAGATAAATATTGCCGCGGTTGACGATGTTGACGACCGTGCGCAGCTCGCCGCCTTTGGCCTTGACGAAGGCATTGTGCTCCGGCCCGCCGATGAAGCCCCAGGACTGTTTGGTCAGGGTCGCGTTGCGATGCGCGCCTGCCGCCAGCATGGTGACGGCGGAGACGTCGAGCCCTTCATCGCTGAAGAAGCCTTTGTGAATGCCGACATAGAGCGGCAGATAACCGGTGCCATGCACCGGCTCGGCAATGATGATCTTCTCGGTCGCGCGCGCTGCCGTCGTGGCGGCCAGCGCGATGGCGATCGCGACGAGGAGGTTTCTCAGACGCATTCGTTTCTCCTGAGTAAGATTAATCAAACTGAACCGCCGCACTGGATTGCTTCGTCGCGGAGCCTGTCATCGGGCCGGCCACTTCGGGCCGGACCCGTTGGCTCCTCGCAATGACGAGTCAGAACCGTCATTGCGAGCGAAGCGGAGCAATCCAGGGCAGGCGGAAACGCCCTACCTCTTGAGCACTCCCTTGAGCAGCCGGGTTTCAATGAACCCGACCACCACGTAGATCGCGACCGCCAGGATCGACAGGATGATGGTGCCAACCCAGATCAAAGCCACGTCGAATGTCTGGCCCGCATACATGATGACGCGGCCGAGCCCGTGCTGCGACGAGATGAACTCGCCGACGATCGCGCCCGCCATGGCAAGGCCGATGTTCACGCGCAGCGACGAGACGATCCAGGGCAGTGCGGTCGGCACCACCAACTTGCTGAACACCTGCCAGCGGCTGGCGCCGAGCGAATACATGAGATTTTCCGAATCGCGGTCGACCGATTTCACCCCCGAGTA
>JAFAXD010000040.1 GCA_019241285.1 Xanthobacteraceae bacterium | reverse complement strand
TCGTCATGCCTGGCGATATAGTCGAGTGCCCGGTCGAGATATTTCTGTCGGAACGGCTGATTGATGATGAACGGGTGCAGGCATAGCGCCATCACACGACCGGTTGTCGCCCCTTCCTTATAGAGCTGGTCGAACTGATCTACGACCATCTGGTAGAAATTCTCGCCAGTTAGACTCTTGGCAACAAACATGGTGACGTCGTTGAGTTCGATTGAATAAGGGACCGATATCATGCCCGGCACCTTCAGGGGGAACGGCTGGTCGTCCGCGCACCAGTCCAGCACGTAGCTGAGGCCGAGCTCCTGCAAAAGACGCGGCGTCTCGAAGGTCTCGGTGAGGGCCGGTCCGAGCCAGCCTTTGATGGTCTGCCCGGTAGCCTTGGTGACCGTCTCGACAACATCCTGGAGATACTTGCCCTCCTCCTCGACGCTCATGCCGGCTTGGAAGATTGAATTGTTTTTCCCGTGGGCGAGCCAGCACCAGTTACGCTTCTTGCCAGCATCAATGATTTGCGGATAGCGGGCGCAGCAGTCGGCATTCAGAAGCACTGAGGCGCGCATGTTGAACCTGTCCAGGGCCTCAATCATGCGCCAGATCCCGACGCGTACCGCGTAGTCGCGCCAGCCGTAGTTGAGCGGATCCGGCACCAGAGCGGCGGTACCGCCAAAGATGCTCGTTGATGGCTTATCCACCTGGTAGTGCTCGATATTGAGACCGATGTAGAACGCGACGCGCGCGCCGTTGGGCCAGCTCAGCTTCGGACGCGCAGGAAGCGGTGTATAGTCGTAGAGCGTGTTGTCCATAGGCTCTCTCCTTCGTCCTTCGGACCTTAGGCGCCAGTTTCCAGACAAGCAGCTGGCGGCTCTATCGCCGCACTTGATGACGGGAGGAGCGGCGGTCTGGTCTTGCGATCTGACGACCTCCATTCCGTCGACGAACCTTACACCGAGGATGATTTTCGGCAATTGCTTGTGACGGTCGAGGACACGCCAGCTGTTTTCGGCGCAGGTGATGCGTCAGAAGCTTTCTCAACACAGACGTACAGTGACGGTCGGCCGAGCAACCCCGCGTGTTGCTGCCGACCAAAAAATCCGCTCGCTTGTGATGCCATCCTTCTCGGCGATATCGCTTAACCCACTTGCGAACGGTCGCGAGCAGACGCCCGCGCCTTCCGCGACGGTCTCCAGCGTCTGACCGCTCTCCACCTGCCGCACAATCCGCTCTCGACCAAGCGGCGTGAGCCGGGCATTCTTATGCATGTTCATCCGGTTTCCCCTTGGAATCTGAAGCTTCAAGAACGTCAGCTTCCTAGGTCGAAACCAGATGAAAAACCTACTGAAAGCTCACAACAGCTAACTCTTGGACGCAAATCGACAGGGAAAAACATGGCCGCTCAGCTTAACCACTGGTCGTCGGACCACAAAGTCCGCCCGGTTCCCGGCTGAGATGCTCGGCCGACCGGCGCCGGTCCGCTCCCATTTCGACGTGGTGGAACTCGACAATGGGGTCTCGCTCGACTTGGCCAACGCCGAGGGCCCGATCCGACCACAACACTGTGCTTTTCTAATCGAAGAGGCGACTTTGACGCTGTCCTTGGCCGCATCCGCGAGCGGGGGCTGGATCATTTGGTCGACCCAGCGCGACATCGCCCCGGCGAGATCAATCAAAACGATGGCGGGCGCGGGGTTTACTTTCCCGACCCCGACGGCCACCAACTGGAAATGATCACGCGCCCCTACGGAAGCGGTGCCAGCTGAGCCCGGCGCGCCTGCGACACGAAGCGCGTGCGCAAACGCGTCCGACCGAAGCTCTTGCGTTCGAGGGCGACCCGGAGCAGAAGCCGATGTTCCAAGAAGGTTGATAGGATTTATGCCGATACGCTCACCGGCGAACGAACGCCGAGGCCCCCGGACACGAGTAGCTCGTGCACCTGCTATAGGGCCCGCAGTCTATACGCTTCAACTCAAAGCCCCGATCGAATTATTCGAGCGCCTCGACCGCTGGCGCTTGCAGCAACCAGGGACGATGAAACCGAGCCGCTCGGCGTCGATTCGCTGGATCGTGAACCAGTTCTTGTTGAAGCAGGACCAAAAAGCGGCAGGCCGAAAACCCGCACGCGCCAATAAAACAAGCGGCACCAAGGCGCTTACTCATAAACACGCGCCTTTGGCGCTATTTCACCCGATGGGTCATAGTTTGATATTGCCGCGCCTAAGCCGCAGCTAACGCCCAAGGGCGAACATCGGGTGCCGGCGGCTCACAGCGGGGATCCGTCAACATAATGCGCACACCGCCGTTCGGTTTTGCGGTATCCTGGCCTCGATCGATCACACAAGAGGAAAGGCGGCGGCATGCGTGGGGTGGGGCTTTTCGAATTTGGCGGGCCCGAGGTCCTTCAGGTAATCGACCTTCCCGAGGTTCATGCAGGCGCGGGCCAGGTGCGCATCCGGAATCACGCGGCGACGGTCAACCCGACCGACACGCTCCTCCGCAGCGGCGCGCGTGCCGAGCAGATGAAAGCCGATCCGCCACCTTATGTGCCGGGCACAGAAGTGGCCGGCATAGTCGACGAGGTCGGGCCCGGCGTCGCGACCGGCATCAAGCCGGGCGATGCGGTGCTAGCGCTCATCTTTCCTAAAGGAAGCAACGGCGCCTATCGCGAGCAGCTTGTGCTCGACGCGCGCTCTGTTGTGCGCGCACCTGCCGGCAAGTCGCTTGTGGAAGCGGCGACCTTGCCGATGAACGGCCTCACGGCGCGACGCTCACTCGATCTGTTGGGGCTCAACCCTGGAGATGTGATCGCCGTCACGGGTGCGGCCGGCGCCTATGGCGGCTATCTCGTGCAACTCGCCAAGGTCGATCGGCTGACAGTGATCGCTGATGCTTCGGAGAAGGACGAGGCGGTAGTCAAATCCTTGGGCGCTGATATCGTCGTTCGTCGCGGCGACGACGTCGCACAGCAAATCCGCCGGCACTTCCCGAACGGCGTCGATGGCCTTGCTGACGGTGCTGTAATGAAGGAGAAGGTGATTCCGGCCGTCAAGGACGGCGGCGCCTTCACCTCCGTGCGCGGCTTCGAGGGGGTGCCGACGCGCGGTATCCGCTTCACCACCACCTACGTGCGCGACTATACCTTTGAGCACGACAAGCTTGACCGGCTACGGCAGTTGGTGGACGAGGGAAAGATCACCCTGCGCGTCGCCGCGACCTACAAACCCGAAGAAGCGGCCGAAGCGCATCGCCGCCTCGAGGCACGCGGCACGCGGGGAAGGATCGTGATTACGTTTTGAGCGGCGAATCGACTAAGTCGGTTTGGAATTGGCACGTTGCGACGTTTTCGAATGTCCGCCATTCGTTGTTGTTGGAGGCAAACCACATCGAAACAGAGCCAAAATGGAGCGAATCACCCACAGGCGACATCGGCAGTTCAATATTGCTGCGTTCGTGACTTGACTCTA
>JAFAXD010000374.1 GCA_019241285.1 Xanthobacteraceae bacterium | reverse complement strand
ATTAAGGGTCGCGAGGTGCGTGTGCCAAGCGGCCGCGAGCGGCGCGCGTGGCCCTTGGCGCGACAGGATCAGGCTCTCCGCCGACCATTGCTCATAGCTCTTGGTCAGCAGCGGCAGGTCCAGCAGCCACTCGCCCGGATAATCGACGATATCGAGCGTGAGCGTATGCGGCATGCCGTTGCGCGACTGATAATCGATGACGAGGCGCAGCTCGCTGATCTGCCGGGTCGACTCCGGCCAGCGTCGCTCGGTTGCGAGCGCGCGCACGTGGTTCTCATAATCAAAGCGCGGCACTGCGTCGTCGGGCTGCGGCGCAAGCCGCGCGCGGGCGATGCGCCCGCCGGCCATGGCGTCGAACACCGGAAACCGCCCGCCGCGGATCAGCCCGTGCACCAGCGCCGTGATGAACACCGTCTTGCCGGCGCGCGACAGGCCGGTGACGCCAAGCCGCACCGTCGGGTTGATCAGGTGATTACCCCAATCGAGCAATGCCCGCGCGGTGAGCTCGGTTTCCTGCAGCAGATCGGAGATAAACGAGGGCATGAACTCAACGTGTGCCGTGCGAGGTGCGTACGGCGATCATATAACAACTAGGAAAGGCAATTTCGATGAATCAAATTTCACTCTCAACTCGTCATGGCCGGGCTTGTCCCGGCCATCTCGCTTAGGAAGGCAAAGCTCTGCCTCATGATCGAGATCGCCGGGACAAGCCCGGCGATGACGACTGAGAGCGAGTCGAGATGATCAGATGCTCAGTGCGCCCTGCCTACCACCGACGCGAACGGCATGGCGAAGATTTCCTCGCCCTCTTCGTCGCTGACGTGGAGGATCCACTCGCGCCAGTCCTCCGGACCCGGAGCCATGACGAGCGAATGGATGGCCCGCTTGGCGCAATCGCGCGCTTCCGCGAGATCGGCCACGTCGCTGCCGCTGTGGTCCAAAACAACGCCCCGCTCGCTCGAGCGATGCAAATAGATGTGAGCCATTTTCCGCCTCCCGCCCCTGAACAGACCAACCGACCCCTCGGCTGTCTGCACCCCCATCGAGAACGCGCTCCCGCTCTTCCACCGTTAACCATTGAAGAGTAAGCCGGTACGGCGCTGCGACAAGCGAATAAAACGAGCAATCTACAAATAGATGCGCTTTGTTGCTGCCAAGTCACAGGATTTGGCGCAAATCCGCGTCACAACAAGGCGAGTTTGTGGCCGCTGTGCGGCGTAGTTGGAACGAGCACGGTTGTGGCAGCAGAAATCCGAATCAGTGCCGGCTGCAGCAACAGCCACGGCATCATTTTTTCCCGCTCTTTGTCTGCGACATGCGATCGGTCAGCATGCGCAGCCGTTTGCGATCAAGCATTGCGGTGTCGACCATGCCGACCAGCACTTCGTCGACCGATCCATTGCAGAACCAATCGACGATCCGCTGCACCGCGCGCGCCGCGACGCGCCCGCGCGCTTCGGTCGCCTGGTACACGTAGGTGCGGCCCTCGACGGTGTGCCCAACATAGCCCTTGTCCTCGAGCCGGCGCAGCACCGTGCGGACTGTGGATTCCTTGAGACGCCGCGGCAGCTGCTCGCGCACGGCTTCGGCCGTGATCGGACCCTCCGCCCAGACCAGCTGCATCACGTCGCGCTCGAGGTCGCCAAGGTCCGGCAGGGTCTCATCCATCTTTGTCTCGTCCATGCGATTGAAGGCGATCCGGTGTAGTGTTACACAACGTAGCACAGGCCCCGCCCACGACCAAGGTGCCTCAGGGCGGGTCGCGCCAATGTGGAGGTCGCCGGACATGCTCCTCAACCTCAGTCAGATCGGGCAGATCGCGCTACCGGCCAGCGATGTTGACCGATCCGAGGAATTCTACGCCAGCGTCGCTTCAGCTCCGTGCGGCGGTTATCGTCACTTCTGGCGATCAACTTGAATGTTCTTCGCTGCTTCGTTCAAACCGTCAAGGCATTCGGTTTTGCGCGTCGCGAGGCGAACATCCTGGACACGCTGCAAAGCAGATTGGGACCGGCGTATATATCCGGGGATATCCTTGACCGTATCTTCAATGAAGGGAACGCCGCACACCCTCTCGGGGGCCAGCGGCTCGATCTGCGGATCCAATACAGACAGCACGGCTGCGGGGTTCTTCGGTAGACCGAGCGCCAGCGATATGGCGAGTTCCTCTGCGGCCGCGGCATCGGTCCCAGGCGCGAGTTCCGGTGCCAAAGCGACCCAATCAGCTTCGCCCGCATCGATGTGCTTCAGGAGTTCCTCGTATCGGTCCTGGTTGGATAGCGCATCGACAATGTATTTTGCTCCGTGCAATTTGATCTGATCTTTTGTCCACGAAAGCGTCAGAGGTTTAGGTACGCTGATTTGTGGGGCGGCCTGGCACGGGCCGGCAAGCCACCAGGTTGCAAGCACGGCCGCTGATGCAATCGCTGTGCTCAACCTGCATGTCTGGCGCCTCATGACGACCTCCATCTTGTTCGCCAGGGTGGCTTGTTCGGTTGTCACCGGCTTAGTCGCTGCCAACCAGATTCAGGTGCAATTCACATGGAGGCCTGCAAGACCTAAACGTCACCACAATCGCCGAACGGCGTAGGGTTCGAATGCCTGCTCATTGGAAACCAGCGTCAGGTTTTCCAACGTTGCCTGTGCAATCAGCATGCGATCAAACGGATCGCGCAGCGGCCCGGGCAAAGCTCCTGCGGTTTGTGCATGTTGAATGTCTATCGGCAGGCCAATGAAATTTTGACCGGCGATTGCTTGTTCGAGATCGTGTGCAATGGCGGCCACGCCCGGCAACTTTCCGATACGATGCTTTGTCGTAATTTCCCAGGCCGAGGCCGCGCTGACGTACACGGCGTTGCGCTGATCCGCTATTATCTTGCGAGCCTTGGTCGAGAGTGCTGCGTCGCCGGCAAGCCACCAGAGAAACGCGTGGGTGTCCAGCAACAACTGCACGCCGCTACTCCCAGGACGTCAGTTCCTGCTCCGGCAAAGGCTCGAAAAACTCGGGACCGACGCTGATAGTCCCGCGCAGCGCGCCGAACTGGCGTCCCTTTCGAGCCGTTTTCAAAGGCACGATCTTGGCAATCGGATTTTTCCCGCGCGCCAGCACGACCTCCTCGCCTGCTTCGACGCGGGCGAGCAGTTGCGACAGGGTGGTTTTGGCAGCGTGGATCGTGACAGTCTTCATCCGACTCTCCTAGCTAATCTTATTTAGCTAAGAGAGCTGGAAATGTCCACACTCATACCCGGAATCACAGACCGGTAATACGGGCGTCATCGCGAGGAGCGCAGCGACGAAGCGATCCAGGACGGC
>JAFAXD010000029.1 GCA_019241285.1 Xanthobacteraceae bacterium | reverse complement strand
TACAACCCCAAATAAAATTTCCGGATCAGCTCGTTGTTGTTGAGCTCATCGACGGAGCGGCCCTCGAACTCGATCTTGCCGTGCACGATGACGTAGCCACGGTCAGCGATGCGTAGCGCCTGGGTGAAATTCTGCTCGGCCATCAGCACGGTGAGACTGTACTGATCCTTGAGCTCCTTGATCTTATCGATGGTGCGGCTGACCAGCACCGGCGCGAGCCCGACGGAGGGCTCGTCGATCAGCAATATGCGCGGCGAGAGCATCAGTGCACGTCCCAACGCCAGCATTTGTTGTTCGCCACCGCTCATGCTGCCTGCGAGCTGCGAGCGGCGCTCGGCGAGCCGCGGAAAGCATTCGAAGCAAAACTTCAAATTCTCCTTGATGTTGGCCCGCGCCTTGGGCCGGAACGCGCCGAGGAGCAAATTTTCTTCGACCGTGAGACGCGGAAACAACCGGCGTCCCTCCGGCACTAGCGCGATGCCGAGATCGACGATTTCTTCAGTGGTGCGGCCGATCAGGTTATGGCGCTCGCCGTCGATCTCTGCTTCGATCTTGCCAGCGCTGGGGCGGACCATGCCGATGATGCTCTTCATCACGGTGGACTTGCCGTTGCCGTTGGTGCCGAGCAACACCACGGTCTCGCCGCCACCGACGCTGAGCGAGACGTTCTCGAGCACGCGCACGTGGCCGTAGCTCGCGTTGATCCCCGCTATGGTGATGCTATTGGCCAAGATAGGCGCGCTCCACCTCTTGATTGCGGATCACTTCGTCGGGCTTACCGTCGGCGATCTTCTTGCCCGAGACCAACACGACCAGCCGCTGCGAGAAGGTCATCACCGCCCGCATGATGTGCTCGATCAGGATCACCGTGATGCCGCGCTGGTTGAGCCGGATCAGAAGTGCGACGATATCTTCAACCTCCGAATGCGACAGGCCGGCCATGGCTTCGTCGGCAATCAGCAGCTTCGGTTCCGCCGCCATGGCGCGGGCCAGCTCGAGCTTGCGCATCTCGACCTGGGTGAGGTCGCGCGGGAATTGCCGGGCCTTGTCGGCCAGACCGACGAGCGCAAGCATTTCGGCTGAACGCGTGACGATTTGCTCGTTCGTCATATGCACGCCCGAGCGGGCGGCAACCGCATAGACCAGTGGCACCCGGATATTGTCGGCGACCGTCATGCTCGCAAACGGCCGCGGCAGTTGGAAGCTGCGCGCCATGCCGAGCCGCGTGCGCTGATGCGCGCTCAAGCCGCCGATGTTGCGACCGTCGAAGCGCACCGCGCCGGTGTAGTTGCCGAGCGCGCCGCACAGGCAATTGACCAGGGTCGATTTGCCGGAGCCGTTGGGACCGATCAGGCCGACGCGTTCGCCCGCCGCGACGGCGAGATCGATGCCGTCGAGCGCGATGAAGCCGCCGAAGCGCTTGCCCAGCGATTCGACCTCAAGCAGGTTTGCGCTCATACCGACGCCTGCGCAGAATGGATTGCACGAGCCCGACGATGCCGTTGGGCGCGATCACCACGAAAATCACCAGCAGCAGCCCCACGATCAGCACGTTGACCGAGCTCGAGATCGTCACCGTGATGTATTGCTGCAGGCTGCCGAGGACGATCGCGCCGATCAGTGGCCCGAGCCACGTCGCAGTGCCGCCGATGATCGGCATGGCGATCGAGTTGACCGCGTATTCAAGGCCGAATGCCGACGAAGGCTGCAGATAGCCGATGTAGTAGGGAAACGGCGCACCGGCCATTCCCATGAGGGCGCCTGAGATGGTGGTCGCGATCAGCTTCAGACGCAGGGTGGGGACGCCGGATGCTTCGGCCGCAAGCTCGTCATCGCGGATCGTGGCAAAGCCATAGCCGAGTGAGGAATGCTCGATGGTGCGCGCGACAGTGAGCGCGATCACCGCGAGGCCGAGCATCAATAAGAATAGGTAGTGCACATAGTTGCCGAGGAAGGCGACGGTCGCCGGGCGCACCACATAGGCGCCGCGCGAGCCGCCGACATAGTTCCAGTTGACGATCAGGGTTTGCAGCACGACAGCGAGCGCCAGTGTAGCGATCGCGAAAAACGCACCGCGCAGCCGTAATGTCAGATAACCCATGCCGAGGCCAACCAAACCGGAGATCACGGCCGCGATGACGATGAGCACCGGGATCGGCATCGGATAGAACTTGTGCATGAATACGGAGGAATAGGCGCCCAGGGCGAAGAATGCCGCGCTGCCGAAGTTCACGTAACCGGTGTAGCCGCCAAGGATGTTCCAAGCCGTGGCCAGCACGATGAACTGCAGCACCGTGTAGCCGGCGAAGAATACATAGTCATTGTTGATCGCCAGCGCGCAACCGAACACGATTGCCGCAACGACGACCGCGACCAGAAAGAAAATGCCCGAGCGCATCAGCGTCCCAACAGTCCGGCTGGCCGGAACGCCAGCGTCAGAAGCAGAATGCCGAATGACACGGCAGGGGCCCAAGAGGGACCATAAAATGTCGAGGTGAAGCTCTCGGCAATCCCGAGCAGCATCGCGGCGATGATCGTCCCCGGCAGGCTACCCAATCCGCCCAGCACGCAAATCGCAAACACGCGTCCGATATATTCGCGCCCGACCGACGGCTCGACCGGCTGGATGATGATCAGGAATGCGCCGGCGAGCGATGCGGTCGCAATCGAGATCGCAAACGCGATGCGTTTGATCCGGGTCGGGCTTGCCGCCATCAGGCGCAGCGCCAGCTGATCCTGTGCCACGGCCATGATGGCGCGGCCGATGAAGGTTCGCGAAAGGAACAGTTGCAAGGCGATGAACATCAGGATCGAGATCAGGCAAGGGATCAGCATGCGCTTGGGTAGATTGATGAAGCCGATGTTGATCGATTGATCGACATAACTTGCCTGCACGTAGCGGTAGTCGACCCCGAACACGAGGATCAGCAGGACCTCGGTGATGAACAGCAGGCCGAAGAAGAAGGCGAGACCGCTCAGCGCCTCGCGCCCGCGCATTTCGAAGGCCACGTGATAGACCTGATAAATGGCGGCGCCCAGGACATAGAATGCCGGCAGCGCGATGATCGCCGCAATGATCGGATCGATCCCGAGCTGGGCGTTGAGAATATAGGCGATGTAGGAGCCGAGAATGATGAACGCCGGATGGGCGATATTGACGATGTCGAGAATTCCGAACGAGATCGAAATTCCGATCGTCACCGCCGCGTAGAAACCGCCCAGCAACAGCCCTGCGATCAGCGCGTTGACGGCAAGCTCCGGTGAAAACAAGTGCGTCCCCTCTCATTCCCGTCGCGGCCCATCGCGCGGTCGAAGCATTTTTCGCTACTGTGCAGGAAGGCTTAGGCGTTGGCTAGTCCTGATCGCAAATGAAAGTGCTCATCATCGGCGGCTCCATGGCCGGCTTGTTCGCAGCACTGCTGCTGCGGCAACGCGGCATAGAGGTTGTGGTATTCGAGCGCGCGGCGACCGAGCTCTCAGGTCGCGGGGCGGGTATTGCGACTCATACGCAGATTCTCGACGTGATCGAATCACTCGAGCTCGACACGCGCGATCTCGGCGTGGGCATCCGCCTCCGGCGCGTATTTGGGTCGGATGGGCGCCTGATTGCCGAGACCGAGCGGCGACAACTCATGACCTCCTGGGATCGCCTGTTCACACTGCTGCGCGCCGCGTTGCCGGCCGCGTGTTATCGCCGTGGGCATGAGTTCGTGCATGCCGAGCAGAACAAAGGAGCTGTCACGGCCCAATTCGCTGACGGCAGCCGGGCGAGCGGCGATCTCCTGATCGGTGCCGACGGCCTCCGCTCGGGCGTGCGCACCAGCCTGATCGAGCAGCAGCCGTTACTCTATGCGGGCTATGTGGCTTGGCGTGCATTGGCGGCCGAGCAGGCGTTTCCCAGAGAGCTGCACGACGACCTATTCGATGCGCTCGGGTTCAGCCTGCCGCCGGGCGAGCAGATGCTGGGCTACCCGGTCGCCGGACCGGGCAATGATCTGCGGCCCGGGCACCGGCGCTACAACATCGTCTGGTACCGGCCGGCCGATAAGCCGACGCTGGCGCGGCTTCTCACCGATGCGCGGGGGCATCGGCACGACATTTCCATTCCGCCGCCGCTGATCCCGGAAGTGACCATCGCCGAGATGCGTGGTGCTCGCGCAATCCTTGCGCCGCAGTTCCAGGCCGTGCTGGACGTATGCGATCGCCCGTTTCTGCAGCCGATCTACGATTTCGAAGTTGCGCGCATGCACGCGGGTCGCGTGGCCCTGATTGGCGATGCCGCCTTTGTGGTGCGCCCGCACGTCGGCGCCGGGGTTGCCAAAGCGGCCCAGGATGCGGCGGCACTGGCGCAGGCGGTGGCCACAACTGATTCCATTGAAGCCGCACTCGAAGCTTTCGAAGCGGCGCGCCAGCCGATCGGCCGGCGCATGGTCGGGCGCGGCCGCGATCTCGGTGCCGCCATGCAGGCCCAGTTATCCACGGAGCACGAGCACGCCATGGCGGCGCGCTATCGCGAGCCCGCTGCTGTTCTGGCTGATACGGCGACTTTGGATTTTCTCTGACGCCCGCCCGGCTTGCGCTTCACACCGGCCATGTCTTCCAGCACGGCGCAAACGGCGGCCGTGTCGTGCGCCGCGTGCCCCATGGACATGGCGGCCGCATAGATCGGCAAGGTCGCGCTCATCAGCGGCGTCGGACAGCCGAGCTGCGCTGCATGCTCGCCGATGACGGCGAGGTCCTTCTGCCAGACTTTGATCGTCATCGAGGCGTCCGTGTAATGGTCGGCGACCATCATCGGAGCGCGCAGCTCGAAGATGCGAGAATTGCCGGCACCAGCTTTGACCAGCTCGAAAATCTGTTTCGGGTCGAGGCCGGACTTGATGCCGAGCACCATGGCTTCGGCGCTGGCCACGTTGTGGATCGCGACCAGCAAGTTGGCCACATACTTCATCCGGCTGCCGTTGCCATAGGCGCCGAGATCATGCACCGCGCGGCCGATGCCGAGGAACACCGGCTTGAGCTTGGCGATCGCGCGGGGATCACCGCTGGCGTAGATAACGAGATCCTTGACCCTGGCCTGCGCGCCGGTGCCGCTGACCGGGCAATCGAGGGCGAGGTGGCCGGCGTCCGTGAGCGCCTGCTCTGCCGCCAGCTTGTCGGCCAAGGTGAAGGTGCTCGCTTCGACGATCGTGCGCTTGGGCAACTTTGCCGCCATGAGTTGCGCGACGGTGGCATGTAGTGCCGCCGGGTTTGGCAGGCTGGTGATGATCACCGGCGCAACGCGAGCCACCGCTACGGCATCAGCCGCGAGCTCGGCGCCGGCTTTGCGGGCGGCGCGCCGTGCCGCTGGATCGATATCGAAGCCAACGACGTGGAAGCCGGCCGCCACCAAGTTCTTGGCGAACGCGCCGCCCATGTTGCCAAGGCCGACGATGCCGATCGTCTTCTCACCGTTGCTCATGTGTCGTTCCCTCCCTTGCGCCGCCCCATTTCGCACGGAAACGCTTGCAGCGCACGCCTTCCGCCCGCCGCCCGGATCGCCTATCGTTCGCGGCGCCGAAACGGGGGAATCCATGTCGATCAAGCTTGCGCAAGCCAGCACTATCGTCGACGTCGCGCTTCAAAAAGGGCGCGAGCTCAATTTGCGTCCCCTGGTGGTCGCGGTGCTCGATGCGGGCGGACATCTCGTCGCCTACAAGCGCGAGGATAAATCGGCCATCCTGCGATTCGAAATCGCATATGCCAAAGCCTACGCGGCGCTGGGCATGGGGTTCGGCTCGCGGGGTCTGTTCGAACGGGCGCAGAAGGCCCCGATGTTCATCACGACGCTGAGTGCGGTCAGCGATGGGCGGGTGATGGCGGTTCCGGGCGGCGTGCTGATCCAGGACCATGATGGGGACACGATTGGCGCGGTGGGTATTTCGGGCGACACGTCGGACAACGACGAGGCCTGCGCGGTCGCCGGCATCACGGCCGCGGGTCTGAAGTCGGAGACTGGTCTAGGCAAGGGGTAATCCCATGAAGCTCGGCTTCTTCACCATGCCGATCCATCCATTGGACAAGGATTGGCGGGTATCGCTGGCAGAAGACCGCGAGGCCTTCATCCTCGCCGATGAGCTTGGCTACGCCGAGGCCTATTGCGGCGAGCACGCCACCGACAAGGCGGAGAACATCACCTCCTGCGCGATGTTCCTTGCGACCTTGGTCGACGCGACGCGGCGCATCAAGCTCGGCACCGGTACGGTCAATCTGCCCAACTCGCATCCGGTCACCGTCGCGAGCCAGATCGCGATGCTCGATCACCTGCTCGACGGTCGCTTCATCTTCGGCATCAGTCCGGGCGGACTCCTGTCCGACGCCGAGGCCTACGGCAACCTCGAGGCCGACCGCAACGCCATGTTCGTCGAGGCGATCAATCAGATCATGGCGATCTGGCAGGGCGAGCCGCCCTACGGCCTCAGCGGGAAGTACTGGAACGTCAACGTCGAACGCCACTACATTCCCGAGATCGGCCAGGGATTCGTCGGGAAGCCGTTGCAGCGGCCGCATCCGCCGATCGTCGTCACGGTCGTTGCGCCGTTCTCCAAGGGGGTGACCGAAGCAGCCGCGCGCGGGTGGGATCCGATCTCTGCAAACTTCCTGATGCCCGCCTGGGTCAAGAGCCATTGGCCGAAATATGTTGAAGGCTGTGAGCGTGTCGGCCGGCCCGCCAAACCGTCAAACTGGCGCGTCGCCAAGAGCATCTTCGTCGCTGACGACGATGCCACCGCGCGCAACTACGCGACCGACCCAAACAGTCCATACCGTTACTACTACAAACAATTGTTCACCAAGCTCACGCGCAACGGCCGTTTTGATTTGTTCAAGACCTATCGCGAGCAGCCCGACCATGAAGTGACGTTGGACAGCGTGTGTGATTCGCTGATCATTTATGGTTCGCCCTCCAAGGTGGTGGATGAGCTCCTGGCATTCCGCGAGCAAGTCGGCGACTTCGGCACGCTGCTCTATGCCGGCAAGGACTGGCGTAGCCCGTCGCTGGCCCGGCGCTCGATGCAGCTGATGGCCGAGAAGGTGATGCCGCAGCTCAACAACGCGATCACCCGCGCGACCGCCGCCGCGGTTTGACGGCAGCTCTTGCGCTACGTTGCCGGCATGCGATGGTGAGCGCATGCTGGTCAAACTCGACGAATCACGGCTCCACGACGGGCGCCAATCGGCGCGGGCGCTCGCCATTGCCCGCGGCACGCAGCGGCTGCTGACCGCGCTCGGCCGCACCTGCGTGACCGAACTGCCGTTGCCGTCAGGGCGTCGCGCCGATCTGGTGGCGCTCGCCGACGACGGCGAGATCTGGATCATCGAGATCAAATCCTCCATTGCCGATTTCTGCGCCGACCAGAAATGGCCGGACTACCGGGCCCATTGCGACCGGCTGCTATTTGCGACCGCTCTCGACGTGCCGCAGGAGATATTCCCCGGGGAGGCCGGGCTGATCGTGGCCGATGAATTCGGCGCTGAGTTGCTGCGCGATGCGCCCGCGCATCGCCTGCATGCTGCAACGCGGCGGAGCATGCTGCTTCTGTTCGCCCGCGCCGCCGCACGCCGGTTGCAGGCGCTCGGTGATCCGAATGGGCCGTACGGGACGGAGTTCTAGCGCCCCAGCTTTGCAGTCGGCTGCCTTGTGGCCCCCTGACCCGGCGGTGTAGGTTTTAGCCCAACACGCTGGTGCCTATGCCCGGCGGCCGCTTCGGGAAACGCCATCGATGCTGGAACGAGCGCCCACGCCGGGGTTCCGTGAGCTCGACGAGATCACGACCAAGACCGACACCCGCGATATCCTCTCCCACGCCACCAAACAGGCGGAGAGCTACGAAGACTATTTCCTGGTCGATATCGACGCGCACGTGACCGAGACGCAGTTCTGGCCGGAGATCATTGGCCGCGTCGACAATGAGGTGATCCGCCAGATGGGCGAGGCGCAGTTCATGCGCCCGGGCCAAGGCACGACCGCGCTGCTCAACGCCGTTCCGGGTATGACCTATCAGCCCCTGCACGGGCGCATCCCACACCAGGCGGGGCTACTCGAGCCCGTCGAGGGCAAGGGGTGTCACCATTTCACCGAGCTCGCCCGCCGCTCCATGGATTCGATGGGCATCGACTATCAGATCGTGTTCCCGACCCCGATGCTGCTGCTCGGCATGCATCCGCAGGAGGACATCGAGGTCGCACTGTCGAAGGCCTATAACCGCTGGGCGACCGAGTGTATCCTGCCCGAGGATCCGCGGCTCAAGGGCCTCGCCTACCTCCCGTTCAACACGCCCGAAGCCTGTTGCGACGAGGTGAAGCGCTACGCTGATGATCCTAACATCATCGGCTTCACGGTGACCTCGACGCGCAACCGGCCGATCCACCACAACCGCTATATGCGGCTCTATTCGATGATCGAGGAGAGTGGCAAGCCGCTCGCCTGGCATTCGGGTTTCAATTGGGGCGATCCGTCGTTTGCTCAGCTCAACCGCTTCATCTCCATGCACTCGCTCTCGTTCGTGCACTACAGCCTGATCCACATGACCAACTGGATCATCAACGGGCTGCCGGAGCGCTTCCCGAAGATCAAGCTCCTATGGGTCGAGAGCGGATGCGCCTGGATCCCATTCCTGATGCAGCGGCTCGACCACGAATACATGATGCGCTCCTGCGAGGCGCCGGCGCTCAAGCGGCTGCCGAGCGAATACATGCGCGACATGTACTACACGACGCAGCCGCTGGAGCGCTCCAACCTGAAGATCCTGCAATGCACCCTCGAAGCCTTCAAAGCTGAGACCCAGTTGTTGTTTGCTTCCGACTGGCCGCACTGGGACTTCGATCCACCGTCCTCAATTACGACCTTGCCGTTCCTCTCTGATGTGGCCAAGCGCAACATCCTCGGCCTCAACGCGGCGCGGCTGTTCAATCTCGAGGTCAAACACATGAAGCCGCGGGCCAAAGATGTGCTCGCGGCGCGGCCAGGACTTTCTTGAAGAACATATGACAGATACGGAAACAAAACTGGCGCGGGCCAGTGCGCCGGCGAACGCAACCTGCGGCGAGGCTTTCGTCGCGGCGGCAGAACGCGCGCTCACGTCAGGCGATCTCGACCTCGTGTCTGATGCGGAGCTCGAGCGCGTCTTCACCGCGGCCGTCCGGCTCTATGCCGCCAAGGTTGATCTCGACAACAAACCGATCAACCCGGTGACGGCGGAGAAGCTGACGCCGACCGACGTGGTGGTCTCGGTCACCGCCATGATCCGGGCCGTGGGGCTCAATCTCTGGGACCTGTCGATGTGGTTCCAGCGTCCGCATTCGTAAACGGGAGGAATAAGAACAATGCGTGAGATCAATGTCGGACCGGCATCTGCCTTCGCCGATCCGGGACGCAAGCTGATTGAATCGGAGGGCCTGGAAGTCGGCATCTTCAAGCTCGGCGGCGAATTCTTCGCTTATGAGAACGTGTGCCCGCACATCGGTGGCCCCGCGTGTCAGGGTAAGATCATCGCCAAGGTCGAAGAGGACGTCGCCGAGGATCGCACGAGCCAGGGCTTTGTCTTCTCCAAAACCAAGATCAACGTGGTGTGCCCCTGGCATGGTTTTGAATTCGACATCCGCACCGGACGCCATCACGGCAATCCGCGCTATCGGCTCAAGCCCATCAAAGTGCGGGTCGAGGACGGGCAGGTGATCGTGTCATTGCCGGACGAGAAGAAGCCGCAGAACACGACCGTGCAGCCAACGCCAGACGGCAACGCCAGCCGGCCAGTGTTTTGACTCTCGCTTTCGACCTCTCCCCGCTTGCGGGGAGAGGTCGGCGCGAAGCGCTGGGTGAGGGGGCCTCTCCGCGAGTCTGAGCGCTTGGAGAGGCCCCCTCACCCGACTTTCTTCGCTGCGCTCGAAAGCCGACCTCTCCCCGCAAGCGGGGAGAGGTAGCTGCCGCGTGAACTATTTGGGGGCGCGTTTGGCCAGGATGCGCTGCAAGGTGCGGCGATGCATGTTGAGCCGGCGCGCGGTCTCAGAAACATTGCGGCCGCACAGTTCATAAATCCGTTGGATATGCTCCCAGCGCACGCGGTCGGCGGACATCGGGTTCTCCGGAGGGGCGGGCTTGTTTTCACCCGTGGCAAGCAGCGCGGCCGCCACTTCGTCGGCATCCGCCGGTTTCGAGAGATAATCCACGGCGCCGAGCTTCACCGCCGTCACCGCGGTGACGATATTGCCGTAGCCGGTGAGCACAATCCCACGCGCCTCGGGCCGGCGCTTCTTCAAGGCCGAGATCACATCAAGGCCGTTGCCGTCGCCAAGCCGCATGTCGACCACCGCAAATGCCGGGGCAGAGGCTTCGACCTGTTGCAGGCCCTCGCTCACGGTTTCTGCGGTGCGTACCGAAAAACCACGCGTCTCCATGGCGCGGGCGAGCCGCTGCAGGAACAGCCGATCGTCCTCGACAATCAGCAGCGAACGGTCCGCCGCCGTCGGCGTCTGGGCCAGAGTGTTCATCATCTACAACTTTCGCGGGTATTTCCGTCCTGCATTATAGGTATGCGTTCCCTTTGGCAGATCAAGTGTCGCACCCTGAATTCGGCGTAATCAAGCCGCTTCGGACAGCGGCCGCTCGAACTCGGTGCGCGGCCAGGTCACCCGGATGACCGCTCCGCGCTGCGGAAACACGCGGTTTTCGATCGCCAGGTGTCCGCCCGAGCGTTCCAGCAGGGTCTTGGCGATGAAAAACCCGAGACCCAGCCCGGTGCTCTCGCTGGCCGCCTGCTTGCGCTGGGGCCGGGTCCCTTTCACGTAGGGCTCGCCCATGCGGCCGATGACTTCCGGCGGAAAACCGGGGCCGTCGTCGCTGATCGTCACTTTCACCTGGTCCTCTGTCCACTCGGCGACGACGTCCACGCGCTCGCGGGCAAAATCGACGGCGTTCTCCAGCAGGTTGCCGAGCCCGTAGAGGATCGCCGGGTTACGCGCCCCCACCGGCTCGTCATGTGGATCGGTCGGCCGCTTGACTTCGATGGCGATGCCGAAATTGCGGTGCGGGGAGACCACCTCCTCGATCAGCGCTGAGAGCTTCATCAATTCGAACGGCTCGCCCGGTGCGGGCAGTGCGGTGAGCTTGCCGAGGATCTCGCGGCAGCGCTGGGCCTGCTCGCGCAGGATGCGGGCATCGCCGGCGTGCTCCGAGGCCCCGAGTGCGAGCTCCAACTCTTTGCTCACCAGCGAGATTGTGGAGAGCGGCGTGCCCAGCTCATGGGCCGCGGCGGCCGCGAGGCCGTCGAGCTGGGAGAGATGCTGCTCGCGCGCCAGCACGAGCTCGGTCGCAACCAGCGCGTCCGCAAGCTGCCGCGCCTCTTCGGTGATCTGCCACGCGTAGATCGAGATGTAGCCGATGGCGAGCAGGATCGAGAGCCAGACGCCGAGCATGTAGATCGACGGCAGCTCCAGCGGGTCATCGCTCGACCATGGCAACGGATAGTGCGCAAACACCAGCAATGTCGCGCACGTGACCGCAAAGGCGCCGAGCACCAAGGTCATGCGCGGCGGCAGCGCGGTTGCGGAGATCAGCACCGGACCGAGAAACAGGAACGCGAACGGATTTTCCAATCCCCCGGTGAGGAACAGCAGGACGGCGAGCTCGGCGATGTCGACCGCGAGAAACCAAGCCGCAAGCTCGGGCGCCAGGCGCTCGTTGCCGCGAAACCGCAGCCGCAGCGAGATGTTGAACACGGCGTAGATGCCGATGACGGCCATGCAGCGCCAGAATGGCAGCTGAAAGTCGAGGCCGTCGGTCACCACCAGCAGCGCCGCGATCTGGCCGAAAATGGCGAGCCAGCGCAGGCGCACCAGGGTGTCGAGCCGTACGCTCCGGCGCGGGTGATGTTGGAGCGCCGTCATGGAACTCCCATCGCGTCCCGCAGGCGCCGATCGTAGAAATCGGCCAGGCCGTGGAGTTGTGCGGCGCCGTCGCCGATGAAGGAGGAGCCGTGCATGACTGCGAGAGTCTCTGGTGCCAGCGCAGCGAGCCGCCGGATCGTGGGCGCGGTTGTCGGCGCCAGCGCGGTCGCGCCGTTGATATCGTCGGA
>JAFAXD010000410.1 GCA_019241285.1 Xanthobacteraceae bacterium | reverse complement strand
GATCTATGGATGGAGCCCAAGGAGCAGCGCAAGGTCGATAATTTCATCATCTACGCGATGTGTGCCGCGCGTCAGGCGCTCGACGATGCCGGCTGGCATCCGCAATCCTATGAAGATCAAACGCGCACCGGCGTGATGATCGGTTCCGGCATCGGCGGCATTGGCGGGATCGCGGATGCGACGCTGTTGTTGAAAGAGCGCGGCGCGCGCCGGATGTCACCATTCTTCATCCCTGGCCGGTTGATCAACCTCGCGTCCGGCTACGTTTCGATCGAGTTCGGGTTGAAGGGGCCGAATCATGCGGTCGTCACTGCCTGCTCGACCGGCGCACATGCGATCGGCGACGCGGCGCGACTGATCGCGCTTGAGGACGCCGATGTGATGGTGGCCGGCGGTACCGAATCACCAATCCATCGCGTCAGCATGGTCGGGTTCAGCGCGTGTCGGGCGCTCTCGACCGGGTTCAACGAAACGCCCGAGCGCGCATCCCGACCCTACGACCGTGACCGCGACGGTTTCGTCATGGGCGAGGGCGCGGCGATCGTCGTGCTGGAAGAGCTTGAGCACGCCAAGGCGCGCGGCGCTCACATCTATGCGGAAATCGTCGGGTACGGGCTCTCGGGCGACGCCTATCATATCACCGCGCCCGCCGAGGACGGCGACGGCGCCTATCGCTGCATGATGGCCGCCATCAAGCGCGCCGGCATATCGCCGGCCGAAATCGATTACGTCAACGCGCACGGGACCTCGACCCAGGTCGGCGACGAGATCGAGCTTGGCGCCGTGCAGCGCGTGGTCGGCAATGCGGCCGGCCGCATCTCCATGTCATCGACCAAATCATCGGTCGGCCATCTGCTCGGTGCGGCCGGTGCGGTCGAGGCGATATTCTCCGTTCTGGCGTTGCGCGACCAGGTCGCCCCGCCGACCATCAACCTGGACAACCCGTCGGTCGAGACGCCAATCGATCTCGTGCCGCATCAAGCGCGCAAGCGCGAGATCAACATCGTGCTGTCGAACTCTTTCGGCTTCGGCGGCACCAACGCGTCGCTGATCATGCGTCGGTTGGCGGCGTGAACGAGGCATTGGCGCAGTTGCGGTTGTGTTTTACCGGTTAACTTCCGTCGCCGACCTTACTCGTGTAACTTGTCGCTGGAGTGGGGGCGCGAAGCAGAAGTTGGTTCTGCAGGGAATTTGCTCAGTGCGTGCGCCGAGTAGACACAGTTGTCTGCTCGGTTTGCGGACCCGGAGGTCTTTCCATGCTGTGGCGCCGTAAGCAGCGGGCGGTCGAGCAGCCCGCAAGCACGAGTCCGGCCGATCGCGTACCCGATGCCGACAGCGGCCGCGATCCCAACAGTGCCGCTCAGTCGGCGGCCGACCGTGCGCGCGCGATCCCGAGGAGCGCGCGCGCAGCCCTGCAGCCTGACAAAGTCCCGATGCCGAAGCGTCGATCGCAACGCGCGCGCCATCCAATCGTGGTGGCCGGCAATGCCTTCTTCACAGTGTTGGTCGTCTTGGCGATTGGCGTTGGCGTGGGCGTATTGGTGATCAAGAGCCGGTTGACCGCACCCGGCCCGCTGCAAGAGGACAAGGTCGTCAATGTCGCACGTGCGGGCGTGTCGGATCTCGCAGACACCCTGCAGCATGAAGGCGTCATCGATCAGCAGTGGCCGTTCTTCATTCGGGTTTGGCTCAATAAGGCCCGCGGCAACGACGTCAAGGCAGGCGAATATCAGTTCGCCAAACATGCGAGCGTCGAGGACGTGATCAACACGTTGAGCGAGGGCAAGGTCGTTCAGCACGCGATCACGATTCCCGAAGGTCTTACGTCAGAACAGATCGTACAGCGCCTGCTCGACATGGATTTCCTTGCCGGCAACATCAAATCAATCCCGCCCGAGGGCTCGTTGCTTCCGGAGACTTACCGGTTCCCGCGCTCGACGCCGCGTGAGCAGGTGCTGCAACGCATGCAGCGTGAACAGCGCGACATCGTGCAAAAAACCTGGGCGGCGCGCGCCCCGGATCTACCGCTCAAATCGCCAGCTGAGCTCGTGACACTCGCCTCGATCGTCGAGAAAGAGACCGGACGTCCGGAAGAGCGCTCGCGCGTCGCGTCCGTGTTCGTCAATCGGCTGAAGCAGAGAATGCGGCTGCAGTCGGATCCAACGATCATTTACGGCCTGGTCGGCGGCAAGGGCTCGCTCGGCCGGCCGATCTCGCGCAGCGACATCACGCAGCCGACACCCTACAACACCTACACGATCGATGGCTTGCCGCCCGGACCGATCGCCAATCCGGGGCGCGCCTCACTCGAAGCAGCCGCCAATCCGGCGCGCACCAAGGATCTCTATTTCGTTGCCGACGGCACCGGCGGCCACGCGTTCTCCGAGACGCTCGATGCGCATCAGAAGAACGTCGCGCATCTGCGCGCAATCGAGCAAGGTGATGCCGCGAGCGCGGCTCCCGAGCCGGCGAGCACGACGGCCGCCGACACGTCTCCGCCGCCCAAGCCGCGCGCGACACGGACGACTCAGCCACCCAAACCCAAACCGGCGACCCCGCAAGTCCAGAATCAGAACGGAACCCAGCCTGGATCACCCGCTCGCCCGCAATAGTGCTGACCATGTTTATGTTCCCATGACCCTCTCCAGCATGACCGGATTCGCGCGGAGCCAGGGCGTATCTGGCTCGTACGCGTGGACATGGGAGGTCAAGTCCGTCAACGCCAAGAGTCTCGATCTGCGGCTGCGGCTGCCACCGGGATGGGATGCGATCGAGATGCCGGTGCGCCAGCGTGCCGCCGAGAAGCTCGCTCGCGGCGCGTTGCAGGCCGCGCTCTCGGTCACGCGCGAGGGCGTTCCGCCGGTCGTGCGCGTGAACGACAACGTGCTCGATGCTGTCATCGCCACCTTGCAGGGGCTCACACGGCGGATCGCCGCCGAGCCGCCACGGCTTGATGGAATTCTGGCGGTCAAAGGCGTCGTCGAGGTCGTCGACGCGCAGGAGCACGAGGACGAGCGGCAGGCAGCCGAAGCGGCCGTGTTGGCCGGCTTCGAGAACGCACTTGCCGGGCTCGTGCAGATGCGCCGCCATGAGGGCGAGGCATTAGGGCGCCTGCTCATCACGCGCCTATCCGAGATCGGCGCGCTCGCGCAGCGCGCGGATGCGTCACCCGGACGGCAGCCCGAGGCCGTCAAGCAACGTCTCGCCGAGCAGGTCGCCGCGCTCGTCGAGACCGGCGCGCGCCTCGACCCTGATCGCCTGCACCAGGAAGCAATCCTGCTCGCCGCCAAAGCCGATGTCCGCGAAGAGCTCGATCGCCTCAAGGCGCATGTGGATCAGGCCCGCAAGCTGATCACGACCGGCGGCGCGATCGGCCGTCGTCTCGACTTTTTGGCGCAGGAGCTCAACCGGGAATCAAATACACTCTGCGCCAAGTCGAATGACGTGGAACTCACCAACATCGGGCTTGAGCTCAAGAGCGTGGTCGAGCAGTTCCGCGAGCAGGTGCAGAACCTGGAATAGGAGCATGACGCTCACGTCGACCCGGCCCCACACACTCCCCGTTGTCGCGCGTCGCGGGATGATGTTTGTCCTGTCTTCGCCCTCGGGCGCCGGTAAGAGCACGCTCTCGCGCATGCTGCTCGACGATCCGGGCGTGGAGCTGTCGATCTCCGTCACCACGCGTGCAAAGCGTCCCGGGGAGACCGACGGCCGGGATTACCATTTCATCGACAAGGCGCGTTTCGACCGCATGGTGGAAACCCAGGAGTTGTTGGAATGGGCGCGGGTGTTCGACAATTTCTACGGTACCCCGCGCGCCCCGGTCGAGAAGGTGTTGGCCGCCGGGCGTGACATGCTGTTCGATCTCGACTGGCAGGGCACGCAGCAGGTGCGCGAGCGGGCGCGCAGCGATCTCGTGAGTGTGTTCGTGCTGCCGCCGTCGGTGCCCGAGCTGGAGCGCCGGCTGCGCGCGCGCGCCCAGGACAGCGATGCCGTGATCCGCAGCCGCATGGAGCGCGCCGGCGACGAAATGAGCCACTGGGCGGAGTACGATTACGTCGTCATCAACAACGATATCGACCAAGCGCTCAAGGAGGTGCGAGCGATCCTGGCTGCCGAGCGCCTGCGACGCGAACGGCAGATCGGATTGTCAACCTTCGTGCGCTCACTGCAGAGCGAGCTCTGATCTATCAACAACAGAGTTACGAATGCTGCTGCACTTCCGCTTTTGGCAGCGCCTGCGCGAGCGCCACAAAACCCTCGACTGGGATGTCCTGTGCGCGCGCGGCCGGATCAAGTTCGGCAGCGGCCAAGAGCGGCAGCGGATCTGAAACGAGTGTCTTGAGGCTCTGGCGCAACATCTTGCGCCGCTGCCCGAAGGCGGCCGCGGTGACTCGTTCCAAATCGGTCAGCGCAACGGGGAGGGGGTGTGCGCGCGGCGTGAGCCGCACCAAGGAGGACGTGACCTTCGGCGGCGGCACAAAAGCGGTCGGCGCAATGTCGAACAGGCGCTTTGTCTCGCAGCGCCAGTTGCACAGAACCGAGAGGCGTCCATAACTGCTTGTACCCGGGGCGGCGATGATGCGTTCGGCGACTTCGCGCTGGAACATCAACAACAATGAGTCATACCACGGTGGCCAGGGTTCAAGGCTGAGCCACGAGATCAGCAACGCCGTCGCGATATTGTAGGGCAGGTTGGCGACGATGCAGGCAGGCGCGCTGCCGAGATAGGGCCGCGGATCGAAACCCAGTGCATCGGCCTCGATGATATCGAGACGACCGGGGTAGTGCGTCGCAAGCTCGCCCAGCGCCGCAACAGCGCGTTCGTCCCGCTCGATACCGATGACGCGCTCGGCACCCGCGGCGAGCAGCGCCCGTGTCAGCCCGCCGGGGCCGGGCCCGATTTCGACGACAGTGACGCCTGTAAGCGAGCCTGCCGCGCGCGCGATTCGGGCGGTGAGGTTGAGGTCGAGCAGGAAGTTTTGTCCGAGAGACTTTCTTGCCGACAGCCCATGGCGGCGGATGATCTCCCGCAGCGGCGGGAGGTCATCAACACTCATGACGCCGCGCTCGCGCGCACCGGTTCCTGGCGTGCGAGTCGTGCGGCGAGCTTGATCGCGGCAATCAAACTCGATGCGTCGGCGCGCCCGCTGCCCGCGATATCGAATGCCGTGCCGTGGTCGGGCGAGGTGCGTACAAACGGCAGGCCCAAGGTGACATTGACGGCGTGGTCGAAGGCGAGAGTTTTGATCGGGATCAGCGCCTGATCGTGATACATGCACAGCGCGACGTCGTAGCTCGCCCGCGCCGCGGGATGGAACATGGTGTCGGCCGGCACCGGTCCGCGCGCATCGATACCCTCGGCGCGCAACTGGTCGATCGCCGGCGCCACAATGGCATGATCCTCGGCTCCGAGCGCGCCGTTCTCGCCGGCATGTGGATTGAGCCCGGCGATAGCGAGGCGCGGGCGACTGATCCGAAAGCGCTCCTGCAGGTCGCGTGCGACGATGCGCCCCGTCTCGACGATGAGCTCAAAGCTCAGCCGATTCGGGACTTCGGTGAGCGGCAGATGAATGGTCACCGGCACGACGGCGAGCTCCGGCGCCCACAGCATCATCACCGGGTGTGCGTTTCGTCCGGTCGCTTCGGTTGCGAGCTTGCCGAGGAACTCCGTGTGACCGGGCTCGGCAAACCCCGAGCGGTAGAGCACGTTCTTGGCGACCGGATTTGTCACGATCGCCACGGCGGCACCGCTGAGCACGTGCGCCACGCCGGTGCGGATGGCAGCGATCGCGACCGGGGCGCTCGTGTCATCAGGAAGTCCTGGCATAGCGGTCGCGCGCACGCCGACATCCACGACCGGCAACGCGCTGGCAAATGCCGCCGCTGCTTCCTCGGGCGCGACGGCGACAATCGGGACGGAGATGCCGAGCCGGGCGACGCGTTCACGCAGATAGCTTGCATCGCCCAGTAGGTAGAACGCCGGCAACTCGAGCTCGGCGCGTCGCGTCCAGCTGAGAAGGGTGATGTCGGGACCGATCCCTGCAGGCTCGCCCAGTGTCAGCGCAAGCGGGCCTTTCATATTGGACCTGAGTGGCCCCAGCTATTCGGTTTTGACGCCCGGGGGATGTGCATTCGACTCCTTCGCAGGCTTCGCCCCCCTCTTGCCTCTGACTTCCTTGATCGGTTCCTGCGGCTCTTTCCACTCGATCAGTGCGGACCGGCGCAACTCGGCCAGAAAGCGTTTGCCCTGGGCTTCGAACTTTTCACCATACAACTTGTTCTTCACTTCTGCCTTGGCGACTGACTCGACGCGCGCCTGCCGCTTGTTGCACAGCGCAAAGAGTTCAACCCCGCGGGCGGTCACCTCGGGTGAGGTCAAGTGGCCGACCGGCACTTTGTCCAGGATTTCCCGGATCGCCGGCGCGAGATCCGCCGATGATTTGAGGATCGACTCCCGCACCGCGACGTCGCGCAGCGAGCGCGCGTAGCGGATCCCAGTGTCGCAGCTGTCGAACTGCGAGCGCAGCGCTTCGGCCTCTTTCTTGCGCAACTCGATGGCTTCGGGGCTCGCACCACGCCCGACCACGAACAGGATCGGCCGCAAAGTGTACTCGAAGCCAAGCGGGCTCTCCCCTGCAGCTGGAGCGTCGGCTCCGTCCTTTTTTGGCTCGCTCTCCATCGCCTGCAGCACGTCCTTTTCGTTGACCTGCAAGCGTGCCTGGAACTTGCCCTGCACGATGGTCGCCCAGGAGATCTCTGCCTTGATGTGCTCCTTCATGGTGTCCGGTTCGACGCCGGCCTGGGTGAGGACCTGCTCGAACTGGCTTTTGCCCATGTGGATGCGGGCGCCCATCTCGGCAAACTGCTTGTCGACGTCCGAGTCGGTGATGTCGATGCGGTAGCGCTTGCCAACCGAGATTTTGATCTTGTCATCGATCAAATCGTTGATCAGCTCCTCGCGCCCAACGGTCTTGTGCAAGGTCAGCTGAACCAGCTTCCCGCGCTGCTCGATGTCGAAATTGGTGATCGGGTCACCATTGACGAACAGCACGACCTGAGCCTGCGCCGGGGCGGCCGCAACCAGGCAGCCGATGGTCGCCGTGAGCAGGCCGGCGCGTTTGATCACCGAACAGCCGGAGCTGCCCGCCCGAGAGAGCACAAAAGCGGAAATGCCATGCGTCCACATCATTGCACCCCAAATCCTCCTCCAACTGTGCCCAACGTTCGCAGGCTCATCTGGAGCATGATCGTATGGTTGGTGGTCACGTTGCCGCTGTAGGTGTAGTCCGTCACATAGCTGACTGACGCCGTGAAGCAATCGTCGATATAGCCAAGTCCAAAGCGGGTCTGGTCAAACGTGTTGGCGACCAGATCGTAGCGTATCCCGGCGATCGCGGCCCAGTTGGCGGTGAGCTTCACCGAGGTGTTGGTGAGCAGGCCCTGCCGCCGTTCCAGGAAGCCGATGAGCGGCTGTGCTGCGTAGTCGCCGTACAGAACCTGAACCATGAAGCGGTCGTAGTTCGCGCGTCCGTCGAGCTCAAATCGCTGGACGGCGAAGGTGTCTTGGGAGAACCGGAAGCGCGACGTCACGCTGTAGATCGCGTTCGGCTGGTACCCGAGCCGCGCAACGTAGTCCGACCGGCTGGTGTCGAGACCGCTGTTGAGGCCGGTATTCACCAGATCGGCCACCGCGTAGGAGTTGAGGCCGAACAGCTGATACGACTGGCCAAACAACGCGTTGATGGCGCCGCCCTGGTTGAACTGAGCGGTGTATTGAGCGCCAACGTTGGCGCGGCCGCCGCCTTCCACGCGGTCCCAACCGGAGAACTTGTCCGTCCGGAACAGGTTGGTGTCGTCGAAAATCAGGCTTTGCGCGTCTTCGTTCGGCAGCTTGCCGATGTTGGTTTCGTTGGGGCGCACGATGACCTGAGCGATCGGCTCGATCGTCTGGGTGCCCCAGGCTTCAACGCCCATGAACGGGAACCGATACTCGAGGCCGACGGTCGGCATCGCGCGCTCGAGCTCAGTGTTGCCGGGCGTAATGAAGTTGGACACGCCGGTGTTGTTCGTGACCGTCAGGGCAGCGACGTCACCGCGAACGGAGGCGAACGGTGTCCAGACCTGCCCGATCGGATCGATGATCTGCTTGCGCCAGTTCAGGTCTGCTGATGCACGTGCGTACTCGCCGGGCAGGCCGCGCAGGACGCAGGTTGCGCTGTTTTTGATCGCCGAGTCGGCGGTGGTGGTGGCGCAAAGCCCATTGCTATTCGCAAACTGTGTGATCGGGTCGAACTCCGCCGTGGTGCGGCGCAGATTGATCATGTTGAAATTGTAACTGACTTCGCCCCCGAGCACCGGGCTGCTTAAGGTGCGCTGATAATCAAGCACGGGGTAGATATCCGGAATCGCGCTCTGCTGATCGAACTCTGACAGGCCAGTGTAGTGGATCGAGCGCAGATCGAAGTAGCTGCGGTCGCCACGTCCGGCGAGGAACAGTGTGGAAACGGCTTCGGTCAGTCCCATGCCGGCCGGATCGGGATTGCGCATCTGCAGCGACCTGATCTTGTAGTCCTGCCAGAATGTCGCGTCCGACAGGAAGGCGGCGTCAAAGCCCAGCATCCATTGCGGTGAGATGGAGAAGCGGCCGGTGCCTTCAATATCGCCGCGCCATTCCCGATTCCCGGGGGTTGCGGGGCCTTGCGAACGGATGAAGTAGTCCTTGTCGAGCTGATCGATGCCGGCCGCGCGAATGGTATAATAACCATTGTCCAGGCGCTGACGGAACTCGCCTTGCATCAACACCCCCTGCTTGGTGGTGGACTTGGGCGAGATCGTCATATCGTAATCGGGCGCAAGTGCGACGTAGTAGGGGGTCTCGAGCGCGAACCCATAGGCCGAGCTCGTGGACAACACCGGCATCAGGAATCCGGTCTTGCGCTTGACGGTCGGATCCGGCGCGGAAAAATAGGGGAAATAGGCCAGCGGCATACCGAAAAACTCGATGCTGGCACTTTCGAAGTACAGCATCTTTTCGGTCTGGTTGTGGATGATACGCGCCGCCTTGATCTGCCACAGTGGCGGCTTGCGGGGGTCTTCCTTGCAGGGTTCGCACGCCGTGTAGACACCGCTCTGGAATACGGTGAAGTTGCCCTCGTTGCGTTCGGCGCGCGCGGCAGCGATCCGGGTCTGGTCTGGGGTTTCAACACGCAGCGAGTCGACAAAGCCGTCGCGATAATCGTCGGAGAGATCGATCACTTCGCCGTAGCTGATCTTGCCGTCGGCGTCGGTCAGGCGCGCGTTGCCTTCCGCGTGCAGCCGCTTCGTCTTCTGATCGTAGATGACGCGATCGGCTTCGATCGTCGCCCCCTGATAATACATGCGCACATTGCCAACGGCTGAGACGCGCTGGTTGTTGTAATCGTAGTCGAGCTCGTCTGCCTGCACGAGCATCTTGGAATTCGGGTTCTGCGGCTGGCCCTGCATCGCACCACCGATCCCGGGGCCTTTCGACGGTGGCGTCGGACGCAGCTGGTATTTGAAATCCAGGTACGGTGTCGGCGCCATCTGCGCAGAGGCGACGCTGATCGCAACAGTACTGGCGGCAAGCGCAAGCGCGCAGGTCGCGGCAAGCCGCGCCACGCGAACGCGCGCAGCCAGGCATTTGTGGCGGAAAGGACGGCCGGCGAGCCTAGACATTAGCCGTCCTCCTGATGGAGCAGTGCAACCACGCCCACCAGAGCGCCGACAAGCGCAGGCGTCCATGCTGCCGCCGTCGGCGGCATCAGCAATGCCTTGCTCAGGTCCTCGGTGATCTTGGACAAGATATAGAGCATAAAGCCTGCGGCGACGCCGGCCAGAACCATTTTCTGCACACCGCCAAAGCGGAAGAAACGCAGGCTCGACGCCGCGGCCACCAGCACCATCGCGGCGAGAAGGAACGGCCGCGCCAGCAGTTTCTGGTACTGCAGCTCGTAGCGCGCGGCCCCGAGCCCGGCGCCTTCGGCGGTTTCGATATAGGAGGGCAAATCCCAGAACGGCACGGCCTCGGGCGTCGCGAAGCTTTCGCGAACCTGCGCAGTGGTGAGATTGGTTTTGAGCGAAAAGGTCTTGTGTACGACTGGCAGGACGTTGCTCGCGTAGATTCGCGCATCCTCGAGGTCCCAGAAGCCAGGCCCGAGCACGGCCGTGTTGGCCTCGATCCGCTGCTGAAAATGGCCGTCATGATCGAATGTGAAAATCGTCACGCCGCCCAGCCGCAATCCCTGCTCGCTGCTGGTAGTGGCGTTGATGATCGATTGTCCGTCGGCGCTTTTCTGCCGCAGCCAGAACCCGGCGCCGGTCGATTGCAGGCCGCTTTGCGCCCCGCCAAAAGCCTGCACCTCCAGGCGTTTCGACTTCTCCTGCAGCATCGCCGCGCCCGGATTGTACACCGTCGTCGCGAGCGTCCCGACGACGGCGGCAGAGAACAGCACCGGGGCGACGAATTGCCAGGCCGACATTCCAGCGGCACGCGCAATGACGAGCTCTAGCCGGCGCGAGAGATTGAGGAAGCACGACATGGCGGCGATCAGCACGGCGAACGGCATGATCTGTTCGCCGAGCTGGGGAACGCGGAAGAACGAGATCTGCACGATGGTAAACATCGTGACGTTCCCGTCGCCGCCACGGTGACGCATCAGCTCGATGCAGTCGACAAGCCCGACGAGCAGGATGATGCCGAAAAAAACCGACGCAAAGCTCGTGACAAACCGTTGCGCGAAATAGCGCCCCAGTGTTCCGACCGCCACCGGTCTGGGTATGGCGAATGCGCCGATCATGCGATCGCCAACCGCGGCGATGGGATCAGCACAGACAGACCGAACGCGTAGCAACCAAAGAATTGGCTGAACGAACCCATCACCCCTGAAACCCCCAGGCAGAGCTTCCGAGCCTACCCCCCCAAGGCTCACCCGGAATCCTGCAACCCCATTCACAGCACAGAATTACAACGATTCACAGCGTGCGTACCGCGCACGTCGCTCATCGCTCGTTAATTCTGTTGAACCGGCGCAAATTGGCAACGCACCCGATACCTCAGCTTGGCGCCGTTGTCCTCTCGGCCCGACCCCCTGAATGCCATTTACCATCGCTGCACAAAATGGCCGTCCCGAGGCAAAGCTGTTGAAAAACCATCGGGAATGGTTAAGGGGTTGCAATCGGGTGACACGCCGGCGCGATTTGGCTACCCATGTCCAAGGACCACCGGGATGGGCCCTAGCCGCGTCTATTTCCACCAGCAACCGAACGCTTCTCCGAGGGCCGTAATGCCGGACGCTTTTAAACTGGGATTCGCTCCGTTTGCGCTGCCGGCGCGCGGAGTTCTCATTGTGTTCTGCAATGATGGGCTCCAACTCGGACCGGCGACTCGCGATCTCCTGGGCAACGCGGCGCAGATGGTACGCAAGGCGGCCACGACCGAGCGCTTCAAGGGCAAACTCGGATCGACGCTCGACATCGTGCTGCCTGCCGGCCTGCAGGCCACCCGTCTCGTCGTCGTTGGCTGCGGCCAATCGAGCGAGCTCAAGAGCTCGGACTACCTGCGATTGGGCGGCGTTGCCATGGGCAAGGTGCCGGCCGCCGCCGGCGACGCCATGATTCTCGCCGAGCTTCCCAACGGGGCGATGAAACCCGAGCACGCGGCCGACCTCGCGCTGGGCGCGCGGCTGCGCGTCTACGCATTCGACCAATACAAGACCAAGCAGACCGACGATGAGCCCAAACCCGGTTCGGCCCATGTCACCGTCGGCGTGAGCGAGCCCGGAGCGACGCGCAAGGCCTGGGCCGATCGCGAAGCCCTCGCCGATGGCGTGGTGCTCGCCCGCGACCTCGTCAACGAGCCGGCGAATATCCTTTTTCCCGAGGAGTTTGCGCGGCGCGCGATGGGCCTGCGCAAGCTCGGGGTCGCGGTCGAAGTTCTCGACGTGCCAGCGATGAAGAAGCTCGGCATGAATGCGCTCCTCGGCGTCGGCCAGGGCTCTGCGCATGAGAGCCGGGTGGTGATCATGCGCTGGAACGGCGGCAAGCGCGGGGAGAAGCCGGTCGCCTTTATCGGCAAGGGCGTGTGCTTCGACACCGGCGGCATCTCCATCAAGCCGGCGCAAAGCATGGAAGACATGAAAGGCGACATGGCCGGCGCCGCCTGCGTGGTCGGGTTGATGCAGGCGCTCGCGCAGCGCAAGGCCGCGGTCAACGCCGTGGGGGCGATCGGGCTCGTCGAGAACATGCCGAGCGGCAACGCCCAGCGCCCGGGCGACATCGTCAAGACAATGTCCGGCCAGACGATCGAGATCATCAATACCGATGCGGAAGGCCGGCTCGTGCTCGCCGACGTGCTCCACTACGTCGCCGATCGCTTCGCCCCGAAATTCATGATCGACCTTGCCACGCTCACCGGCGCCATCATCGTTTCGCTCGGCCAGGAATATGCCGGACTGTTCTCCAATGACGACAAGCTCGCCGAGCGCCTGACCAAGTGCGGCGAGCGCACCGGCGAGCGCGTGTGGCGCATGCCGCTCGGGCCCGAATACGACAAGATGATCGATTCCAAGTTTGCTGACATGAAAAATACCGGCGGCCGCTTCGGCGGCTCGATCACCGCCGCTCAGCTGTTGCAACGCTTCGTCGGCAAGACCCATTGGGCGCATCTCGACATCGCCGGCACCGCGATGGGTTCGCCGCAAACCGACATCAACAAGAGCTGGGGATCGGGGTGGGGCGTGCGCCTGCTCGACCGGCTGGTGTCTGATTATTACGAGCATTAGAGCGTGTTTCGATGAGATTGAACGAGGCGCAGCGCGTAGGGTTGGCACGGCGCAATCGACCGACTCTCAAATTACACAAACCTCAAAAGCGCCGTGCCCACGCTGTCCGGCGTGCGACAGCGTGGGCATCGCGCAGACTGTTCGTGCAACTTGGGCGCCGCCGAGCGGGCGCGATGCCCACCCTACAGATCAACGCAATCCGAATCCGCACTAGAGACGTATGACCGAGGTCCTGTTCTACCACTTGCAGGAACAGCCGATCGAGAAGGTGCTGCCGAACCTGCTCGAGCGCTCGCTCGAGCGTGGCTGGCGCGCGGTGGTGCAGGCCTCGTCGGAGGATCGTGTCGATGCCCTTGATGCGCATCTGTGGACCTTCAGTGACGATAGCTTCCTGCCGCACGGAACCGACCGGGAGGCGACCGCGGCCGAGCAGCCGGTCGTGCTCACGGTGCGCGAGCACAACCCCAACGGCGCGAGCGTGCGTTTCTTGATCGACGGCGCGCCGGTCCCAGCGGATGCCGCCTCCTACCAGCGCCTGGTGCTTCTGTTCGACGGCGATGACCCGGAGGCCGTCGCGGCCGCGCGCGAGCGCTGGACCGCCGCGAAGGCGCAGGGGTTCGAGGTAACGTATTGGCAGACCGACGAACGCGGGCGGTGGCAGCGCAAGGGCTAAGTGTTGGCCAGGCGCGGCATAATGGCCACTGCAACAAATGTTGCCTTGCCATCTTGGTGACGCAAAATCAGCCTTCAATCTGACTGGGGTGGACTGGATCGCATGCGACTGGGAAACGATTTGCGCGGCGCGGGCCGGCCGGTGCTAGTGGCATTGCCGCTGGTGCTGACAGGAGTGCTCGCTGCCTGTTCCGGCCCTGACCTCAGTCAGATCAGCCTGCCGAAAGTCGACAGCAGCGTCTTCGTGACGCCGAATTTCAACGAATTTCAGAAGCGCGAACAGGCCCAGGGCCCGATCGGGCCGCAGGATTTGGTGGACGCGTCCGGCCGTTGCCCGGCCGCCGCGGCGCCCGCGCCAGCGCCCGACGTGGCGGGAGGCGGGCAAGGCACGCAGGGTGCTGCGCCCGCTGCGCAGCTCTCCGGGCGCCCGATCGTTTTGAAGATGACCGAATGCGACCTTGTCGGGGCTGCCGGGGCGCCGCAGGACATCCAGATTGGCGCCAATGAGCGCGGCGATCGGGCCGTGACCTTGGAGTACAAAGCCGGCGTCCATGCTGGTATATATCGTTTCGTCTCCGGCCGATTGGTCTCGGTCGAGCGCGTCGAGGGGGCGCCACAAGCGCCGGCACAAAAGCCGCCGGCAAGGAAGCCCAAACAGGCGACATGAAAACGAACCAGCTCTGGCTTGTCCTGTCCGTCGCGCTCGCGACGGCAGTCCTCAGTGATTCCGCAACCCTGGCCCAGGCGCCGGCGGCCACCACACCGCCCGCAGCTCCCGCGGCCACGAACCAACCCGCGCCGCCGCCCGCCGCTGTGGCGCCGGCGTCGCCGCCAGCGGCTGCACCGGCCGCGGCAACGCCTGCGGCACGTCCGGACGCGCGCCGTTCCCAGGCCGCGCGGCTACCGGGTGAGATCACCACGATCCAGTATCTCGAAATCCCGGACCGGCGGTTTCAATTCAAGGCCACCGCGGGTGCGATTCCGCTTTACGACGCGAGCGACGGCAGCCTGCAGGCCGAGGTCGCTTACGTGGCTTATGTGAAATCTGAGGCCGAGCCGGTGCGGCCGGTCACGTTCGTGTTCAACGGCGGCCCGGGTTCGTCCTCCGCCTATCTACAACTCGGCGCGATGGGGCCGTGGCTCTTGTCGCTCGACCATATCAAGCCGTCGACGCCGCCGACTCTCGTCCCCAACCGCGAAACCTGGCTCGATTTCACCGATCTTGTCTTCGTCGACCCGCCGGGCACCGGCTACAGCCGCATCGACGCGTCCGGCGAGGGGCCGCGGCGCACCTTCTGGTCGATCGATGGCGATGCCCAGGCGATGGCCGTGTTCATCCGCAAATGGATCGAGCGCACTGGACGGCAGTCTTCGCCCAAGTTTCTGGTGGGCGAGAGCTATGGCGGCTTCCGCGTCCCGAAGATCGCGCGCCTGCTGCAGGAGGGCCAAGACGTTGGCGTCAACGGCCTTGTGCTGATCTCGCCGGTGCTCGACTTTGGTTTTCGCAACCTCTCCTCGCGCTTGCCGGAGCGATGGATGTCGTCGCTGCCGTCAATGGCGGCCACCGCCCGCGAAGCCAAGGCGGGCGGGGAGGGCGGTTTCGATCCCGCCGCGCTTGCCGATGTGGAGGACTACGCCGCCGGCGATTATCTGCGCGATTTGATGCGTGGGCCGCGCGACCAAGCCGCGGTCGAGCGCATCAGCGCCAAGGTCGCGCAATTGACCGGGCTTGATCCCGAGCTGGTGCGCCGCCTCGGCGGGCGCGTCGACAGCTCGACGTTCGAGCGCGAGTTCTACCGCCGCCAGGCGCTCGTCGCCTCCTCATATGATGCGACCATCACGGCGCCCGATCCGGATCCGAGCTCCGCTCGCTCGCATTATCCGGATCCGATGCTGTCAGCGATGGCGGCGCCGCTGACGCTCGCCATGACCGACCTTTATCGCAACGTGCTGCACTGGCGCGTCGAGGATCAGTACCGGCTGCAGAACGGCGAGGTCACGCGCAACTGGGATTTTGGCCGCGGGCGCGGCTCAGCGCAGGTGCTGGATGATATCGCGCAAGTCATGGCGGCCGATCCGCAGGTGCATCTTCTGGTCACTCACGGGGCCAGCGATCTCGTCACGCCCTATTTCGAGACCAAGCTGATCCTCAATCAGCTGCCCGCCACTGTCGCCGACCGTGCCGTGTTTGCGCTCTATGGCGGCGGGCACATGTACTACAGTCGCGACAAGTCGCGCGCGGCGCTGCGAGACAATGCGCAAGCGCTGTATCGGGCCAGCCTGCCGGACCCAGGATTGCACGAATAACTGAAGCCTTCGTCATTGCGAGGAGCCAACGGGTCCGGCCCGAAGTGGCCGGCCCGATGACAGGCTCCGCGACGAAGCAATCCAGTGCGGCGCCTCAGCGCTGGATTGCTTCGCTTCGCTCGCAATGACGAGGCCCCGGACAACCCGGCGCTGACGACGCAGAGTAAGTCGACTTGATCAAACAACAACAAACTTCGGGAGACGCCATGTTCCGTCTGCTTCGCGCTTTGCCGATTGTCCTGGTCGCGTGCCTGACCTGCGCCGGAGCAAGCGCCGAAGACTATCCGAACCGGCCGGTGAAGATCATCGTCCCGTTCGGGGCCGGTGGGCCCGCCGACCTCTACGCGCGCGTGCTGGCGCAGCATCTGTCCGATACGCTCAAGCAGTCATTCATCGTCGAGGACCGTCCCGGTGCCGGCTCGGTGATCGGCACCGACGCGGTCGCCAAGTCGGCGCCTGATGGATACACGCTGCTCGCCATGTCCAACACCCACACGACCAACGAGTCGCTGCTGCCCAACAAACCATTTCAGCTGATGCGCGATTTCGTGGCCGTGACGCCGATCAACTCCTCGGACCTGGTCATGGTCGTCCACCCCTCGGTGCCGGCCAACAACCTGCAGGAATTCATCGCGCTCGCCAAAGCCAAGCCGGGCGAGCTCAACTACGCTTCGTCCGGGCCGGGAACGCCCTATCACATGGCCGGCGAGCTCTTCAAAGCGATGAGCGGCACCGACATCGTGCACGTGCCGCACAAAGGCTCTGGTGAAGCGCGCAACAGCGTGCTCGGCGGCCACGTGCAGATGATGTTTGATGCCGTGCCGACCATGGCCGAGAACATCAAATCCGGGCAGGTCCGCGCCCTCGGCGTCAGCGGCACCAAGCGCTCCGCTGTGTTGCCCGATGTTCCGACCATCGCCGAAGCCGGCGTGCCGGGCTATGAATCAACAATCTGGCTCGGCCTGATGGCGCCGATCGGGACGCCCAAGCCGATCGTCGACAAACTCAACACCGAGATCGCCACCATCATGCGCCGCCCGGATGTCGTACAATCCTGGGCCGCCCAGGGCGCCGAGCCGACCTTCATGACACCGGAAGAGTTTCAGGCCTTCCTACGCCAGGATATCGAGAAGTGGGCAAAGGTGGTGAAGGTGTCCGGGGCGAAAGTGGAATAGGCCGGCGGTCGGCGGCCACCTCCTTCTCCGCGCGGGCGCGTAGCTCGGCCGTGAAGGCCGCGACCTTCTCGGCCGATGGCACAAGAGACGGCGATGGCCGCGGTGGTTGATCGAAGCGCATAGGATCTCCTGGGGGGATTTGCGGGCGGACTTGCGCCAAATGACATAATGACGTATATAGTCTTTTTATTATGATAGCAAGTATAAATTATGATCGAGTTTATGACACGTCATCTATGCGGGCGGCCATCCTTCGAGACGCCTTGGCCTTGCAGGCCAAGGCTCCTCAGGATGAGGCCTGAGATTGCTGAAGCGCATCAAGCCACAGCCCTCATTCTTGGATCTGAAGTTGATGAAGCGCAGCAACGGCAGCGAAGCGGCGTCATCTATGATGCGAGGTCATCTATGACTGTGCGGCTGCGCAGCAACAATCTCAGACCTCATCCTGAGGAGCATGCGAGCGCGAGCGCGCATGCGTCTCGAAGGATGGCCGCAAACGGCGAACGCGCAAACACGTCATCAATGGAGAAACACGTCACCTATGCGAGGCAACGTCATGTATGAATGAATGTCACCTGTGGCAAAAACGTCATCTATGCGTTTTGCTACTCATCCCACTCGACCGTGCCGGTCTTCCACTGCGCCTTGCCCTTCTTGGCGGTCTTGATGAACGCATCGAGGGCGTTGGCGGGGCGCTTGTCGGGATTGGCTTTGCAATAGTCGAGGATCATCGAGAGGACGCGGGTGTCGGTGAGATCGCTCATGTCGATGTGCTTGTTGTCATATTCGAGCAGCGCCACGTTGGCGGCGCTGATGTAGCCCTGCACCCAGGCGTAGAGCATGACGTTGACCTGATCGTTGAGGCCCTCCGCGGGCTTGATGTCGGGCGCAAGCCGCGCGCAGCTGGCGCTGCCGATGCCCTGGGAGAGCAGCGGCTCGGCGCCAGCGCTTCCACAGGCAAGCAATGCCGCAACCGAAACTGCCATGAATGCGCGCATCATTGCTCCCGTCATGTCGCTCCCTTCCGGCATTTCCACAGCTGCCGCGGCAGGCCGCTGCACCTGTTCACCGCGACCGCGCCTGGATATCCGAGGGCAGTTGAGGCAGCAAGCGTCGCGCCACTGGCGCCGGTATTATTGTGCTCGCTTCCATTTGCCTCATCAAAACCTGGATTTAACCGGAATATTGGCCTCCAGGAGGATAGAGGAGGGGACCGATGTTTAGTTTCGATGCAGCAAGCGGATCGTTCACGATGCCGCTGTGGGCGTTGGCGCTCCTCCTCGCGCTGCTGGTCCTTTTGGCGGCGTTTGTGATCGCCCGCGGCGCCGCCGGCCGCGCCTTGCGCGGGCTCGTCATCATCGCGGTCCTCGGTTTTGCGGCCTGGTTTGCCTGGAGCCTGATGGGGCGCAGCGCGCAAAGCGAGAAGTTGGCCGAGCGGCAGAGTTTTGAGCAGCGTGCCGCGGCGCTCGCCGCCAGTGCGCGCGCGCCGGGCGTGGCGCTCGGCTGCCTGGGCGGAATGGCCGGAGAGCAGGTCGAGGCCGCGTGCGAGCGCGCCGTGTTCGCAACTCCGGACTCCGTTGCGTCGGCCGTGAACTACGTCGCCGCGCAGATCGCGCTGCTCTCGGAGGCGCTCGACGCCGAGCGGCGCAACAATGCTGATTACGACACCCTCATCACGCCTATGTTGCGCGGACTGGAAGCCGACCGCTACGGCATCGTGGCGCACGTGCTGCTGCAGCGGGACAGCTGCGCCGCCGATCAGTGCGACGACCTCGGCCTGTTGCGCGATCCCAATCGTGTGCGGGCGAACCTGCAGGACAAGCCATTCAATGCGCTGGTCGCCAAATATGCGCCGAGTTGGGCCACCATGCGGCTCGGGCCGGTGGCTGATTTCTCGCACGCGCTGCCAGCCACCGTGCCGGGGGGGCCGACCGGCGTGCCGGTCTCGTCGAAATACGAGTTTCCGTCATCGTCATCGATCCCGCCGGTCAATATCATGAGCTCGGAGTCCGCCGCTGCTGCCGCGGCGGCGGCGCCTGCCGCCGGCAATGCCAGCGCGCCGCCAGCCGCGGCGCCACCGGCGCCGAGCGCCGCTTCCTTGGCAGGGGAGCCGGCGCCCGTGCCAGCGCGCCGGCCGGCGCCACGGCGGACCTCGCGGCCGGCGGCGGCCGCACCACCGCCGCCGCAGCAAACACAGCCAACCCCGCTGGTGCCGCCGTCGCCGCAGTAATTCACACCCGCTTTCCGCTGTATTGACTTCCGCGCGCGGTCGCCCTGTGGTGCGCGCCGCACATCAACCGGCGCAGCATGTTTTCATCCGTCCTCATTGCCAACCGCGGCGAGATCGCGGTGCGCATCGCGCGTACCGCCAAGCGGCTCGGGCTGCGCACGATCGCGGTCTACTC
>JAFAXD010000361.1 GCA_019241285.1 Xanthobacteraceae bacterium | reverse complement strand
CCCTGGCCCGTGGCCTGGATTGACCCGGCCCCGGCGATTGCGCGCCGTGTCATCGACCTCGTCGGCAAGCCTGGCTCGGACCGCGCTCCGCCCGGCCGCGCCATTTTCACATCCGGACGCCCTCCCCCGCCGGCACTCGCCAAAGCGCTCAGCCAGTTCGGATTGGCTGCGGATCTGCCGGTCGGCGCGGTTTGACTTAGGCCCGGTTTGCCCCTAGAAGGCGCGGCCCGCGGAAATCCGCGGGCATTTCGCGACCCGTGGTGCGGCCCTCGCTAGGTCCGTGCCTGTCGGCCCAGGGGTGAGACCCGGGCACAGGAGGGCGCGTTTCCTCGACATTCCTATCGACAGCAACTGAGGACGCGATGACGAAGCGCAGTGAGGCGAAGTACAAGATCGATCGCCGTATGGGCCAGAATATCTGGGGCCGCCCGAAGAGCCCCGTGAACCGCCGCGAATATGGCCCCGGCCAGCACGGCCAGCGCCGCAAGGGCAAGCTCTCCGACTATGGCGTGCAGCTGCGGGCGAAGCAGAAGCTCAAGGGCTATTACGCCAATATTTCCGAGCGTCAGTTCCGCGGCATCTACGAGGAAGCGATCCGCCTGAAGGGCGATTCCGGTGCGCATCTGATCGGGCTTTTGGAACGCCGGCTGGATACCGTGGTCTACCGCGCCAAGTTCGTGCCGACCGTCTTTGCCGCGCGCCAGTTCATCAACCACGGCCATATCAAGGTGAACGGGCGCCGGGTCACGATCCCGAGCTATCGCCTCAAGGTCGGCGAAACCGTCGAGGTCAAGGATAAATCACGCCAACTGGCGTTGGTGCTGGAGGCAACCGGCCTGCCCGAGCGCGATGTGCCGGACTATATCGAGGTCGATCATTCGAAAATGACCGCGAAGCTCGCGCGCATCCCAGGGTTTGGCGATGTGCCCTACCCCGTCCAGATGGAGCCGCATCTGGTGGTGGAATATTACTCGCGGTAAGCGGTGATTGGAGGGCACGGCGGCGCCGTGCCTCTCCTCCCCGGAAGGTCAGGCCGCCGCGTCTTCCTTGACCGGCACGCCATTGTCCTTGAACACCTGCTGCAGCTCATTCGCCTGGAACATTTCGCGGATGATGTCGCAGCCGCCGACAAATTCGCCCTTCACATAGAGCTGCGGAATGGTCGGCCAGTTGGAAAAGGCCTTGATGCCCTGGCGCAGCTCGTCGGACTCGAGCACGTTGAGCCCTTTGAAGGGTACGCCGAGATAATCGAGGATCTGCACGACCTGGCCGGAAAAGCCGCACATCGGAAACTGCGGCGTGCCTTTCATGAACAGCACCACGTCGTTGGATTTGACCTCGTTTTCAATGAATTGCTCGATGCTCATCGGTCCATCCTGTGTTCCGCCGGTATTTTGGTCCGGCCGAGTCTGCACGTAGCCTTATATGTAGCGCAGTTAGGGCCCGTTCCCAAGTGGTCGGCTTGCACCACAGCGATGCCGGCTAGGAATCGAACCTCAAGGTCTCTACATTAAAATTCCTTAATGAATCAGGCGAGTAACGCCCAGGGACCAGCAAGGTTGGCAATGAGCTCGGAGGAGCGGCAGGAGGCGATCAGCCTGACGTCTCGCGCCATGGCGGGGGTGCTGGAGCGCGTCCGATCGGATGAGGCGCGCGCGTTCGGCACGCATACCCTATTGGCGCTCGGGCTTGTCGCCGCGACAACCCTCGCCATCGCAGCGCTGACGGGCATCGTGGACCTGCGGCACATCCTAGCGATCTATTTCGTCCCAGTCCTGGCTGCGACCTTGCTCTGGGGCTTTCTCGAGGGTATCGCGACGGCCTTCATCAGCGCCTTGGCGGCGTCGTTCTTCTTTTACGATCCGATCTTCAGCTTCTATGTCGCCAATCCGGTCGAGCTGGTCGGACTACTGATCTTCGTCGCCGCCGCGATCGTCATCGGCTATCTGGCAACCGAACTGCGCGAGGTCCGCCGCGCGCCCGCGACGTCCGCTCCGGTGATCGAACAGCGCCAACCCGCTCGGCTGCCGCTTGTCGAGATCCCCAAGTCAGAAACGTCGTCCGGCGGAACGGTGCCTGAGCGCGTCAAAGATTTCATCGTGCAGGCGGGCGCGGCCGCTTATTGCGACGGCTGCATCCAGGACCGGCTCGGCTTGAAATGGCGCCAGCAGGTGCAGCTGATCACTGCGACGCTGGCGGTGACGGATTCGTTCCGGCGCGAGCCGGGCTCCTGCTCCGGCTGCGGCGAGAGCAAGCAAGTCATTCACGCGCTCATCCGAAAGAATTAATGCCCCGCCATATGGCGGCCGATCTCGGTTAGATCGGCCTCGCTGGCGCGTGCTTCGTAGACGAGCTGGCCATTGAACATCACCACCACGCGGTCAGCGAGCTCCAGCAACTCATCGAGATCCTCACTGACCAGTAACACGGCGGCGCCGCGGTTGCGCGCCGCCATGATCTCCGCGTGAATCTGCGCGACCGCCGCAAAGTCGAGCCCGAAGCACGGATTGGCGGCGATCAGGATTTCGACCGCGCCGCCGAGTTCGCGCGCCAGGACGGCGCGCTGCACGTTGCCGCCTGAGAGCTCACCGATGGGCGTTGCTTCGGACCGTGTCTTGATTCGATAGCGCTCGATGTTGCGCTCGGCATTGAGGCGGAACCCGTTGCGATTGAGCCACCATCCGCCGCGTGCGAACGGCGCCACGTCAAACTCGCGGAAAGTCAGGTTGTCGGCGACGCTCATGCGCGCGACGCAGGCGTTCTTCAGCGGTTCTTCAGGAAGCAATGACAATTTGTGCCGGCGCATCTCATCCCGGCTCGCGAAGTAGCGTTCGCCATGCATATGGATGGCACCGCCCGCCGGCTCACGTTGTCCGGCGAGAACTTCGATCAGCTGCCGCTGGCCGTTGCCGGAGACACCGGCGACGCCGACAATCTCGCCGCCCCTGATCGAGAGCGAGACGTTGCGCACGGCCGGCTGTCCGGCATCATCCAGCGCCTCGAGCTTTTCAATATCGACCCGCGGCGCACCAAACTCGCCCGTGCGCGCCGGCTGGACCGTGAGTTCCTCGGCGCCGATCATGGTGCGCGCCATCGCATCTGGCGTGAGGTCGGCGACCCGGCCCTGCCCGGCGAGCTTCCCCCGCCGCAGGATCGTCACCTCATCGGCGAACGCCATGACCTCGCGGAATTTGTGGGTGATCATCAGGATGGTCAGCTCGCCGGCGACCACCATCTGCCGCAGCATGCCGAGCACCTCGTCGGCTTCACCCGGCGTGAGGACCGAGGTCGGCTCATCGAGGATCAGGAATCGCCGACGCAGATAAAGCTGCTTGAGGATCTCGCATTTCTGCCGCTCACCGGCGGAGATCGCCGACACCTTCGCGCCAAGCGGAACCCGGAACGGCATGCGCGCGAGAAATGCTTCGAGCGCCTTGGTCTCCCGCTTCCAATCGATGACCGGCGGCAGCTCGTCACGCGCCAGCACCAGGTTCTCGGTGACGGTCATCGCCGGCACCAGGGTAAAGTGCTGATAGACCATGCCAAGTCCGAGCGCATGGGCGGCGCGCGGATTGCTGATCTCCTGCTCGCGGCCGCCGACCAGAACCGATCCGGAATCGGCCTGGTAATAGCCCATGATGCACTTGACGAGGGTGCTCTTGCCGGCCCCGTTCTCGCCCAGCAATGCATGGAAGGTTCCCGGCGCGACCTTGACCGAGACGTCATCGAGCGCGGCGAACTCGCCGAAGCGTTTGGTGACGCCGATGGCTTCGACCCCGAACGCCGCCTGATCGTGCGCGGGCGCACTCATGCCAGCGCTTCGACAAACAGTTTGGAATCGGCGACTGCTCCGAACACACCGCCCTGCATCTTGATCATCTTGACGGCGTGCTCGTGATTGTCCTTGTCGGTCGCACCGCAGCAGTCCTCGAGCAGCAG
>JAFAXD010000272.1 GCA_019241285.1 Xanthobacteraceae bacterium | reverse complement strand
GGTGATCTTCAAACTCCGACCATTTCCAAGCCCGCGCGCGGATAAGCCAGCTCCGAGCATTTGACGGCGACGTGATCAACCAAGGCGAGCGGCCACCGGATAGCTGGTCGGCACGTAATTGCATCTGCTGCGGATCATCGGGCTAAGCTATTGCTGCGGCGTTGACCAGCGCCCTCAAGATAGAGCAAGACAAGGAAGGGCTTTCGCTTCGCAGTTGTTGACCCGCTGTATTGACGACGAGGCTTTTAACACCGTGGCCATTTCGCCGTTGAATGATGCACTGCGATGGGCAAACGCGCCGAGGAAATGCGAACGATGGCCGAATCCATGCGGGACCAGGATACGCGGGCAAAGATGCTGCGGAGCGCCTGCGACTACGATGTGCTGGCGGACAGGCGGAACAGGGCGCCAAGGACGGCAGCCCTGCTGATTGGCACTAGGACGATTTCTGAAGCGCGGCCAAGTGATCCTCGAAGATCGCCAACGAGTCCTCGAATAGCTGAAGGTCTTGCTCTGTCGCGGATCTCTCGCAGAGCTTTCCTTGTTCGTATTGGTGAATGTCATGCATTGAGCGTACTCGCCCTTGGCCGAGCCACCAAGATGGCTGCGACTTAAAGGTGATGCCGGCAAACGGGCCGAGCGCTCGCGCCGCAGGCAACACTGCTATCTGTCTTGCATGTTAATCGAACTATTAAGCAGCTGCGCGATGATGGGCTGATTTGTATGAAGCAGGGCCGTATCGCGCAGCTGCCCGGCTGAGGGCGTCTGACGAAGGCTGCGTAGTTCAACCCGGCTTACGTGCGGGGTGGCCAATCTTGCGCCATGCGAAAATCCAGATGCGCCGGGCAGCTGTTCTCGCACTTACAATAACCGCTCAGCATCCAGGACCCGGTCGCCGTCTAGGACCGCTAAGTCTTACACGAGACTGTTGAAAAGTGCGGTCTCGACCACTGCTCATCCTGGGAACGAGTGGCGCGAGCCGTGGTTAGCGGGACATGCAACGCGAGGAGAAGCGCATGGCTCGAAAAGATCCTGGAAATGCATCCGCCCACACACCGTCTTCCGTTCAGCCGCTCAATCCTGGCGATGAAGCCGCATCAGGAACATCGGGAACCGCGGAAGCAGTGTGCCCGCAATGCAATGGCACCGGGCGCCTTCGCGGCGCGCCCTGCCCGAATTGCGGCGCGACGGGCAAGATCATCAAGGGCGTCGGCGGCGCGTAAGACATCGCATCCGATCGCGGACGGCTTACCGAACAAATCCGTGCCTGCCGAGCTTGGCTTTGATGAATGCACGATTGTCAAACGGCGTCACCGATTTTAAGACCAATACAAAACGACACTCACCGCTTATTAGGAGGTGGAGGTGGCCCCGGCTGCGGGCGAGGTGGAATAGACAGCCAAGACCGAGTGCTATGAAGAACTCAGGCCAATGCGACCCAGCGCGTCGACAGTGGACATCGGACTGCTCGATCAGGGCGGAACCCTATGACCGCTTCCATCCTTGATCATGCAGGCGCAAGGTGATGTCATGACCGAGGTAGAGGGAAGTGTAAGCACCACAGCTGACGCGCGAACCATCGATCTGGTCCAGCTAATCGACCAACTCAACATCGGCCGATTTCACTATCAGTTGCTCGCATTGTGCGCTGCCGCTGTCTTCATGGACGGGTTTGACGCGCAGGCCATCGGGTACGTGGCGCCGAGCCTCAGCCAGGCTTGGCATCTTGCGCCCGGCGCCCTCGGCCCCGTGTTCGGGGCAGGCCTTTTCGGCATCATGATTGGCGCGCTCGTCGGGGGTCCTCTCGCCGATTATATCGGGCGCAAAAGCCTTCTCATCTTCGCGGCCATCTTCTTCGGCGTCTGCAGCCTGGTCACCAGTCTTGTTGAAGGCGAGCAGCAGCTATTGATTATCCGCTTCATCACGGGCGTCGGTTTAGGCGCGGCCATGCCGAACGCGATCGCACTTGTCTCGGAATACAGTCCGAGGCGCCATCACGCAATCATGGTGATGGCCATGTTCTGCGGGTTCTCGCTCGGTGCAGCGCTCGGTGGCCTTGTCGCGGGGTTGCTCGTCCCGGCCTTTGGCTGGCCTTCCGTTTTCGTTTTCGGCGGCATCGTTCCGCTCCTGCTCGTTCCCCTTTTCTGGATCGCCCTTCCGGAATCGGTGCGCTTTCTCCTCATCCGCGATGCCCATGATCCGCGTATCAACGCCATAGTCGAGAGACTCGCCGGAACACCTGTAAGCGCCGGCCACTTCACGATTGGCGAGGAGAGGCACGAAGCCTTTACGGTCGTGCAACTGTTCACGCATGGCAGATCGTTGGCGACTTTGCTCCTCTGGGTCGTTTTCTTCATGAATCTGCTCAATCTGTATTTTCTTTCCAACTGGTTGCCGACGCTGATTCACGACATGGGAATTTCGATTTCGACCGCGGCGTTCACCAGCGCGCTTTTCCAGATAGGCGGTACCGTCGCGCCTTTCCTGCTGGGCTGGCTCATCGACCGCCATGGCTTTCACAGCGTACTGGTCGTCACTTATCTGCTCGCTGCCGGAGCTATTGCCTTGCTCGGTTCGGTCGGCTCTGGCCTGTCATTGCTGATGCTGACTGTGTTCGCGGCTGGGTTCTGTGTTGTCGGCGCGCAGAGTGGCTCTAATGCGCTTGCCGCAAGCCTCTATCCGACCAGCGTTCGCTCGACCGGTGTGGGGTGGGCGCTCGGAATCGGACGCATTGGCTCGGTCATCGGTCCAGTGGTGGGGGGCATCATGCTGGCACAGCATTGGGACAGGCCCGAGCTCTTTCTCTTCGGCGCCATCCCTGCCTTGTGCGCCATGGCCGCGGTCGCGGCGATGTGGCTGACAAGGGCGCCGGCAGCCTCGCATGAGGAGTCTTTGAAGCAGAATCCGCAGGGCGCGTGATGACAAAGCGCAAGATAGTCATCGCGGGTGCCGGCATCGGCGGGCTTGCCACTGCCTGCTGCCTGCTCGAGCGCGGCTTCGATGTCGACGTCTACGAGCAGGCGCCGATGCTGAGCGAGGTGGGCGCCGGGATCCAGATCAGCGCCAATGCCATGCACGTCCTTCGCTACCTCGGTCTCGGCGATGCGATTTTGCGCGTGGGGGTGCAACCCAAGGCCTATGTCTTTCGTCTGCACGACACCGGTGAAGTAGTCCAGGCTTTCGCATTGTCGGAAGAGCACCAACGTCAGCACGGTGCGCCGTACATCCAGCTGCATCGCGCTGATTTGCACGATCTGCTCGTCGCCAAGGCGCGCGAGCTCAAAGCGGATGTTGTGCGGTTGAATCATAAAGCCGTCGGGTTCACGGAGCGTGATGGTTCAATCGAGCTCCGATTTGCGCACGGCGCCTCCGCTCGCGGCGACCTGCTGATCGGAGCCGACGGGCTCAAATCGGCCATTCGGGCGCAGCTCTTCGGGAACGTGCAGCCAACGTATACCGGTGACGGCGTTTGGCGCATCACGGCTCCAACCGAGCGGCTGCCTCCCGCAAGCCGACTCGATCAGGTGATGTCGGTGTTCATGGGACCGGGCGGACACGCCGTCTGCTATTACTTGCGCAGCGGCGGGTTGCTCAACTTCGGTGGCACGGTGGAGGCGCCGGTGTCCGAGGAATCTTGGACGCTAAAATTCCCGTGGGAGAACCTGAAGGCTGATTTCGCCGGCTGGCATCCCGCCATCCAAGCGATCATCGACGCAGCCGATCACAACGAGTGTTATCGCTGGTCATTGCACAATCGTCCTCCGATCCGCACGTGGAGCAAGGGTTGCGTTACGATTCTCGGCGATGCTGCGCATCCCACGCTCCCTTATCTGGCGCAGGGCGCGGCTATGGCGATCGAGGACGGTGCTGTTCTCACTCGCGCCCTGGAGCAGGAACACTCGATTCCGGAAGCGCTCGATCTGTATCAACGCAACCGGGTAGACCGGACCGCGCGCGTGGTCGAGCAATCGAACGCGAACCAGAAGCTCTTTCACCTGCATTCAGCTCAGGAAATCAGGCAAAAATTCGCGAAGCGGGACGAAGGCTCGGACCGCAATAGCTGGCTCTATTCCTACAATCCGCTGACGGTGGAGCTGAAATGATGCGTGGCGATTGAAACTAGGGTGACAGACTCGGGTCAATGTTGACGGTAGGATTGACGTATCATGCGCATTTGCCGATTTGATGAGAATCGCGTCGGGCTTGTTATCGGGGAAGGAATCCACGACGTAACGGATGCGCTGCGATCACTTCCCGCGTGGACGTA
>JAFAXD010000259.1 GCA_019241285.1 Xanthobacteraceae bacterium | reverse complement strand
TTCCTAAGCGAGATGGCCGGGACAAGCCCGGCCATGACGAACTGAGAGGTCGGCCATGACGAACGGAGAGTTATGTGCCTGTTACTGACACAGCGCCTTCGTCACCGTGTGCTCGATCGGGCACTCGCCCTCGACTGGGCGGCGGCCGGCGATCGTTACTTCGGCCGGGCATTTTTCCGCCGTGACATAATCGACGCTGCTGCCGGTCTTGTAGCCGTGCTGTTTGCACAGCTGCACGGCGGCGACGCGGCAGTCAGGCGCGCCATTGGGCGCCAGCGGACACACGATCGGCCCGGCGATGAGGTGGGAGCCTCCCAGCTTTTTGCTCATCGCGCTGGCGGCGTCGGCGGCGCCCTTCATCATGTCACTGGCGGCTTCGCTGGTCGATTTCCCGGTGTCCGGCCAGCTCGACTTGAACGTGTCCTTCCAACTGTTGTTCATGTTGGTGACGGACTGGTTCATGGTGGAGATCGATTGATCCCACCAGCGGCCCCACTGCTCGAACACGCCGGGTTGTTGTTGCTGCCCCGCGGCCGGCGCCTGCGGCGGAGGCGCCAATTGTTGTTGATCCGGAACCTGCGGCGTCGCCGGCGGCAGCGGCTCGAAACTCGGGCTGGAGTCAGCAGGCGCGAGCCCCTGGCGCAATTGCGCGAACGCAGGCGCTTGCGCCAGCGCCAATGCAACAACGCACAGCGCAGCCGCCCGCATACCAAAAATTGCTGGTCTCAAGAACCCCATCATGTCGCCCGGGAGCAAGATTAGAACAAATAGACCGCGGCGACAATCCCGCCGATGAGTACCACCGCGAAGGCCGTGGTCCACATGCCGAGGCGCTTTTCGATGATGACGCGCGCCTGCTCGCCATAGCGATTGAGCAGGAATGCCTCGATAAAGAAGCGTGCACCGCGCGTGATGATTGAAAACAGGATGAACAAACCGAGATTGTAGCCGGCAAAGCCCGAGGCGATGGTGACAATCTTATACGGGATCGGGGTGAGGCCTTTGAGCAAGATGATCCACGCGCCCCACTCGGCATAGGCGGCGCGGAACTGCTCGACCTTGTTGCCGTAACCATAAAGCGAGATCAGCCACGCCCCGACGCTGTCATAGAGCAGCGCGCCGATGGCGTAACCAAGCACCCCGCCGGCGACCGACGCGATCGTGCAGATGAGCGCGTAGATATACGCGCGCTTGGGATGCGCGAGCGCCATCGGGATCAGCATGATGTCGGGCGGAATCGGGAAGAACGAGCTCTCAGCAAACGAAATCGCGCCCAGGAGCCACAGCGCGTATGGCTTGTCGGCGGCGGCAATGCACCAGTCATAAGCGCGATGAAGCATGCGGGTGCTTAACCGCGGCCGCGCCGAATGTCTACCCGGGGCGTGGAGGGGGATAAATTTATTGACAAAGATGATTGCAAAATAATTGCTCGGTTCGGGGAACGACGCGTGACCGCGTCGGGCTGTTTGATAGGTGAATCAGACCTTGCGGCCATCCTTCGAGACGCATGCGTGCTGCGCACGCATGCTCCTCAGGATGAGGGCCGTGGTGTGTTGCAACGCTTCAACAATCTCCGCCCTCATCCTGAGGAGCACGCGCTTGCGCGTGCGTCTCGAAGGATGGCCACACACGTCATCTATGTCATCTATGAAATCTATGTCATCTATGGCGTGTCACTCCTCCTGCGCCAGGAGGCTCGCGTTTCCCCCCGCGGCGGCCGTGTTGATGGTCACGGTCTGCTCCGCACAAAAACGCAGCAGATAGTGCGGACCGCCGGCCTTGGGGCCGGTGCCGGAGAGGCCGAAACCGCCGAACGGCTGCGAGCCGACCACGGCGCCGATCATGTTGCGGTTGACGTAGACGTTGCCGTTGCGCAATCGCGCGACGATGCGTTCGACCGTCGCCTCGACCCGGGAGGCGATGCCGAGCGTGAGCCCGTAGCCGCTCGCGGCGATGTCATCTATGAGCAAATCAAGCTCATCCGCCCGCCAGCGCACCACGTGCAGCACCGGGCCAAAGACCTCCTCCTTGAGGTCGCGGGCGCGGTCGAGCTCGATGATCGCCGGCCCCACATAGGTGCCGTGGGCGGGAAGCTCGCGTTCGGCGTCCCAGCGAAAGCGCACCCGCCCCTGCCGCTCCATGCCGTCGACCCAGGTCACGAGGCGTTGCAGCGCCTCCTGGTCGATCACCGGCCCGACCTGCACCGAGGGCAGACGCGGATCGCCGACCTCGAGCTCGCGCGCGGCGCCGATGATCATCTCCAGCATGCGGTCGGCGACGTCCTCCTGCAGGCAGAGTAGCCGCAGCGCCGAGCAGCGCTGGCCGGCGGAGC
>JAFAXD010000184.1 GCA_019241285.1 Xanthobacteraceae bacterium | reverse complement strand
GGCCGGTTGATCCGGACGGTACGGATGCCGCCCTCATCGCTGACGTTGACGTGTTCACTCATGTTGATTCATCCAATCGCGTCAGGTGGAACCGAGAGCGCATCGGCGCCCTCGATCACGGTCGCGGCGAGACCCGCCGCGGCATTGGCAATGTTGGTGGCAAAGAAGCGGGCGATCGCAACGCTGCTGCCCGGGTTGCCGGCGCGCTGCGCTGCAAGCGCATCCTTGGCGAGGGCGCATCCGCCGGCTGCGAGGCCGAACAGGCGCAGATACGGCGTGGCGCCGGCGAGCGCCGTGTCCGGCTCGCGTTCGATCTTGCCGAGCAGCCAGCTGGTGGTCCGGTCGAGTTGTTGGACGGCGTCGCCCAGGCAATGGCCGGTCGTGCCGAAGGCCGGATCATTGCTGGCTTCCACCTCGGCCACCGTGCCGCGCAGCTCATTGATATACGCGCGCACCGTTTCGCCGCCGGACAGCGGCAGCTTGCGGGTGACGAGATCGATTGCCTGGATGCCGTTTGTGCCCTCGTAGATCCGGGCGATGCGGGCGTCGCGATAGAATTGCGCCGCGCCGGTCTCCTCGATGTAGCCCATGCCGCCGTGCACCTGCACGCCGAGCGATGACACTTCGCTGCCGATATCCGTGGAGAACGCTTTGGCGATCGGGGTGAGCAGGGCGGCGCGTTCATGCGCGGCTCGGCGTTGCGCTTCATCAGCCGCGCGGTGCTGGCGGTCGATTGCGACGGCGGTGGCAAAACAGATCGCGCGTGCCGCATTGGTGAGCGCCCGCATGGTCAACAACATGCGCTTGACGTCGGGGTGGACGATGATCGGCGTCGTCTGGCTTGCCGGCATGCCCGGAGCGCGGCCTTGCTTGCGGTCGCGTGCGTAGGCGACGGCTTGCTGCGTGGCGGCTTCAGCAATCCCCAGGCCCTGCAGGCCGATGGCGAGGCGCGCATCGTTCATCATGGTGAACATGCAGGCCATGCCGCGGTTTTCCTCGCCGATCAGATAGGCGGTGGCGCCGCCGTTGTCGCCGAACACCATGGTGCAGGTGGGTGAGGCATGGATGCCGAGCTTGTGCTCGATCGAATGCGCGCGCACGTCGTTGCGTTCGCCGAGCGAACCGTCCGGATTGACCAGGAACTTCGGCACCAGGAACAGCGAGATGCCTTTGGTGCCGGGCGGCGCGTCGGGCAGGCGAGCGAGCACGAGGTGGATAATGTTGTCGGTGAGATCGTGCTCGCCGTAGGTGATGAAGATCTTCTGCCCGGTGATCTTGTAGGCGCCGTTGTGGCGCTCGGCGCGGGTGCGAAGGAGGCCCACGTCGGAACCGGCCTGCGGCTCGGTGAGCTGCATGGTCCCGGTCCATTCGCCGGAGATGAGTTTGCCGAGATAGGTGCGCTTGAGCTCGTCCGAGCCGTGGGCCGCGAGGGCATCGATCCCGGCCATGGTCAACGTCGGCCCGACCATGAAGGCGGCGGAGGCCGAGTTCCACATCTCGATGCAGGCGGCATTGACCGCCCAGGGCAGACCCTGGCCGCCCCATTCGGTGGGGCCGGCGAGCCCGTTCCAGCCGGCGCCGGCCCAGGCGGTGTAGGCCTCCTTCCAGCCGGGCGGCATGGTGACGGCGCCGTCCTTGAAAACCGCGCCGCGCTGATCGCCGATGCGGTTGAGCGGGGCGATCACGTCGCCGGCGAACTTGCCGGCTTCGCTGAGCACGGCCTCGAGCAGGTCGTCGCCGAGGTCGTCATAGATGCCCTCGGCCTGCGCGGCCGCAAACCCGGCGGAATGCTTCAGGGTGAAGGCGATGGTGTCGACCGGAGCACGGTACATGTTGGTCTCCGCAAGGCGGGCACTGTAGCGGTGCGGCGAGGGGAGGGAAAGGCGAGGGCTACGGCACCCGGAACCCGATGCGGCCCCGCACGGCATCGAAGGCGATCTGCATGCGGCGGAAAATGAAACCACCGGAATTGAATCCAGGCACGCTGCCGTGGGCCGGCTCGTAGCGATAGCGGTTGGTCCTCCTGGGCCCGCGCTGAGCTTGCGGCGAGGAGGAGGGCACCGCACGTGCTGGTGGCGGCTCTGCGCAGCATAGATGCCATAGATTCCATAGATGACCAATTTCAACGACGCGTACACGCCACTGATTTTGCAATTCGCAGCCTGAAACGGCGGGACCTCGCATAGATGACTTGGCGCGCCATAGATGACGCGGTTCTCATACGTGACGTCTTATCCGCGAGCGCAATCTCGGCCCTGCATCCTGAGGAGCAAGGGGCCAAACGCATAGATGACGTGCCCGCATAGATGACGCTTCGTAGCCTGGCGCTCGCCGTCCGTCGCGGATTTCGCAGCGCTGCACCCAGGCTGCGACGACGGCGCCATACATGACAGCGATTCATACATGACCTTTTTCGCTTAGATGACGTCGCAACGCATAGATGACGTTTTTTGGATAGTTCATACCCGTGTTCTCGACCCAGGCCGGATGAAAGCGGCCTTCAAACTCGTCATTGCGACCGAAGCGAAGCAATTCAGCCGGCGGTTCACAGATGATTGCGCGAGCGGAAGCCTCTCTGGATTGCTTCGCTTCGCTCGCAATGACGGGGCTGACCATGCTCTCGCCGAATGGCACAGTCCACGTTGCTGATCGTGCTGCTCGATTTCAATCAGACATGACATCGTGCGTGTGCCTGGCACCGCAAAGCCAATATTGTCCTCCGACCTGTCTTTTGCTTTGCAAGTCGTCAAGCTCTCCACGGCGAACCGCCCGCCAGGGCATGCGGATCGACGGTGGGCGCGGCGATGGCGCCGCCGCGATCCGAGAACCGGGGGGCGCGCGGCATGTTTCGACCGAACGCCTCGACCGTCAGAATCTCATTGGGGGACATCGGCGCTACAGCCGGCTTCCGCGCCAGCGCCGCCGCGATCGAGGGCGCGAGCGCGCGCGCCTTCTCGGCCTGTCGCGCGATGTCGCGTTGCTTGAACTCGGGCATGACCTCGCCGGCGAACAGCTCGAGCGATTCGCAGATGTGCGCGTGCTGATTGCTGCCGGATTGCTGGACGAAAATGATCTGGTCGACGCCGGCGCGCTCATAGCGCTGCAGATGTTCGCGCAGCTGCGCGGGCGTGCCGATGCCGCCCTGGCCGGCATCGCGGGGCAGGCTATCCTTCACCTCCTGGAAGCGCGCCCACAGAGCAAGAGCGCGGCGGCCGAGGGCGTTGCCCCAGCGGGCCGGCCGCGGCGCCGGTGAAGGGGAAATGCGTCACGCGTGGGTGCGGACTGCGTTCGCCGCTGCGCTGGCGCGTTGCCACCCCATGGCCGGCGCGATCTTGGTGGCGATCAGCTCCATCGCCTTCAGAGTTTGATCAAAGGTCGGCACGCCGGGATTGACCTGGCAGAGCACATCGGTCGCGATCGGCAGCGTTTGCTCGGTTTGCAGTTCGGCGATGATCTCGTCCGGGTGGCCGTAGAAACAATGCAGCCGCGCCAGGTAGCCGTCGGTGTCGAGGCCCGGCGGAAACTTGCCTTGCTCCACCTGGCGCTTGGCGAAATGCAGCACGCCGGCCTCGAGGTGCGTCCTGGCGGTGGCCTTGTCGGCGGCCGGATAGATGAAGCGCGAGGTGCCAATGCAGGGTGTTCGCGCGCGGTTCTTCGCATGTTTGCCCCATTCGGCGAGATAGGCGTCTGCCCAGGGGCGCTGGACCAGATCGGTGCGCGCGTCATAGCCATAGGCGGCGCGGTTGAGCAGAAGATGCGAGCCCGTGGCCGCGACATGGCGCGCACCAAATTCGCTGAAGATGCCCTGCCAGACGCGGCCGGCGAGGCCGGGTGATTGCGGCTGCAGCACCGCGCGGCCATCGCCAAGCAGCGGCTCGCCATTGAGCGCCCGATAGAGGAGGTCCGCGCCGCGCGAGGTCGCCTCGCGCCGCTCGGCGATCGGCACGCCGAAGGCCGAAAAGGTCATCTCATCGAACCCGCTGCCGATGCCGAGCTCGACGCGGCCGCCGCTGATGAGGTCGACCGTCGCCGCGTCCTCGGCAAGCCGCAGCGGGTTCTCTAGCGGAATGGTCATCACCGCAGTGCCGAGCCGGATGCGCGAGGTGCGCTCGGCGACAGCGGCGAGCAGGACGAAGGGCGAGGCGCCGGCACCGGCCCCGGAGCGGCCGTCCTCGAAATGGTGCTGGGCGATCCAGCCGCTGTCGAAGCCAAGCTCCTCGGCAGCGACGAACTGGGTGATCAGCCGGCGATAGAGGGTGGCGAGGTCGGCCTGGCCCTCGACATGGGTGAGAAAGCCCAACCGGACGGCGTTGGCCATAGCGACATCCCCCGCTGCCGGCAAAGCCTTGCGCCGGATCAGAATTCCTGGTTGGGCTTACCGGACGCGCCGGCCGGCGCGCTCAAGTTGACAGGACTCACCCCGCCGGTATGGTCCGCCCCGCTTCCCAGCGCAATGGGGCGTAGCCAAGTGGTAAGGCAGCGGATTTTGATTCCGCCATTCCCAGGTTCGAATCCTGGCGCCCCAGCCAGATTAATCTTTAAATGTCAGAGATTTGGCAATGGTCGGCCGGTCGTCGCGTTTGTCATTCTGAATGCGATTCCGCTCGTCATTCTGAATGTCTGTTCCCTCCGCGTTCGCAAGCATGTGGGCATAGCGTTTTCTAGCAGCAGCAGTGCGCGCGCGTGGGTTCGCTTCGCGTAGCGTTCGTAGGCGCGGCTCTTGTGCGCTGATAGAGCGCGGCCTTGACCATCAGTTAGCTCGGCCTCCCCAACGATGGAATCACAAGACGCCACTGTTGTGAGCCCGCCCTCGCATGATGATTCACAATGACGCATCATCCGGCCGCTTGCGGGCGCCACGTCTGCTGCGGCGCGCGCCAGTCGATCCCTTCAAGCAGATAGCCAAGTTGCGCCGGTTTTTGGGTGGGCGGAATGTGCGCAGCGATGTGAGACAAGCTTATGCGCTAATCAGATCTGCGCGGCGTCGGTCACTCTTATATGGAGCAGGAGCCACTGTGGCTCTGATTTCCTTCTGACGTTTTCCAGGCTCACCCCAAATTACGTTTACCTCAGTTCCAATCTCGCTGCTTGATACATCGATGCAGCATAGTGAAATCATTTCACGAAAATAGTAGCTGTAGCCGCGGGAAGTGGTCACGCCGATTAGTTTGCCGTCCCGTTCAACCTTATCAGCGTACATGAACCCCCGCTGGTCGCGGGGGATTTCCATGAACTGGTAGTGTTGGCCTTTGTGAAATAGTGACGCATAAACATCGACCACGTCCTCATTGCTCCAAACTAACGTGCGCATGATACGTCTAGGATTGGCGACCTCTGACTCCAGCGCGGTACGTCCGATGAAATCGTGATCGAATTTGATGTTCTTCGTCCAACCCAGCTCAACTGGGCTGCGGTACCAAGCCGATACGTGATTAGCGTCGAAGCTACCTGCGATATTGAACGTTGAGGCAAATGCTGGCATCGCGATTTTAAATTCTGTCAAATACTCCGCCATGTCGTCGTCAAAAATAGCAGGCAGGTAATCGGTAACAATCGTGGGAAAACAGGCTTCGAGATGATTGACACTCGACACTCGCGCACCAAGCCGACGGATCTCGAATTCACGACCTGCTTCGACAATCGCATTGTAAACGTCGTCCCGCGCAGCGATAGGGCCTTGGAGTTCGAAGCCTATCTCTCCCGCCATGCCCTGGCGTAAAGCCCAGATTTCATGGCCTGCAATGCGAACTGTTGCGAATCGCATGAAGCCAATATTCCGGACAGTTTGTGAGGCCGCCTTTTCAATCACTGCAACTGAACGTGGCCCGGAAACCTGTAGATTGAACAAGTCATCGGGTTCAGACGATACATTGTACTTGCCGCGGCGGCGCTGATAATCAGCCCAAAAGCCTCCGCGCCCAAACAGCATGAATTCATCCTCGCCGATGCGACTCAGAATGCCCTCGTGAATCACCTTCCCGTCTTTGTTGCAATGAATTGCGTGTTTGGCTTGTCCAATATCGAATTTGGCCATGCTGTTAACGGTGATGTCGGAAAACAGCTTGAGTGCGTCCGGTCCTTTGAAGCGACGTTCCCAAAGAAATGACCAATCACCGATATAGCATGCCTCTTTCCAAGACATGCTTTCGTCCATCCAGTCCGTATATTCGGGCTTTCCAAAGCGCACATTGAAATAGCCCTCGGGCGTTGAGCGCATCAATTTAACGTCGACGGGCACTTTGAACCTCCCTTGGCTTTTCGCTGAAATTCATCTTAGGTATACGTAGCGTATACGGTCAATGTTTTTTACGGTACTATACTAGCATAAAGCTCGTTTATTTTCAATTTTGGTATACCTAAAATCGAACATTGTGCGCAATCCTGTACCCGCGGACGACAATTGTCGTCCCGGCCTGCCCACACTGCTTCTGCTTCGGGTCTCACTTTTAGCGATGCAATCCACTGGGGTGACACCAGATTGTTATCGCCCCCGCAAGACCTGATGTTCTTTAGAAATTGAAATGTCGAGCCACAGCTCATGGCCGCAACACCGTGCCAGGGTGGGGAATTTCCGCCTTAAATG
>JAFAXD010000158.1 GCA_019241285.1 Xanthobacteraceae bacterium | reverse complement strand
CCCAGGACCGCTGTTCTGGCGCGCATCTGAGGTGTGGCAACCATCCCTATTCTTTGCGATTGGCGCCGATCAGGACAAACGCCATCTTCACCGGCTTTTCGCTTTTGTTGCGCCACGCATGACGTGTGCCGTTTTGCACGACAACATCATGCTGCTGCAGATGGATCTGCTTGCCGTCATCGAGCTCGAGCCACACCTCGCCCTCGAGCACGATCCCGTAGTCGACCGTGTCGGTCGTGTGCATGCCGGGATTGTCCATCTCAAATTTGCTGGCGAGCTCCGGCATGTGCTCCATGAACTCCGCCCCCACCGCGGCGGGGTCGAAACTTGGGCTCATCATCACCGAGTCCGGAGGAAACGTGACGAACATAAAGCGCGTTTCTCCAGGGCCGGGCACGTATCCGGTCTTGGCTGAGACGGCTTCATTTTGATTGGGCAACGTCGGAACCGGCGGCGTCGCCCAAAGAAGCGTTGATGCCTGCCCAGGAACGCTCGTGTAGATCTTGCCTTTGGGCGAGGGGCCATCGGACACACAGACAGCCTTTCCCCCCGAATGCCCAGTTACGACGCGACGCGCTTTCATGCGTTTCCCCTCTTTGTTGATGCCTTTCAGTCACCGACGGCTACACCTTTTCCATGACATCGGCCCAACGCCGCAGCATGTCCTCTTCATGGCCCGGAACGGTGTGGAACTGGACCTCGTCGAAACCGAGCTGTTTGATTCCGCGCAAACGCTCGATGCATTCGGCACGGGTTGCGGTCAGTGATAGCGCCTTGATGACATCGGCCGTGATATGCGTCTCCTCGGGACGCACAAACATCAGATGACCGCGGTGGTTGGTGAGGTAGCGCGCATCTGGTGGCTGATATTGCTGATAAACCTTTCGATAGGCTTCGAGCTCATTCGGGAACGGGAAATGCGCGCCGCCCCGGAATATGGAGCCGAATTGCTCTTCCTCGACCAGATTATGAAAGGCGATGGCCACATAGGGACCGGCCTGCGCCAACGCGAGCTTGCTGTCGGCTGGCTCCCCGTCGTCGAGCACCCGGCCCGCCATGGTGATGGAGGTGCGCGGCGGTTTCTTGGCGCTGTGGCCAAATTCCTTCCAGGCCGCCTGATATTCCATCATGTCAGCCTTTTCGCGCTCAGGCCAGGAGTTCGGAGCGATCCACCCAGCGCCCAGCTTGGCCGTGAGGCGTCGCGCTTTCGGCCCGAAGGCGGAAATGACCGTGGGGATTGGATCCGTGATGTTGATCAGTCCGAGCTCGGGGTTGAGGAAGCGGATCTTGTGCGGCCCGTCTTCTTCCGACCATTCGACGGTCTCGCCGCGCAGCAGAGCCTCCACGACCTTCACATAGGCCTCGAGCCGCGCCTGCGTCACCGCGGGAAGGCCAAGGGTGCGGCGGCCGGTAAAGCCGGTCGACGCGCCAAAGATCACACGCCCCGGCGCCAGTGCATTGATGGTCGCGAGACCGGACGCGGTCACGGGTGCGATGCGGTTCGATGGGATGACGACGCCCGTGCACAGCTTGATCTTCGATGTCACCATCGCCGAGGCGCCCATTGCGGCGAACATCTCGGCATTGAGCAGCTGGGTGTCGTAGAACCAGGCGGCGCAGTAGCCGAGCTCTTCGGCGCGCTTGACGACCTCGAATGAGCGCGCCTTGGTCGGCAGGCTGATCGACATCTCCATGCGTCTCTCCCCTTGGATTTTGCTGACGCGTCTTGTCGGCGCGCTCGGCGAATGGTCGCGCTCCTTCCGTCCAGACTGCGCGCCAAACTGGAAGCTTAGAATCGCGCAAACCCGAAGTCTGTCCTGATATCTTATGACGAGAGGGCAACGCCTTCGGACGGGGGTTTTGGTCCTCAACCGGAAAGCTCTTGCCAAATCCGCGCTCAGAGCCGGATGATCACACCGCCCGAGCGAATGCCGGAAGCCAAGAATTGGTCTGGGGTTGGAGATGCACAAGACAATAGCGGCGTGGCTGACGCTTGCCACGATAGTCTTAGTGGTATGCGGCGCTCGCGCCGATGCGCAAACAAAACTGGTGATCGGCTACACCTCACTGGGGGATGTCGGGACAAATTTTGTCGCCAAAGAGGAAGGGTTCTTTGCCAACCACAAGCTCGATGTGGAGCTGAAGGCTCTCCGTGGCGGCTCAGTCATCGTCCCGGGGCTTGTGGTCGGCGAGATCCAGGTCGGCACGTTGGCGCCGCCGGTGTTTCTACAAGCGGTTGACGGCGGCATTGACCTGACTGCCCTGACAGGGCTGTCGGTGCTCACCAAGGGCATGAAATCCGCTGCTGTGGTGGCTCGCGCTGGGCTGGACATCAAATCGCCGGCGGATCTGATCGGAAGGCGTACCGGCGTGAGCGGGATAGGGAGCATTTCCGAGGTTCTCTATCGGGAGTGGCTGCGCCAAAATGGCATCGATGCGAAGAAGATGACCTTCATCGAGGTGCCGTTTCCGAGCATGCGTGATCTGCTGCGCTCGGGCCGGGTCGACGTGATCATTATTCCCGATCCGTTGCTCAGCCAGATCGTCAGCAGCGGTGTCGGCAACGTCGTCGCATACTTCTTTGGTGAGTTGCCGGATGGCGCGACCCAGATGATCAACGCCAGCACGCGGAGCTGGGCACAGAACAATCCCGATGTTGTGGCCAACTACAGGGCGGCGATTGATGAAGCGAGCGCGTTCATTGCCAACAACGGCGATAGAACCAAAGCCATCATTGCCAAATATTTGAATTTGCCCGAGGCCGTTGTCCGGGACTCGGAGCTACCGCGGTTTGTTGCCGCCGTCGATCCTGCGCAGATGCAATGGTGGATCGATGTGATGTCGCGTCAGGATATGCTCCGGAGCAAATTGGATCCAGTGCGGCTGATCGCGAAATGAGTGTTGTTGCGCCGGAAATCATCGCTATCATCCCGACCAATGCCGCAAAATAACGTAACGGAGGAATGCCGTGAGCCTGACCGTCGATGCCGCGCGTGTGCCCGATCAGAAGCGCTCCGCCGACGTACCATTGACGCTGGCGATGGCCGATTATGACCGCACGCGGCCATTGATTGACGGACGTGTGAAGGCCAAAGGGCTCGCACTCCAAGCCAATACGTCCTGGATCGGCGATTTTTGTGTGCGCCCCGTCTATGAGGACTATGACGCGGCCGAGATGTCGCTGTCCTGGTACGTGATGGCGCGCGTACGGGGCGAGCCGGTGGTAGCGCTGCCGGTGTTTCCCTTGCGCATGCCGGTCCTCGCCTATGTGTTCGTGCGCGAGGATTCGCCCTACTGGCACCCGAAGGATCTGGCCGGCAAACGCGTTGCCACGATCCTCTATCGCATCACCGTCAATCTCTGGGTGCGGGGCATTTTTCAGGAGCACTACGGCCTCGCGCCGGACGAGGTGAACTGGGTCGTCACCGGCGGCGCAGAAGGGGCGGGCTTCAACATGCCGCCCGGGATCACGCTCACGAAACGAACCAACGCCACGCCGGAAGAGTTGCTGGAGCGCGGTGAGGTCGATGCCGTATACGCCCCGGAATTGCCGGACAACTTCGTTCCCGGCAAATCGAAGCTACGCCGCCTGTTTCGTGATCCGCAGGCGGAGATGCAGTCGTTCGTGCGCAGCACCGGCCAACTGCCGATCACCCACACGGTTGTCGTGAAAAAAGCTTTGGCCGAACGCGATCCGTGGATCGCGCGCAGCCTCACACAGGCTTTTGTCGATGCGCAGGATGCCTGCGACGCGTATTTGCACGCCAATCCGAAACACCTGTCGCTCCCCGACGGCGTGTTCTTTTTGGAACAGCAGCGCGCCGCGTATGGGCCCAAGCCTTACGTGCACGGCATCGAGCCCAATCGCAAAGTCCTCGAGACGTTCGTCCGCTACGCACATGCGCAAGGCTACATCCCGCGCCGGCCAAGCCTCGAGGAACTGTTCCCCGCGTTCGGCGCCTAACGAGGGCGGTGCAAACAAGCTCAGCCCTCGTCCTGAGGAGCCTGGTCGCGCGAGCGGCCAGGCGTCTCGAAGGACGGCCGCGGGCACGGCCCTCGCCTTGGCCATCCTTCGAGACACTACGGCGCTCCGCGCCTTCGTTCCATGAAGATCGTAGGCGGTGCGCTTGGCCGTCGGCGGTACGATCCAGTACCCTGTGCCGAGTTGACCGCATGGAGTAACTCGGTTACCCTTCTGAGGTAACTGAGTTACCCCAATAGGGAGTTCCGCCATACAAGAGCGGAAGCAGGGAGGATGATTTGGCAATTGGCCAGCACGCCGCGCCCGCGTCCGGGACGCGCATCGCCGCCGACGTCGGCGGCACCTTTACGGATGTGGCAGTCTTTGATGAGCGCTCGGGCGCGCTGCGGCTCGGCAAAACACTGACGACACCACAGCACCTTGTTGACGGTATCGAGAGCGGCGTCGCGCGGGCCGATTCCGTGTTCAGCGATGCCGCATTGTTCCTGCATGGCACCACGGTTGCGATCAACACCATGCTGGAGCGCACGGGCGCGCGTACCGCGCTCGTCATCACCGCCGGCTTCCGGGACATTTATGAGATCGGCCGTGTCAACCGGCCGGAAGCCTACAATCTGTACTTCCGCAAACATAAGCCGCTGGTGCCGCGCGCGTTGCGTTATGAGGTGCATGAACGCGTCACCGCTGCCGGCGAAGTGCTCAAGCCGCTCGATGAGGCCGAGCTGGAGCGCCTGGTGCCGATTCTGCGCCGCGAGGGCGTTGAAGCACTGGCGATCCTGTTCCTGCATTCCTATCGCAATCCGGCGCACGAGCTGCAGGCCAAACGCTACTTCGCCGAACATTGCCCGGATTTGTTCATCACCGTTTCGCACGAACTCTCGCAGGAATACCGCGAGTTCGAACGCGCCTCGACGACGGCCGCGAATGCTTATGTGGGCCCGCGCGTGAGCCATTACCTCGCCGAGATCGATCAGCATCTCGAGCGCAGCGGTTTCCCCGGCACGTTCCTGGTCGTGCAATCGACCGGCGGGCTTTATGATGGCGACCGCGCTCGGCGCGAATGCATCCGCATGCTGGAATCCGGTCCGGCCGCCGGCGTCATCGGCACGCAAGCTTTGTGCGCGGCCATCGATCTGCCCAGCGCCATCGCTTTCGACATGGGCGGCACGACCGCCAAGGCCGGGGTGATCCATCATGGCCGAGTCCTGATCGCCGGCACGGCGATGATCGGCGGCTACAACGAAGGGCTGCCGATCCAGATCCCGATGATCGATATTCAGGAGGTCGGCACGGGCGGGGGCAGTATCGCGCGCCTCGCCGCCGGCGGGGCGCTACGCGTCGGCCCCGAATCCGCTGGGGCGGCACCGGGCCCGGCCTGCTATGGCCTGGGCGGCGCGGAGCCCACGGTGACCGACGCGAATTTGTTGCTCGGGCGGCTGGCGGCAGACCGTTTCCTCGGCGGCGACATGGGCCTCGATGTGAGCGCGGCCGAGACGGCCCTGCGGGACCGGGTTGCGTCGCCGCTCGGGCTTGACCTGTATCGCGCTGCCGACGGAATTGTGCGCATCGCCACCGCCAGCATGTCCAACGTGGTGCGCCGGGTCACGACCGAGCGCGGTCTCGACGCGCGGGATTTCGCCATGGTGGCCTACGGCGGCGCAGGACCGCTGCACGCCGCTCTGGTCGCGCGCGAACTGCGCATCGGCAAGTTGATCATTCCAAATGCGCCGGGGCACTTCTCTGCCTTCGGCATGTTGCTCGCCGACCTGCGGCGCGATTACGTGCGCACGCTGTTCGCGCGGCTCGAAGACGTCGCGTTCGACGACATTGAAATGATCTTCCGCGCCATGGAGGAGGAGGGCACGCGCTCGGTGCACGAGGCTGCCGCCAACGTATCGGCCGTCCACCTCACGCGTGGTGCTGACATGCGTTACGTCGGCCAGGAGCACGCGGTGGCGGTCGATATCCCGCGCGAGCATTTCCTGAACGGCGACCGCGCTGCGATCAAGAAGTGTTTCGATGAGGAGCATCGTGTGCGCTACGGCTTTGCGTCGGAAACCGAGCGCGCCGAAATCGTCAGCCTGCGCTGCTCGATCAACGGCGTTATGGCGAAGCCGCAGCTCAGCCGCATCAAGGTGGGCGGTGCACAGTCGTCGAGCAGCGCACTGCGGGCGAAGCGGCCGGTTTATTTCACCGACCATGGCTTCCTTGAGACGCCGGCCTATGATCGCGCGCAGCTGGAGGCCAACAACAGGATCGACGGCCCGGCGCTGATCGAAGAATATGCTTCGACCACGGTCGTTCTCCCGGGCGACGCACTCACGGTCGACGCTTACGGAAACCTTATCATCACGGTGGGCAACTCATGATGGACACGCCTGCTCAACCAAACGCGAAGGCGCAACGGACAACTGTGGCCGATCCGATCGTCACCGAAATCGTGCGCAACGCGCTCGTCGGCATCACCGAAGAGATGAAGACGAACCTGATGCGCACCGCCTACAACATGATCATCTACGAGGCGCTGGATTTTACGGTCGGCTTGTTCAATGCCGCCGGCGACACGGTCTCGATTGGGCTCGGCCTGCCGATGTTTATTCGCGGCATGAGCGAGACCGTGAAGGCGAAGCTGCGGCATTTCGGGGTCGACGGCATCGAGCCGGGCGACGTGCTGCTCACCAACGACGCCTACACCACCGGCAGCCACCTCAATCATATGACCTTCTCGGTGCCGATTTTCGCCGATGGCGAACTGGTCGGCTTCTCCGCCTGCATGGCGCATTGGCAGGATATCGGCGGCACCCTCGGCGGCATCACCACGGACATCTATGCCGAAGGCCTGCAGATGCCGATCGTGAAGATGTATCGCGCCGGTAAGCTGAACGAGGAATTGTTCGAGATCATCCGCATGAACGTGCGGATCCCGGATCGCGCCATCGGTGACCTGCGGGCGCAGATCGCCGCGGTCAAGACCGGCGAGCGCCGATTCCTGGAGCTCATTCAGAAATACGGCAAGGAAGCCGTGCTGTCCGCGATCGAAGCGATCATGGACCACAGCGAGGCTCTGGCGCGCGAGCAGGTCCGCGCGATTCCGGACGGCATCTATGAGGCCGAAGCATTCATGGATGACGACGGGGTCGAGCAGGGCCGTCACATTCCGATCAAGGTCCGCATCACCGTCGCGGGCGATGAGATGACCGCCGACCTGACCCAGGTCAGCGCGCAGGTGCGCGGCTTCTACAACTCGGGGATGACCGCTGGTGTCTCGGCCTGTCAGGTCGCGTTCAAATGCCTGACCGCGGCGCTCGATCTGCCGATCAATGACGGGTGCTTCCGTGCGCTCAAGATCGTACTGCCGGCCGGTCGCGTCGTCAGCGCCGTGCGCCCCGCCGCCATGCGGTGGTGGATGACGTTCCCGATGACCGTGGTGGATTCGATCTTCAAGGCGCTGGCGCCCGCCGTCCCGGCGCGCGTCATCGCCGGCCACCACGCGGATCTGGTGATTGCCAATGTGCACGGCCGGCATCCGCGCGACCAGCAACTCTTCCTCTATCTGGGCGGGCTTATCGGCGGCGGCTGGGGTGCCAAGCTGACCGAAGATGGAATGAACGCAACCATCGCCATCAACGACGGCGACACCCACAACGGCCCGACCGAACAGGCCGAGGCGAAATTCCCGATTCTGGTCGAGCGTTATGCGTTGCGCGAGGACTCTGGGGGAGCGGGCAAGCACCGCGGCGGCCTCGGTAACGAGCAGGTCGTTCGCGCGCTCTCGGACATCATGGTCAACACGCAGATCGAGCGTGTTGAATGCCGGCCCTGGGGCCTGTTCGGCGGTCTTTCGGCGGCGGGCAACCAGGTCGTGTTTCAGCGCAATGGTGAGGCCCCGGTCGTACACGCCACCGGCAAGGTGTTCGCCCAGCATCTGAAGCCAGGCGATCGCTACATGTTGCGTTCGGGAGGTGGCGGCGGCTTTGGCTCGCCGCTCGACCGCAAGCTCGAGGATATCGAAAGCGATGTGCGCGAGGGCTACGTCTCCATCGCTGCGGCGCGCGAGCAATATGGGGCCGTGATCGACCCGGCGACGATGCGTGCGCGGCGCACGGATTCGGCGGCGCTACGCGCCCGCATGCGGGCGGCGGGGCTACCTAGGGACGTCCCGTTTGAGTCGCTCGGCGGCCGCGTGCCTGACCCGCAAATCGGCGAGGTCGCGCTCGATCCCATCGGCACGGAACTCAAGGCGCTGATGCCTCGCGCCTTCCAGCTTCGTTGCCGCTGCTGCTGACGGCGACGATGAGCAAGAAGGACGACGTGGACAAAGAGGCGGAGGTCATCTTCCCGGATGCGGTCGTTTCGGTGGAACGGGCGCTGCGCATCATCGAATTGCTGACTGAAAGCGAGAGCGGGATGACCTTGACCGAGGTCGCAATGGCGCTTGCGGTCAACAAGGCGATCGCCTCGAAGCTGCTGCAGACCCTGGAAAAGTGCGAATACATCTTTCGCCACGGCAACAACTTCCTGCTCACCAATAAGATCAACAATCTCAGCGTCCGCCAGCTCGATCAGCAACGGCTGCTGGAGCAAGCGACGGCGGCGCTCAAGCCGGTCGCGGATTCGACCGGCGAGCTGGTGCGCATGGCGCTGGTCGAACGTGAGCGGATCGGCTGGGTGCTCGGTTTCCAGGGCCAGGCGCATGTGTTCCGGCTGGGACTTGCGCTCGACAGCCACATCCACCTGCACGCGCTCGCCACCGGGCGCGCCTGGCTTTCCACGCTGCCGTTCGAGAAGGCGCTCGAGCTTATGCGCCGCGATGGCCTGACACGCTTCAACAAATACACCATCGTCGACCCCAAGGAGTTGCGCCGCATGCACGCCGAAGAGGCGCGTCAGGGATACTCGGTGACGTATGAGGAAATCGAGATCGGCGTCTGTGGTGTCGCCGCGCCGATCATGGTCGATTTGCCGGGCCAGGGGCCAGTCTGCGTCGGCGCTGCCAGTATCGCGGCGCCGTCGGTGCGGATGGACCGCGCCGCATTGCACGCTGCTGCACCGCTGATCGTCGCCGCCACGCGGCGGATCGGACGGTTGTGGCCGCTGCGCGATGGAGAAGCTAGCATCACCCAACGGCGCCATCCGGCCGCCTGAGAAAAATTACCGCCAACAATAACACGGGCGGCAAATATACAAGGGAGGAGCGTATATGAGAGCAAGCCAACGCTGCGCGGTTCTGGCCGGCGCGGCCGCACTGGTTCTGACCGCCGCCGCGACCGGCGGGCAGGCCGCCGATCCTATAAATGTGGGTTTCGTCACCGAGCTGACCGGGCCATGGGCGTTTTCGGGGTCGAGCTGCGCCGCCGGCATGAAGCTTGCCGAGGCGGAGATCGATGCGGCGGCGGCGTGCTCGGGCGACCGCTGCGTTTCCTCGTCATCGACAACCAGACCAATCCGACTCAGGCGCTGGCCGCTGCGCGCAGTTTCGACGCCCAGGACAAGGTGCTGGTGATCAGCGGCCCGACGAGCTCCGATAATGCGCTCGCCATTTACGGCTATGCGGAGCAGAATCAGGTCCCGTTTCTGGTGCCCGTCGCAGCCTTTCCGCAGCTGACCAAGCCGGGGACGCAATGGACGTTTCGCCTCGAGCCTGCCGCGGTCGGCTGGGGCTACTCGATCGCCAAGTTCGTCGAGCAGAAAAAGCCCGGCGCCAAGATCGCAATCATGTACAGCGATTTCGCGCTGATGCGGGCGATCGCCGCTGGCCTCAAGTACCAGATCCCACGCTCCAACCTCACGGCCGGACCGGAGATCGTGTTCCCGCAGGGATCATCCGACGCGACCATCCAGGCGACCCAGGTACGTGCCGCTTCGCCCGACTATGTCGTGGTCATCGGCGCCGGCGCATTTGATAACACGATCACCAACCAACTGCTCGATCTCGGCGTGAAACCGGATCAGATCATTCACCCGTTTGGCTTCACCACCAACATCCTCGGTTGGGGCGCGCGCAGCGTCGGCTCCTACTTCGGGACGTTCTTCGACCACGACCTCGACGGCGTCACCGCTGAAGGGAAGAAGTTCATCAAGGATTTCGCGGAGAAGAACGGCCGTCCGCCGTCCTATATCGAAAACTTCTGTTACACCACGCCCTACGTCATCAAGCAGGCGATCGAGCAAGCGGGTACGGTGGACCGCGCCAAGTTCCGCGATGCGCTGCGCGCGTTACAAACGAAGGAGACGACCTCCGGCGTACCGATCGCCTTCGACAAGAATGGCGCGCGCCAGGAATACATCTACTACATGCAGATCACCAGCATGGACGTCGCGAAAAAAGAATACAGCGCCAAGCAGGTATTCTACATGGAATGGAGCCCGGAGGTCATTCCAGTCTATGATCTTGTGAAATAGCGCGTTAACAACACGATGGTCGATCCGAACCTGCTCATCGGCTTGTCGATGCTCACGACCGGTCTCGTGCTGGGCGCGATCTTCGCACTCACGGCCGCCGGCGTGACCATCGTGTACGGATGCATCTGGCTCCCCAACGCGGCGAGCGGGCAGTTCTTTCTGCTGGCCCCGCTCGTTGCCTGGAGCCTGAGCACCGCGATGGGATGGTCGCCGATCCTTGCCGTTGCCGCGGTGCTCATCGCCGGGCTGCCGTTCGCCTACTTGCTGGAGCGGCTGCTGATCCGGCGTTTTTACGATGTGCCGGATCGCAATATTGCGTATTTCGTGGTGACGCTCGGCATTACCCAGATCCTGTCGGGCGTGTTCTCGATTACGTGGGGCCAGTGGAGCGATCAGTACAACATCCCGCCGCTGGCCGAGGGTGTGGTCTTCATCGGTCCGTTTCCGCTTCCGGCCAACAGATTGATTGCGCTTGTTGGGGCCTTGGCGCTGCTCGGCGCGCTGTTTGTCGGTCTGCGCTATCACCGCTTCGGCCGAGCGCTGCGGGCAGTTTTCCAGAATCGCGAGGCGGCGGCACTGCGCGGCGTCGACGTACAGCGCATCTATCTCGGCGCATTCCTGCTCGGCACCTCCGTGATTTTTGCCGGCGGCCTGCTTTACGCCATGGCCTACAGCTTCGACCTGTCGGTCGCTTGGAGCATGGGGATCACCGCTTTCGCCATCATGATTGTCGGCGGCCCGGGCAGCGTGCTCGGCGCCCTCGTGGTGGGGATGCTGTTCGGCTTCGTACAGGCCGCGGTCAGCGTGTTCGCCAGCCCGACGGCCGCGACGTTGTCCTACCTTCTTGCCATGCTCGTCATCCTGCTGTTGCGCCCCAGCGGCCTGTTCGCGCGATGAACCGGATGCGCGCCTCCAAAGACATGTGGCTCTGGATCAGCGGCGCGGCCCTGGTGATCGGCTTGGCGCTCGCAACAGCTGGCAATCGCTTCGCGGCCTTCATCATCGGCATCGTGTTTCTCAACGTGCTGTGGACTGCCGGAATGAATCTACTCTACGGCTACACGGGGCTGGTCTCGATGATGACCGCCGGGGTGGCCGGCATTGGCGCTTACGGCACCGTCAAGCTGTTCCTGGATTATGGCTGGTCGTTTTGGTTCGCGGTGCCGGTCTCGGCTGTCGGCGCCGCAGCGGTCGGGGTGATCCTTGGATTGCCTGCGCTGCGGCTGCGCGGCTTTTATTTCGTGCTGTCGTCACTCGTCATCCAGGTCGCCCTGACCTTGGTGTTCATCTATTTTCCACAGTTCACCAACGGCGACACCGGCATCACGCAGATCCCGCGACCGGGGCTGTGGCTGCCGGGTTTCGGCGCGGTCGATCTCACGGGGCCAGGCTTTGAGATTATTCTCGGACTCCTCGCCCTGGCCGGCGTGGCCGTTGTCTACATGATCATCCGCTCGCGCATGGGCGCTTTCATTATTGCCATCCGCGAGGACGACCTGCTCGCCGAAGAGCTCGGCATCGATGTTACGCGCTACAAGGTAATGGTGTTCTTCATCAGCTCGCTGCTCATGGCGGTGGGCGGCGCGTTCTATGCGGTCTACACCGGCTTCATCTCGCCGCGCAGCTTCGATGTGCTGATGAGCATGAACATCTGGCTGATGGTCGCCTTCGGCGGACGCGGCACAATCGCCGGACCCATCATCGGCTCGGCAATCCTGGTGCCGATCCCATTCCTCTTGCAGGAACTCTATCAGATCAAAGACATCTTTTATGGATCGCTGATCATTCTAGTCACGGTGGCTATGCCGGCCGGCGTCTACGGCACCATCCTCAAGTGGTGGCGGGTGCGCCGGCAGAAGCAGAACACTGCAGTAGCGCCGGTTGCAATCAAGCGGATGCCGGCCGAATGAACGAGATCCTGCTCGACGCCAGGCAAGTCGAGAAGCAGTTCGGCGGCATCCGGGCGCTCGCGTCCGTCGACGTCCAGCAGGCGGTGGGCGAGACCCTCGGTATGATCGGGCCGAATGGTAGCGGCAAGACCACGTTCGTCAACGTGGTTTCCGGCCACTTGTCGATCGACGCCGGCTCGATCTCCTTCGCCGGCGCGCCGATCAGCGGCCGGCGCCCGCACGCGATCACCCGGGCCGGATTGACGCGCACCTACCAGGCGGTGCGTGTGTTCAGCAAACTCACCGTCGCGGATAATCTGCGCACCACGGCGCTGGCCGCGGGCCGTGAGGAGGGCGTGAAGGACAGCCATGTGCGCGAGCTTATCCACTGGCTCGAGCTTGATCGGCGGCTCGATGCCATCGCTGGGATGCTGACCCTGTTCGAGCAGCGCCGGCTGGAGCTGGCAATGCGGCTGGCTCTGCGGCCGAAGCTCGTGATGCTGGACGAACCGGTCGGCGGACTGTCGGCGGTCGAGATCACGCACATGATGAAGCTCCTGGGGGAGCTGAAGACGCGCTACAGTTTGTTTGTGATCGAGCACACCATGCGGGTGATCCGCGAGCTCGCCGATCGGGTCGTCGTCCTGGTCAGCGGCCAGAAGATCGCCGATGGCCGACCGGAGGAAATCCTGCGCGACGAGCGCGTCGTGCGAAACTATCTGGGCAGCCAAGGTGCTTGAGATCGAAAACCTCACCGTGCGTTATGGCGCATTTCTCGCCGTAGACCGGGTGTCGCTGAGCGTTGGCGAGGGCATCATCGTTGGGCTGGTCGGCCCCAATGGCGCCGGCAAGAGTTCGCTGGTGCGCGTCGTGAGCGGACTGGTGCAGCCGGTGACCGGCACGGTCCGGTTCCGCGAGCTACCGCTCGACGGCATTCCGCCGCACGGCCGGGTCGATCGCGGCATCGCGGTCGTGCCTGAGGGACGGGGGCTCTTTCCGCAGATGTCGGTTGAGGAAAACCTGCTCATGGGCCGTTACCGCCGCGGCATGGGCAACGGTGCGCGCGCGCTCATGGACCACGCCTTCGCGCTGTTTCCGATCTTGCAAGAGCGCCGGCGCCAACTCGCGGGTACGCTCTCCGGCGGCCAACAACAAATGCTGGCCACCGGCATCATGAGCGAACCGCAGCTCCTCATTCTCGATGAGCCGTCGCTCGGCCTTGCGCCGATCGTGGTCGACGAGATCGGTCGCACGCTGCGCCGGCTCAAAGGCGAGGGGGTCACTATCCTGCTGGTCGAGCAGAACGCGAAGCTCGCCGCCGATGTCGCCGATGAGATCTACGTGATGCAGACCGGCCGCATCAGCCATCACGGCGCCGCCAGCGATCTCATGACCGATCGCAGCGTGATGGAGAGCTTCCTCAGCGTGCAGTAAATGGGAGCGACGCGCGCCGCTCTCCTCGGACCTGATCCCGGATAAGATCTGAGATTGTTGAAGCGCCAAGCGCCGCAACAACCGCGGCCCTCATCCTGAGGAACGCGTGCGCGTAAGCGCACGTGTGTCTCGAAGGATGGCCAAGGGCGAGGGCCTCAATTGCGGCCATCCTTCGAGACGCACGCGGGCGAGCCCGCGTGCTCCTCAGGATGAGGCCTTCTAATTGTTGGTGCGCTTTCGTTACGAATCTTCACCCAGCCAATCCGCCGCGTCGCGCCAGAGTGTGTCGCGATGGTGGGGGCGGAAGAAGCCAAAGTGGCCGATCGGGCCACTGCCAATTTTGCCCGGGTCGATCTGGATCCGCTCCGGGCGGGTGCCGGTGAAAGCCGAGAGCAGAAGGTCGATCGCGGCGGGTGTTGCCCAGGGATCGTCGTCGATGCCGAGTGCCCGCAGCGCTCCGCGGTAGTGCGGAAAGTTGGCAAGCTCGGGCAGCGTCGGATCGTCGAGGAAATAGCGCGGGCTCATCACCCACTTGGTCCACTCCAGGAATACGCCCTTGGGCAGATCCTCGCCGATCCCGGTCCAGCCCGGCGTGTATCCGAAAGCATGCGTCACTAGCCGGCCCGCGTTCAACATCGCCAGCACGCGATAGTTCTCCGGCGGACGGAACAGCCGCCAGTAGCCGGCCTGGGCAGCGATCATCAGGATGCGGGAGATCGCGTTGTTGTTTGACAGGAGTCCGATCGCCTGACCGCCGAAGGAGTGACCGACGGCGGCGAGCGGCAGGCCCGGCCAGCGGGTGCGCATGTGTTCGACCGCAGCGGTGACATCGAGCGCCGCCCAGTCGCGCATGCGGGCCGGAAACCCGACCAGGGACCTTGGCCGCGACCCGGCCACGCCGCGATAGTCATAGGTCAGGACCGCGAACCCTCGTTCCGCCAGGTAAGTCGCGAAGCCACGATAGATCCGGCGCGGCACCGCAGTTGCCGAATTGATCACGGTGGCGGCACGCGGAGGCCCGTCCGGCACGAACTCGGTGGCGGCGAGCCGGTAGCCGTCGCGCGCCGCGAAACTGAGATCGTTGATCTGTGCCATTTCGCCCCTAAGCCTTTATAATCCCTGACGGTCCTCGTGCCCGGATTGCGCTCGGCGCCATCCGGGCTACTGTGGGCCTCGCATCCGTTCAACCGGAGTATGCATCATGCAGCGCTGGACGCCCGATAGTTGGCGCAACAAGCCGATCGTGCAGGTGCCGGATTATCCGGACCGGCAGGCCTTGGCCGATGTTGAAGCTCAGCTCGCGACCTTTCCGCCGCTGGTGTTTGCAGGCGAGGCGCGCGCCCTGAAGAAGGCCCTGGCGCGCGTCGCGGCAGGCGAGGCTTTCCTGTTGCAGGGCGGCGATTGCGCCGAGAGCTTTGCCGAGCATGGCGCCAACAATATCCGCGATTTCTTCCGCGTGTTTCTGCAGATGGCGGTGGTGATGACCTATGCGGCGGCCTCACCGGTGGTGAAGGTTGGACGCATTGCCGGTCAGTTCGCCAAGCCACGCTCGGCCCCGACCGAGAAGCGCGGCGCGGTTGAGCTGCCGAGCTACCGCGGCGACATCATCAACGACTTCGCCTTCACGCCGGAGGCGCGCACGCCGGACCCGCGCCGCCAGGTCGAGGCCTATCGGCAATCGGCTGCGACGCTCAACCTGCTGCGCGCGTTTGCCCACGGCGGCTACGCCAACCTGAAAAGCGTGCACACCTGGATGCTGGGCTTCGTCAAAGACAGCCCGCAGTCGCGCAGGTACGCCGAGCTCGCCGACCACATCTCCCAGGCGCTGGGCTTCATGGAGGCCTGCGGCCTCGACCTGGAGAGCCATCCGGAGTTGCGCACGACCGATTTCTACACCAGCCACGAGGCGTTGCTGCTCGGCTTCGAGCAGGCGCTCACACGCGAGGATTCGACCGAGCCGGGAAACTGGTACGCCACCTCCGGCCACATGGTCTGGATCGGCGATCGCACGCGGCAGGTTGATCATGCGCACGTGGAGTTCTGCCGCGGCATCAGGAATCCGCTCGGGCTCAAGTGCGGGCCCTCGCTCAAGACGGACGATCTGCTGCGCCTGATCGACATCCTCAATCCCGACAACGAGCCGGGCCGCCTGACCCTGATCTGCCGGGTCGGCGCCGACAAGGCGGCCGAGTTTTTGCCGGGGCTGGTGCGCGCCGTGAAGCGCGAGGGCAAGGTCGTGGTCTGGTCCTGCGATCCGATGCACGGCAACACCATCACGGCGGCGAGCGGTTACAAGACGCGGCCGTTCGATCGCATCCTGCAGGAGGTCAAGACGTTCTTCTCTGTGCACGCCGCGGAGGGGACTTACGCGGGCGGGGTGCATCTCGAGATGACCGGCAAGAACGTCACCGAATGCACTGGCGGCGCCCGCGCGATCACGGATGAAGATCTCAACGACCGCTATCACACGGTCTGCGATCCGCGCCTCAACGCGGAACAGTCGATCGACCTCGCGTTCCTGCTCGCCGACTTGCTCAAGCATGAACGCGCAGCGGTACAGCCGCTGGCGGCAGTCGCGGGTTTGTGAGGTTTATAAATGGGTTACGGGCGGTTCTGGAAGTTCAAGTTTTACTTTAAAGACGTGACATGAACCTCCTGCTTGACCGATTGACCATTGCGGTTGCGCAGCTCAATCCGACCGTCGGCGATATCGCCGGGAATGCCGAGAAAGCGCGCCGGGCCGCACAGGCGGCGGCCGGCGCCGACCTCGTGATCTTTCCGGAGTTGTTCATCGCCGGCTATCCCCCCGAGGACCTAGTGCTCAAGCCGGCGTTCCAGGAGGCCTGCCGCATCGCGGTGCAGGAGCTGGCGCGGGAGACGGCGGATGGGCCGGCGCTGTTGATCGGCACGCCGTGGGTCGAGGACGGCAAGCTCTACAACGCGGTGGCGCTGCTCGAGGGCGGCCAGGTGGCGGGATTGCGCTTCAAGGTCGATCTGCCGAACTACGGTGTGTTCGATGAGAAGCGCGTGTTCGCCCCCGGCCCGATGCCAGGGCCGGTGAACTTCCGGGGCGTGCGCATCGGCATCCCGATTTGCGAGGACATTTGGGGTCCGGAGCCGGTCGAATGCATTGCCGAAACCGGCGGCGAGATCCTCTTGGTACCCAACGGCTCGCCCTATCGGCGTGGCGTCGTCAACGAACGCCTCAACGTTGCGGTGGCGCGCGTCGTCGAGGCGCGGCTGCCACTTCTCTACGTCAATCAGGTCGGCGGCCAGGACGAGCTGGTGTTTGAGGGCGCCTCGTTTGCGCTCAATGCCGACGGCGCGCTCGCCGCGCAGGTACCGGCGTTCCGGGAAGAGGTCGCACTCACAAACTGGGTGCGCACCGGCGAAGGGTGGCGCTGTGAAGGCGCGCTCGCCCCGATCGAAGAGGGGGAGAAGGCGGACTATAGCGCCTGCGTGCTCGGCCTGCGCGACTATGTGGAGAAGAATGGATTTGCCGGCGTTGTGTTTGGTCTATCCGGAGGGATCGACTCGGCCCTGTGCGCGGCGATCGCCGTGGATGCCTTGGGTGCGCATCGCGTGCGCGCCGTGATGCTGCCCTACCGGTACACGGCCCAGGTCTCCATCGATGATGCGGCGCAAGTCGCCCGCGCGCTCGGCATTGCTTACGACGTCGTGCCGATTGCGTCCGCTGTCGAAGGACTGGAGGCGGCGCTCGCGTCCACGTTCACCGGCCTGTCGCGCGACGTGACTGAGGAAAACCTGCAATCGCGCGCGCGCGGCACCATCCTGATGGCGATCTCCAACAAGTTCGGCGCCATGGTGGTGACGACCGGCAACAAATCGGAGATGTCGGTCGGCTACGCAACGCTCTATGGCGACATGAACGGGGGCTTCAACCCGATCAAGGACCTCTACAAGACGGAGGTCTACCGGCTCGCGCGGCTGCGCAATGGCTGGAAGCCGGCGTGGGCGCTGGGGCCCGACGGTGTGGTCACCCCTGAGAGCATTCTCACGCGCGCGCCGACCGCGGAGCTGCGCGAGAACCAGACCGATCAGGATTCGCTGCCGCCTTACGATCTGCTTGACGCGGTGCTCGAACGCCTGGTCGAACGCGAGGAGCCCGTGGCGAGCATCATCGCCGAAGGGTTCGATCGCGATCTCGTGCTGCGCATCGAGCGCATGCTGGCGCTCGCGGAATACAAACGCCGTCAGGCCGCGCCCGGCGTCAAGATCACGCTGCGCAATTTCGGCCGCGACCGCCGCTATCCGATCACCAACCGCTTCCGCGACAACGGCACCATCACGCTGAAAGTGGATCCGGTACCCGCCAAGGGCGCCGCGCGCAGCGAAGCGATCGATTTTTGAATCGGCTCAGAGCGTAGGGTGGGCAAAATCGCTGGCGCGAGCTATCAACAATTCCTGAATCTCTGGCGATTTTGCCCACGCTGTCAGTCCAACACCGTGGGCATTGCGCCGCGAATTCCGTGCAGAACAACAAATGCCGAGGAGGCGCAATGCCCACCCTACGATTCGTCACATTAGTCGCGGTACTGATCGCGCTGGCAGTTCCAGCGCGTGCCGCCGAGACCTATCCGAGTCGGCCGATCCGTCTCGTCGTGCCGTTCGGGGCGGGCGGCGTCGCGGATATCTCCTCGCGCATCGTTGCCGACAAGCTCGGCGAGCAACTCGGTCAACGCTTCGTCATTGACAACCAGCCGGGTGCCGGGGGGATCGCGGCAGGGCGCTCAGTCTTGTCGGCTCCGCGCGACGGCTACACCTTGGCACTATTTACCAACGGCACTGCGATCAGCGTGTCGCTGTTCAACCTGCCTTTTGATCCGCTCAAGGACTTCACGCCGATCTCGACCATGGGCTACTTCGATTGCCTGTTCATCACCAACGCGAAAGCGCCCTATAACTCGTTGCAGGACTTCCTGAAAGCAGCGCGAGAAAAACCCGGGACCCTCAACGTCGGCACCGTCGCTCGCGGCAGCACCCAGAACCTCACGGCGGAATTGTTCAAGAGCACGGCCGGCGTCGATTTCGTCATCGTGCCATTCCGCACAACGCCGGAAGCCGTGATCGCACTGCTACGCGATGATATTCAGATGGTGATCGATTTCTATGCCGGTTTGAAACCGGGACTCTCCGATGGCAGCACGCGCGCCATTGCCTGGAGCGCGACGAAGCGTTCGCCGGCGCTTCCGGATGTTCCGACCGTGCAGGAGGCTGGGGTGGCGGGGTTCGACGTGACCTCGTGGAACGCGTTCTATGCGCCTGCGGACGTGCCGGGGAACGTGATTGAAACACTCAATGGCGGACTGCGCACCGCGCTTGCCGACTCGGAGGTGAAGCGCAAGCTCCTTGATCTCGGGATCGATTCCAGGCCGAGCACGCCGGACGAGCTCGACGCCCAGATGCGCGCCGACATCAAGAAATGGGCCGAGGTGATCGCGCGCGCCGGCATTCCGAAGCAGTAGTTATTTGGAAAGCTCGGCTGGCGCCGCCGTGCGCAGCTTCGGCCGCAGCCGGGTTTCGCTGCGCAGATTCCAGAGCATCCCGCCGAAGATGAGCGCGCCGCCGGCAAACACCACCGGATCGAGCGGCTCGCCGTAGACGATCCAGGCCAGAACCGCAATGAGCGGCAGGCGCAGGAAATCGAACGGAATGACGAGGCTCGCGTCTCCGGCATTGAGCGCCTTGGTCAGGCAATAATGCGACGAGAGCCCGGCAATTCCGACCGCCAGTGCGGCCACCAAATTGCCATCGCCGATTCGCAGCCAGAATAGCGGGTCGCTCGCCGCGTAGGCGATCGGGAACTGCATGATGTTCATCCACAGGATGATGGCGAACGTGCTGTCGGTCATGGTCAGTTTCTTGGTCGTGGTGTAGGTCACCCCGTAACCGACCGCGGCGGCGAGGACGAGCAGCGCTGCCGGCTGGAACGTGGCCAGTCCTGGCCGTACGATGACCAGCACGCCAGCAAGACCACAGACGAGCGCCGTCAAGCGCCCACCGGTGATGCGCTCACCCAGGAACAGGACGGCGAGCAATGTGGTCCAGGCCGGCGTCGTGAACTCCAGCGCAAACACGGTCGCGAGCGGCAGCAGAGCGATCGCCAAGGTCCACATGTATTGGGCGACGAGGTGCGTGCTGTTGCGCAACGCGTGCAGCCGCACGTGACGTAACGAAAAGCCTCGGAACAGCCGCGGCTGCGCGGCGCCGATGGCGAGCATGATGATGAGGCCGCAGCCCGTGCGCCACGCCAGGATCTCAAAGATCGTAAAGCTCGCGCCGAGCTTGCGAACGCCCAGCGCCAGCGCCGAGAAGGAGAGCAGGGCGCCGCTCATCCATAGTATGACGCGAGCGAGCTGGCGTAGATTCACGTGCGCTGCTTACTCGGCGTCCGGCGCATTTTCCGGGCGCGCTTTCTCGAACGCCTCGAGCTTGGCGCAGGCGGCGTCGACTGCGACGATCTTGGGATAGGGCTCGAGCGGAACCTTGAAGCGGCGTGCGTTGAAGACCTGCGGCACCAAACAGATATCGGCGAGGCCGACCTCGCTGCCGAAGGCATAGGGGCCGGGTTTGATCAACGCTTCAATTGCGTCGAAGCCGGCCACCACCCAATTCTTGTACCAAGCGTTGATCGCGGCTTCGTCCGCGTTGAAATGACGGCGCAGATAGTTGAGCGGTCCCGTGTTGTTGAGCGGGTGGATGTCGCAGGCGATGATCTGCGCCACCGCACGCACGTGCGCTCGCGCGACGGGATCGGCGGGCAAGAATGGCGGGCGCGGATGTGTCTCGTCCAGATATTCCATGATCGCGAGCGATTGCAGCAACACGTCGCCGTTATCGAGCGCGCAAGCTGGGACCCGCATCTGCGGATTGATTGCACGGTAGGCCGCCGCGTACTGATGCCCACCATCTTTGGTCAGATGGATCGAAACGGTGTCGTAGGTGAGACCCTTGAGCGCGAGCGCGATCCGAGCCCGATAGGCGGCGGACGAGCGGAAATACGAATAGAGCTTCACGGCGTTTCCTCACCCGATGCGATGGCGATGCTTTACGGCGCGGTGCGGTCGTTGTCGAGCACGGCGCGGATTTTTCGCGCCAGCACGTCATAGGTATAGGGTTTCATCAGTACTTCGACACCGGGGTCGAGGCGGCCGTGATGAATGATGGCGTTGCGGGTATAGCCGGTCGCAAACAGCACCTTGAGGTCCGGCTTTTTCTTGACCGCGACCTCCGCCAGATCGCGGCCGTTCATGCCGCCCGGCAGCACCACGTCGGTGAACAGAAGATCGATTGCATGATTGTCGATTAGGCTCAGCGCCTGCGGGGCGTCCGTCGCCGTGAGCACCGTGTAGCCGAGGTCCTGCAGCACCTCGAGCGCGAAGCGGTTGACGGTATCGTCGTCTTCGACCAGCAGGATTGTTTCCTGCGTTCCGGCGCGCGGCGCCGGCTCCGCTTTAGCGCCGGCCGCGGGCGTTGCGACGGCTTCGCGCGGTTCAATGACCCGCGGGAAGTACATCTTGATCGTGGTGCCTTGGCCCACCTCGCTGTAGATCTTGACGTGACCGCCTGATTGTTTGGCGAAGCCATAGACCATGCTCAAGCCGAGCCCGGTGCCGATTCCCTTCGGTTTGGTGGTGAAGAACGGCTCGAACGCCTGCTCGGCCACTTCGCGGCTCATGCCTGCGCCGGTGTCGGAGACCGCGACCAGCACATACTGACCCGGCGGAATCTCGGCGCCTTCCTTGGTCACATAATCTTCGTCGAGATAGGCGTTGGACGTTTCGATGGTGAGGCGCCCGCCGTTCGCCATGGCGTCGCGGGCATTCACCGCGAGGTTGAGCAGCGCCGATTCGAGCTCGTTGGGATCGAGCGCGACGCGCCACAGGCCGGCACCGAGCACCGTCTCGATTGTCACCGACTCGCCCAGCGTGCTGCTCAGCAACTCGGACATGTCGCGCACCAACCGGTTGACATCGGTGAGCTTGACCTCATGTGGCTGCTGACGTGAGAACGCAAGCAAGCGCGAGATCAGCGCCGCCGCGCGTTGAGCGGCTTCCTTGGCTGCGCTCATGGAGCGCTCGACGCGCGGATCGCTGGCCGCAAACCGGCGCAACGCGAGGTCGGTGTTGCCGATGATCGCGGTCAGCAGATTGTTGAAGTCGTGCGCGATGCCGCCGGTGAGCCGGCCGACAGCTTCCATCTTCTGCGCCTGGCGCAGCGCGTGCTCGGTGCTCTGACGCAGCGAGGTTTCCTCGCGCAGCTGCGCATAAGCGAGGGATTCGCGACGCGCCTGCACGACCGCAAACCAGCACAGCGCGACGAGGCCAAGCGTCGCCGGCACACCGAAGATGAGATGGTAGGCCATTCCCTCGGCCCATTGGCGCATGATGCCGGCCGTCGACGCACCCACCAGCACGACCACGTCCTGGCGCGGCAGTCGGCGAAACGCAAAGATCCGCTGCGCGTTGTCGCCGGGCGAGACGTCGGTCACCATATGTCTGGTGCCCTGAGGGATCGCCGTGACCAGTGGCCCGGACGCTGGCAGCTGCGTGATGTCGTCGGGGAGCGCCGGGTACCAGGCGAGGATGACCCCGTCCTGGCGAACGAGCCCGATCGTGAAGTCCTGCGCTTGCGCCAGTCCGGCATAGTAATCGGAGAAATAGTCCGGTGAAATTGCCGTAGTGACGACACCGCGGAACGGCATCTGCTCGCCGCGGAACTGCCGCCGCCGCACGATCGCGAACAGGCTGCGCTCGGCCGCGCGGGATTTGATGACCCCCGTCAGATAACTGTCAGTGTGCTCGTTGGTCTTGAGAAAGCGAAAAAACTCCCGGTCAGAGAGATCGATGTTGTAATTCATCGGGTAGATCGTGCCCGACACGATCGGGTGTCCCTCCGGGTCGATCACGAACACGTCGCGCAACTGCGGCAAAGTCGTCGTCAGGCGCTTGAGCCGCTCGTGATACCGCAGCTCGGCGAGCCGGATTTCCTCGTTGCTCACATTACCGATGAGCTGGTCGACATAGATCGAGGTGATCTCGAACGTCTCGAACACCTTCGTGGCGTGCTCGGTGACCGTCGCCAGGGTGCGGTCGAGCCGGTCCTCGGCCTCGACGTAGGTCTGCCGATAGGAAATGACTGACCCGATGGCGAGCACGATGAGCGGCAGGATGATCGAAGCGCCCAACAGCCACCATAGCGGGCGCTCGGCGCGCCCGCTCGTGGCCCGGCGCCCGGCCGGGTGTGGGGATGTGTTTTGCACGCTCAGTGTTCTTAATTTTGGTCTGGGCCGACCCCGGCGATCATAGCCAATCAGTACTGGGAATGGGGGGCGGCTTCAACGGTAGCCTCCGGCTCCGACGGATTGGGCGCCGGGCGCCACGCCCTTGACGAAGGCACGTCCGTTCCCCATTGTGCCCCGCATGAGCGGCCTTTTTGCCATTTGCGGCATTTGCCCAGAGATTATCAGCTAGCGACCAACGCTGGCTGCGGCCGTCTTTTATCATTCACATGATCGGACGCCCGGCCAGTAGAGGCGGGATTGTCTATGCAGTTGCGACTGTACGATACGCTCATGCGCTCCAAGCGGCTGTTCGAGCCGCTCGATCCGGCACGGGTGCGCATGTATGTGTGCGGGCCGACCGTCTACGACTTTGCCCATATCGGCAATGCTCGCCCGGTCATCGTCTTCGATGTGCTGTTCCGGCTGCTGCGGCACCTCTACGGTCCGGAACGCGTCGTCTATGCGCGCAACATCACCGACGTCGACGACAAGATCATCGCGCGGGCGACCGAAGAGCACCCGGGCCTTCCGCTCAACGAGGCGATCCGGATCGTCACTGAAGCGACGGACCGCCAATTCCATGAGGATGTGGAGGCGCTCGGCTGCTTGCCGCCGACAATCGAGCCGCGTGCCACCGGGCACATTCCCGAGATGCGGGCGCTGATCGAGCGCCTCATTGGCGACGGGCACGCCTACGTGGCCGCCGATCACGTGCTGTTCGCGGTCGGTTCCATGCCGGAGTACGGCATGCTGTCGAAGCGTTCGCTCGATGACATGCTGGCGGGCGCCCGCGTCGACGTCGCGCCCTACAAGCGCGACCCCATGGATTTCGTGCTGTGGAAGCCGTCGAAGCCGGGCGAGCCGTCCTGGCCATCCCCGGCCGGGATCGCGGTCGAGGGTCGGCCTGGCTGGCATATAGAATGCTCGGCCATGGCCTGGAAGCACCTGGGCGAGACGTTCGACATCCATGGCGGCGGCATCGATCTCGTGTTCCCGCATCACGAGAACGAGATCGCCCAGTCGCGCTGCGCGTTCCATACGCCCATCATGGCGCGGACCTGGATGCACAACGGATTCCTGCAGGTCGAAGGGGAGAAGATGTCGAAGTCGCTCGGCAACTTCATCACCATTCGCGACCTGCGCGCCGAGTGGCCGGGCGACGTGATCCGCTTCCAGATGCTGATGACGCACTATCGCCAGCCGATCGACTGGACGCGCTCAGCAACCGAGCAGGCTGCGCAGGCGCTCGAAGGATTCCGTCAGGTGATAACAACAGCGCAAGCGCGCGACGGAAGACTGTCCACGCCGGTGCTGGAAGCTTTGGCCGATGACTTGAACACGCCGCAGGCGATCGTTGAACTGCATCGGCTCGCAGCCGAGGCACGGCGCGGCAATTTCCATGCGGCCTGCGATCTCAGATCGACCTGCCGGTTTCTTGGCCTCACGCTGGCTGGCGACAGCCTGCAGGACATCCGCAAGCGCCAGCGCGGCGATATCGACGAAGCCCACATCGCGGCGCTGATCGACGCGCGCACGAAGGCGCGGGCCGCGCGGAACTTTGCCGAGTCAGATCGCATCCGCGATGAGCTCGGGGCCATGGGAGTTGTGCTCAAGGACTCCAAGGAAGGAACGACCTGGGAGATCGCCGGATGAGCAAGCCGTTTCGCAGCCTGGCGCTACGCCCATTCCTGCCCGCCGATACGCCGCTGTTGGCCGCGATCTTTGCCGCGAGCATCGAGCAACTCACGGGCGACGATTATGACCCCGGCCAGCAGGCCGCCTGGGCCGGGCTCGCCGATGAAGAGGACCAATTCGCCAAGCGGCTCGCTGGCCAGCTCACCCTGGTCGCCACCATTGACGGCTCGCCGGTCGCTTTCGCCTCGCTGCGCGGGACCGACCATATCGACATGTTGTACGTGCATCCGGCGGTCGCACGGCAAGGGGTTGCGACCTCATTGGTCGATGCGCTCGAGAAGCTCGCCGGCGCTCGTGGCGCCACCACGCTGAGCGTCGACGCCAGCGACACCGCCAAGCCGTTCTTCGACAAGCGTGGCTACAGCGCGCAGCAGCGCAACGCCGTCGCGATCGGCGCCGAATGGCTGGGCAACGTCTCGATGCAGAAGCGGCTGCCCGCAGCGCAACGCGAAGGCAACATGCAATGACGCGGGAACGACTCTATTTGTTTGATACGACGCTGCGCGACGGCGCGCAGACCAATGGGGTCGATTTCACGCTCGCCGACAAGCTCGCCATCGCGGGGATGCTTGACAAGCTCGGCATCGACTACGTCGAAGGCGGCTACCCCGGCGCCAATCCGATCGACAGCGAGTTGTTTGCCAGCGAGCGCAAGCTCGCAACCACATTCACCGCTTTCGGCATGACCCGGCGGCCCGGCCGGTCGGCCTCGAATGATCCCGGTCTCGTCGCGTTGCTTGACGCCAAGGCCGACGCGATCTGTTTTGTTGCCAAGTCATCGGCCTATCAGGTGCGCGTCGCGCTCGAGACCACGCCTGAAGAAAACATCGCGTCGATCCGCGACAGTGTGCGCGCCGCGCGCGGCCGCGGCCGCGAGGTGCTGCTCGACTGCGAGCACTTCTTCGATGGCTACAAGGCCGATCCCAAATTTGCACTCGCCTGCGCACAGGCCGCCTATGAGGAAGGCGCGCGCTGGGTCGTGCTGTGCGATACCAATGGCGGCGCCCTCCCGCACGAGGTCGAGGCGATCGTCGGCGAGGTTGTCAAAGTGATCCCCGGCGATCATGTCGGCATCCATGCCCATAACGACACCGAGCAGGCGGTCGCGAACTCGTTGGCCGCAGTGCGGGCAGGGGCGCGCCAGATCCAGGGTACGCTCAACGGGCTCGGTGAGCGCTGCGGCAATGCCAATCTCTGTTCCATCATTCCGACGCTCAAGCTCAAGCCCGAATTTTCGCAGCGCTTCGAGATCGGCGTGACCGATGCCGATTTGAAGACGCTCACGCATGTCTCGCGTTCGCTTGATGAGTTGCTCAACCGCGCCTCCGATCGCCACGCGCCCTACGTGGGAGAAAGCGCGTTCGTCACCAAGGCCGGCATTCACGCCTCCGCCATCGTCAAGGATCCGGCGACCTACGAGCACGTGACGCCGGAGGCG
>JAFAXD010000133.1 GCA_019241285.1 Xanthobacteraceae bacterium | reverse complement strand
TTAGCGCGGATGCGTCTCGAAGGATGGCCGCCGGCGAGGCCCTCGTATTTGGCCATCCGTCGAGACGCCTTGGCCTTGCAGGCCAGGGCTCCTCAGGATGAGGGTCGAGGCGTAGGGCGAGCGCGAGGCATAGCTCACGTCGTGTTGCTCGCGAGCTTCTGTACCTCAGTGCCGGCCATCGCCGGCCAGGATCTGCAAGATTTCCCGCGCATTGAGCGCGGGCGCTATCTCGCCATCGTGGGTGATTGCGCGGCTTGCCACACGCGCCCCGGAGGCGGGCAGGCATTCGCGGGGGGGCGCCCGATCGAGACGCCATTCGGCACCCTCGTGTCGCCCAATATCACGCCGGATCTCGGGACCGGAATCGGTGCCTGGACCGACGACGAGTTCGTGAACGCGCTGACCCGAGGCACCGGCCGCAATGGCACGCACCTCTATCCGGCGATGCCCTACACCTACATGACGAAGGTCACGCGCGATGACGCGCTGGCGATCCGCGCTTATCTCAACACGCTGCAGCCGATCTACAACCCGGTACAAGTCAACCAGCTGGCGTTTCCGTTCGATGTCAGGGAGGGGATGCGCGCGTGGAATGAGTTGTACTTCAAACCCGGCACGTTCCAGCCGCACGCCGACAAGAGCCCCGAATGGAATCGCGGCGCCTATCTGGCCGAGGGCCTCATGCATTGCGGCCTGTGCCATACGCCGAAGAATGCGGCTGGCGGCGATGAGACGTCGCGACACCTGCAAGGGTATGCGCTGCAGGGTTGGTACGCGCCCAACATCACCAACGATGACCGGCGTGGACTTGGCGGCTGGTCGATCGACGATATCGTCGCCTACCTGAGGACGGGCCACAACCGAACCAGCGCCGCCTCGGGACCGATGGCGGAGGAAGTCGCGCTATCGAGCTCCAAGATGACGGATGCGGATCTACGCGCGCTCGCGGTCTACCTGAAGGACCAGCCGGGGCAGGGCAAGGAGACGCCCGCGGCGGCAAGCGCCGGCGTGATGAAAATGGGCGCTGCGATCTATGCTGACGAATGTTCGGCCTGCCATACGCCCAAGGGTACCGGCATTCCCGAGTTGTTCCCGTCGCTCGCCGGTGCGCCCTCGGTGCAGCAAGCCGATCCGGCGTCGATCCTGCGCGTGGTTCTACGTGGCACCCGCAGCGTCGCGACCGACGGCGCGCCGACCGGCCCGGGCATGCCGGCGTTCGGCTGGCTGCTAACCGATGAGCAGGTCGCCGCGGTTGCGACCTATATTCGGCAAGCGTGGGGGAACTCAGCGCCGCCGGTCAGCGCCGGTGATGTGGCGAGTGCACGCAAATCTTTGGTCGAGCGCAGCGATTAGAATCTCCAATCAGCGCACCTGGAATATCAGCTTGCCGCGGAAGTGACGCGACTCGCTCAAGCGATGCGCCTCCGCGGCTTGGGATAACGGATAGAGCTTGATCTCCGGCGGTCGCACGGCGCCCGCTTTGTACAACGCGGCGATCCGGTCCATGTAGTGGCGATCGCGGCCAACCGCGGGCCGCAGCGAGGTCACATCGTTGCGATCGGGTTTGGGCGCCTGCGCACCGGAAGCAATGAACGCGGCGCGCCCGCCGGATTTGAGGACTGCAAACGATCGCATCGCGACTTCGCCACCGACAGTATCGAAGACCGCGTCGCAATCACGCACCGCCTTGGTGAAGTCGACTTTGTTGTAGTCGATGATTTCATCGGCACCGAGACCCTTGACGTAGTCGTGGTTCGCCGCGCTCGCCGTTGTGATCACATGCGCGCCGAGGTACTTGGCGAACTGAATGCCGAAACTGGCAACGCCACCGGCGCCGCCTTGAATTAAAATTGTCTCGCCGCGCTTGAGCTTCAGCGTATCCTCGATCGCTATTGTCGCGGTGAGGCCGGCGAGCGCCAAGGCAGCGGCCTCGGCATGCGGCAACTCGTCCGGCTTGCGGCCAATGATGCTGGCCTTGATGGCGATCTTCTCCGCGTAGGCCCCTTCTCGGCCACCTTCCAATACGCCGAATACCGGGTCACCCACCGCAAGGTCGGAGACACTGGCGCCGAGCGCCCCGACAGTGCCGGAAAAATCCCGGCCCAGGATCAGCGGAAACGACGTTTGCTTGTATTCGCCGAGGCGAACCTTCCAGTCGGCTGCATTTACGCTCGCCGCAACCACGTCGACGACCACCTCGCCCGGCCCGGCAACCGGGTCGGGCAGGTCGCCGTACTGCAAGACCTCCGGACCGCCAAAGCGCTCAATGAACGCAGCCTTCATGTCTCACCCCATTGCAAACCACATCGGCGGCGGATGATATACGGGAGAAGCGCCTAGGCAATCGCGGCGTATCGACTGTGTGTAGCGGAGCCGCCCAATGTCATCGCCACGGCGCGTACCGATCTTCGACGGCCATAACGACGTACTGCTGCGACTCTACCGGCGTGGTGGAGATAATCCGACACGCGCGTTCCTGGAAGGCAACGGGAAGGGCCAGCTGGATCTTCCCATGGCGAACGAGGGCGGCTTTGTGGGCGGGCTTTTCGCGATGTTCGTTCCATCGCCGCGCGCAGCATCTTCCAACATTGCGCCTGCGCAGGCGGCCGAGAATGAAGCCGGGTTTCCGCCTGTCGTCGAACTGACTGCCGCACAGCAAGTGGTATTCGGCATGATGTCGCTGCTCCTGCGCATCGAGCAGCAATCCAAGGGCCGTGTCCGCATCTGCCGGGACGTGGACGATATCGAGCAAAGTCTTAAAGACGGCGCGCTCGCGCCGGTGCTGCATATCGAGGGCGCTGAAGCCATCGACCCGGAGTTCACATTGCTCGAGGTGCTGCATGCCGGGGGACTTCGCTCTCTCGGTCCGGTCTGGAGCCGGCCGAATGCGTTCGGACACGGCGTGCCGTTCCGCTGTCCGTCATCGCCCGACACGGGGCCGGGTCTCACCGATCTCGGCAAGGAACTGGTCCGCCGCTGCAATCAACTCGGCATCCTGGTCGACCTGTCGCATTTGAATGAGCGCGGCTTTTGGGACGTCGCAGCGATCAGCCAGGCGCCGCTGGTCGCAACGCACTCCAATGCGCATGCGCTCTGTCCGCATTCGCGCAATTTGACTGACCAGCAACTCGCAGCCATCCGCGACACGGGCGGCCTTGTCGGGGTGAACTTCGCGACCAGCTTTCTGCGCCCAGATGGGCGGCAGGATCCCGACACGCCCGCTGATCTCGTCATCGCGCATGCGGAGCATCTGATCGCGCAACTCGGTGAGGACGGCGTCGGTTTCGGCTCCGATTTCGACGGCGCGACGATACCCGCGGGCCTCAAGAGCGCCGCGGGGTTGCCGGTGCTGGTCGAGATCATGCGCGCACGCGGTTTCGGCGACGAGCTGATCGAGAAGATCTGCTATCGCAATTGGCTGCGCGTGCTACGCAAGACCTTTCATTTCTCCAAGAAGCAGTAGAGCAGGCCGGCGCCGCCGCTGCTCTTGAGGCCGTCCTGACTGCAGCCACGCGAGCCATGTGAGGAGTTCCAGGACATCATGTGCCGGGTTTCCTTGAGGCCGACGCGGTCAGCATGACCCAGAATGGCTGAACCATCATCGCCGCTTTTTGTCCAGTTGCCGCAAGTCGTATCGCCACCCGCTGTTGAAAAAAGACCCTGCGGGTCCGACCCGGTCAGAATGTCGTGCATGTTTACTGGATCGCCACGACCGGGCACAGTTTCGCCTTTCTCAGTCAGCGCGGTTTGTTTGGTCAGATTGTTGTGGTCTGAATGAAGCTCTTCAAGATTGTTGGCGATCACGACGCCCTTGGCATTGGTCCAAGGACCCTTGCCGATGCGGTCGCGCGCATTGACGCCGGCATTCCCGCCCGGCTCCGTGGTGCTCAGATAGGCGTGCCAATTGGTCTCGTTTGACCCCGCGGCCTTGGCGAGTGCCTGACAATGCGCGTCGGCACCGGCAAGCCCGCCGAGGTCGGCACCTTTCCCTTTGCCGACGCTCGTGACGAAGAACGACATGCTCGCCTGCTGCGCCTGTGCCGGCGCTACTGAAGCGAACGCACATACAACGGCAGTTCCAACCAGAAAACCGATCCGGTTCTGCATCGAAGTCCTCCCTTTGGCCGGAGGAACGTTAACATAAGGCATCGGCGACGGGAATTACCGATCCGTGCAGCGACGCAGCGGGTCGTCGTATCTCGTCGGGCGATGGCGGTGAGCCGTCATCATGGTTCGCTTGCGCGCCGGGTGAGCGCAAAATCAGGCGCGCTCGGACGAACATTCTCAATCTTTGCGCGTTGGCCATCCAGGGGCATCGTCCGGTGGCTGGCGTACGCGCGCCGCTTTGGTCAGCCGCCCAGGTTTAATGGAGGCCGGGATGGCTATGACTGCTGGCGATATAGTTGTTGAGACATTGCTCGATTGGGGCGTCGACGTTGTTTTTGGTATTCCGGGCGATGGGATCAATGGCGTCATCGAGTCGTTACGCAAACAGCAAGACAAGATTCGTTTCGTCCAGGTCCGCCATGAGGAAGCCGCGGCGTTCATGGCCTGCGCCTATGCGAAATGGACCGGCAAGCTTGGCGTTTGCGTGGTTACGTCCGGTCCGGGCGGCATTCATCTTCTCAACGGGCTCTATGACGCCAAACTGGATGGACAACCGGTGCTCGCGATCACGGGGCTGCAATTCCATGATTTGCTGCACACCTTTACTCAGCAGGACGTGGAGCTCGATAAGCTTTTCACTGACGTGTGTGTCTACAACACCCGAGTGATGGGTGCGGCCCACGTGCAAAATACAGTCGAGCTCGCATGCCGCACCGCCTTGGCCTACCGCGGCGTGTCACACGTGACGATCCCGGTCGATATTCAGGACCAACCTATCAACAAAGATCCTCGCTCCAAGCGCAATCTGCCGAACCACGTCTCGGAAATGATGACAGAAGGCGGGCACCTCCCGAACGATGCACAACTCGCCCGCGCTGCCGAGATTCTCAACCAAGGCAAGAAGATCGTCATCATGGCGGGGCGCGGCGCGCTTGGCGCGCGCAGCGAGGTTCAGGCCATCGCCGAACGTCTCGGCGCGCCAGTCGTGAAACCGTTGCTTGGCAAGGCCGTGCTCCCGGATGACAGTCCGTATGCGACCGGCGGCACTGGGTTGCTCGGCACCCGGCCCTCCCAGGAGGCGCTCGAGAGCTGCGATACCCTGCTGATTGTTGGGTCGAGCTTTCCTTACATAGAGTTCTATCCCAAACCGGGACAGGCGAAGTGCGTTCAGATCGAGCTTGATCCGATGCGCGTGGGTTTGCGCTACCCAGTTGATGCCGGGCTGGTCGGAGATGCAGCGCGGGTCTTGCGCGCATTGCTGCCAAAGCTCGACCATCATCAGGATCGCTCCTTCCTCGAGAAGGCGCAGAGCGCGATGCGTGACTGGCGCGGCTTGATGCAGGAGCAGGGAACTCGCGCTGACACGCCGATGAAACCGCAGGTCGTCGCCTGTGAGCTCAACAAGCTACTGTCGGACGACGCCATCATCGCGACCGACTCTGGCACCATCACTACCTGGGCCGCGCGCTATCTGGATATCCGCGGCAACATGATGTTTTCCTGCTCGGGCAACCTTGCCACTATGGCGTGCGGTCTGCCTTATGCCAACGCGGCCGCGGTCGCCTATCCGGGCCGGCAGGTGATTGCCTTCGTGGGCGACGGAGGTTTGACGATGCTGATGGGTGAAATTGCCACCGCCATGAAATATCAGCTCGACGTCAAGATCATCGTTATCAAAAACAATACCCTGGGACAGATCAAATGGGAGCAGATGGTGTTCCTGGGCAACCCGGAATATGTCTGCGAGCTACAACCGATCGATTTCGCGACGGTGGCGCGCGGATTTGGCGCCCATGCATTCACCATCACCGATCCAAAAGCCTGCGCCGATACGCTGCGGCAGGCACTTGCGATGCCCGGGCCGGTGTTGATCGAGGCCGTCGTCGATCAGAATGAGCCGCCGATGCCGCCCAAGGTCAATGCCAAACAGGCTCTGCACTTTGCCGAAGCGCTGGTCCGCGGCACGCCAAACGCCAGCAAGATCGCCTTGACGGTGATGTCGGACAAGGTCCGGGAGATTGTTTGAGGCCCAGCGACAGACGGGATCAACATCGCCGGGCTTTGCGCCCGGCGATCCGGTTGGGAAGCTGCGAAATTTAGTGTAGACCCCCGAAAATCCAGATCAGCAGCAGGATCGGGATCGGAACACCCAGCAGCCACAACAACATATAACGTCCCATAACTGATCTCCTCGCGCCCCGCGGCTTTCAACGTCGTTGGTCAGTCCTTGTTCCCTGCCCGGAGTTCAGACACGAAATGGCAGCGGAGCCGCTCGCGCAAAAAATGAGGGCGTAGCCAGAGTTGGCTACGCCCGAAGAACCGACCAAACGGGGGGCTTGGGGGAATTGGCCGGTCGCCAAATCAATGCACGTCCTATAAGCCTGGTTCCGGCAGAAATTGCAGTTTTCGTTGGCTTTCGACGGGCGACGGATGATGTCCGCGCGTTCAGGAACAAACTAAGCCGAGATTGGGTTAATGCTGCTTGGCATGAGACACGATGAGCCTGTGATGGCGCCGCGCAAGAAAACCCGATCTCTCAAGGGTACGCTACCAGCGCTTCCCATTCATCCCCCGTTCGCTCCCATGGAGGCGATGCTCGTCGACAAAGTCCCGGTCGGGGCAGGGTGGCAGTACGAGCCCAAATGGGATGGGTTCCGCTGCCTGTTGTTTCGGGATGGCGATCACATTGAGCTGCAGTCCAAGGCAGAGCGTTCATTGTCGCGATATTTTCCTGAGATCAGCGCCGCCGCGCGCGCGCTCAAACCCGAGTGCTTTGTGCTGGACGGCGAACTTATCGTATTGCTTGGCCAAAATGCCTCGTTCGATGATCTGCTGCAGCGCATTCACCCCGCAGCCAGCCGGATTGCGCTGCTGGCCCGAACCACTCCCGCAATCTTTATCGCTTTCGATTTGCTCGTCGATGGGCAGGGACAGCTGCTGGTGGAGCGCTCGCTTGCCGACCGCCGCCGTGCATTGGAAGCTTTTGCCGCCCGTTATTTCAAAGGCGCGGATCTATTCCGGCTTTCGCCGGCCACGAACGACCTTAAGGAGGCCAGACGTTGGCTTACCCGCACCGGCGGTGCACTCGACGGCATCATCGCCAAACGGAATGATCTGCCGTACCGCGGGGGGCAGCGCGACGGCATGCAAAAGATCAAAAATCAGAGGACCGTCGACTGTGTGGTCGGGGGTTTTCGCTACAATGAGGGTAAGCCCGTCGTCGGCTCGCTCCTGCTCGGGCTTTATGACGAGGAGGGCAAGCTCAATCACGTGGGGTTTACATCATCGCTCGCCGCGCGCGAAAAGCCCGCACTGACGACCAAGCTGCGGCGATTGATTGAGCCGCCCGGCTTCACCGGGGCGGCCCCGGGGGGCCCGAGCCGTTGGTCAACGGAACGCTCGGCGGCTTGGGAACCGCTCAAACCTGAGCTCGTCGTCGAGGTGAGTTATGACCACTTCAGCGGTGGCAGGTTTCGCCACGGAACCAAGCTGCTGCGTTGGCGCCCCGACAAATCTCCGGGTCAGTGCACGATGGACCAGGTCAGCCGCAAAGGTGCAAAACTGGGGTCGATTTTGCGGAGTTAATCGAAAAAGGGCCGGCGCACGTTTCGCCGGCCCCGGGGTAATCGCAATCCCGCTGGATCAGGCGGCTTTCCGGTTGACGTTGCTCTCCGCCAGGGATGTCAGCTTCTTGTCTGTTGCTTTTTCTTCCTCGAGGTTTTGTTGAAGCAGCGTCGCGCAGTCATTGCGGCCGAGTTGCTTCGCCCAGGCAATCAGGCTGCCGTAGCGGGTGATCTCATAGTGTTCAACCGCTTGCGCGGCGGCGATAAGGGCGGCGTCAAGCACCGCTTTGTCGTCGACTTCGCCGGCAACTTCATTTGCTTCTTCGATGATGCCGTCGATTGCCGGGCAGTCCACCCCTTTCGCCTGCTTGCCGTGAAGTTGGAACACCTGCTCGAGACGCTTTACCTGGTTCTTCGTCTCCTGCAGGTGTGTCTGGAAGCCCTGCCGGAGCTGCGGATCGTGGGCTTTCTCGATCATCTCGGGCAGCGCCTGCTCGATCTGCTTCTCGGCGTAGTAGATATCGCGCAGGGTATGCACGAACAGGTCATCCATCGATTTGATGTCTTTGGTAAAGAGGCCCATGGCTTAGATTCCGTCCTTGCTGTGATTGGGGTTAGTGCGGCGCGCGCACGCTCGGTTTGAAACCGCACCTAATGTCAGAACGTAGAGCCTGAGGGGCGGTTCCGTCCGGGCGGGACGCCTTCCGGAATGCTTGCTGGAGACTGTGGGGCAGCTCGGTGCGAACTTATCCCGATCACAGGGTCGGAACTCGAAATGCGCTGAATTCGTTGAGGTTTGCCTGTGTGCTGCGCGCCGCAACAGGCCAGAGCCAACGGACGGCGCGCCTAGAGGCACCCGATGTCAGCCATTGTGTCGGACAATGCGAGCATGGTCGGCGGCGAGGTCGAGGTCGTTCCTGTTGCCCCGCCTACCGCGAGCTCCCGATTTTCGTGGACTGCCGCCATAGCGGGCGCGTTTGCCGCCACGGCCGTGACGTTTCTCGTTATCTCCTTGGGTTCCGGCATTGGATTGTCGGTTGCGTCACCCTACCGAGTATCACCCTCGAGCACGACGTTAACGCTCATCGGTGCCATCTGGCTGCTGATGGCGCAAGCTTTCGGGTTTGCGTGTGGCGGGTATCTGGCCGCGCGCATGCGCTCTCATTTTGTAGATGACGCTGGCGAGGAAGGTCGTTTTCGCGATGCAGCACAAGGCTTCCTGGTATGGAGCCTGGGAGTCGTGGTCACGGCCATGTTTGTGGCGCTGGCCGGTGTCTACACCGCTGGCTCGGCGACGAATGCATCGGCCAACCTGATTGCGGCTGCCGCAAACGGTGCCGAGAACGGCGGAGGTTCGGTGACAAACACAACCGATTACTTCGTCGATATGCTGTTCCGGCCGGGGCCCTCAGCCAACGCGATTCCCGCGAACGACAACCCACCGACCAACAACCAGTCGCGTGCCGAAGCCGGGCGTGTCCTCGCGCACGCTGTCACTCAAGGGCAACTGAGCAATGACGATCGCACTTACCTGGCGCAGCTCGTGTCGCAACGCACCGGCTTGAGCCAGGACGAGGCGCAGCAGCGGGTCACGAATGTCGAAAATCAAGCGCGCGATTCCGTCAAGCAGGCAGCGGACAAAGCCGCCAAGGCCGGGGCCTATCTCTCGTTCTGGACATTCATGTCGTTACTGTTCGGTGCCGTGGCGGCCGTCCTGGGCGGAATCCTGGGTGGGGAATCTCGCTTGGACGACGCGGCCTGGTCGCCGACGATTCAACCCCGGTAGAGGTGTCGCATGCTTAATCTCGTCGTCACACTTCTGATCATCGCGCTGATTGCCGCGATTTTCGGATTCGGTGGAATCGCCGGCGCGGCCATCGGGATCGCGAAGATCATTTTCTTCGTGGCGCTTGTGTTGTTCCTGATTGCTGCGCTAACCGGCTTGGTTGGACGCGGCCGCGCGTATCCATAGTCCCGCACGACGAAGCGGCGGCGACGCGCCCGTAAGGACGCGCCTCCCGATCAGTGCGGGCGCTGCGAACGCGCAGATGCCCTGACGTGGACACGGGCCGGGGCCGGTTGGTTCGCGCGGTCAAGCGGGCCGCTTGGCATGTGCAATGAAAAGTAATCGATCGTCGCCCGCAGTCCGCGCTGGAGGTCGACACGTGGAAACCATCCGAGAAGGTGCTGCGCCCGGCCAATGACCGGTTGTCGGCGTTTAGGGTCGTCCTGCGGCAGCGGCCGGAATTCGATGGGTGAGCGTGATCCAGTCTGGTCGAGAACAAGTCGGGCAATCTCCCGGACGGGGACCTCATGCGGATTGCCGAGGTTGCAGGGGCCGGAGACATCCCGGGGACTCTCCATCAACAACTCCAGGCCCTCTAGCAAATCGTCAACGTAGCAGAATGACCGGGTTTGCGATCCATCGCCATAAAGTGTGAGCGGTTCATTGCGCAGGGCCTGTACGATGAAGTTGGAGACGACGCGCCCGTCGTTCTCGAGCATCCGCGGGCCATAGGTGTTGAAAATGCGAGCGACCTTGATGGGGACGTCGTAAATTCGCTGATAATCGAAAAACAGTGTTTCGGCACAGCGCTTGCCCTCATCGTAACATGCGCGGGGGCCGGTGGGGTTAACGTGACCGAAGTAGCTCTCAGGCTGCGGGTGAACTTCCGGGTCGCCATAGATTTCGCTGGTCGACGCTTGCAGGGCGCGTGACCCCTTCTGTACCGCAAGCTCCAGTACGTTTTGTGCGCCGAGCACACAGGTGCGGACGGTACCGATCGGATCGCGCTGATAGTGTCGCGGCGAGGCCGGACAAGCGAGGTTGTAGATCCGATCCAACGGACCGCGGATCTCGATCGGATCGCAGATGTCCTGTTCGATGAACTCAAACCGTGGATGGTTGAGGAGGGGACGTATGTTGGCGCGGTGACCCGATTGCAGGTTGTCCAAGCAAAAAATCCTGTGGCCTTTTTGCACAAGGCGGTCGCACAGGTGCGAGCCGATGAATCCCGCGCCACCCGTGACCAGGATGTGCATTGGTTTCGCCGATGCCATGGGAATGCTCCTAAGCGACTGCGCCGACCCCACGCCGCTCTCCAAGCCGCACGAGCTTGCGCGAGGCGACCTCCGCGTAATACTCCTCGAGCTGGCGTGCGCGGTGATCGGCGGTGTGATGGGTGAGCACGCGCTTGCGCGCGTTCGCAGCGATCTGGCGCCGTCGCTCTTCAGGCAGGTGACACAGGATGTCGCTCACCTGTGCGGTTGAGTCGGCGATGAGAATTTCCGTGTCCGGCGTGAACAATGTGTCCAATCCCGTCCAACGATCGCTGACGATGGGAACTGCGCAAGCCGCGGCTTCAAACAGGCGGACGCTCGGCGCGTAGCCGGTCGCAATCATGTCCGCGCGCGTGACGTTGAGCGTAAAACGCTGCCCGCAATAGAACTGCGCGTGAGCATGGGGCGGCAGATGCTCGATGCGTGTGATGTTCCCCGGCCATTTGAGGTTGTCGGGGTATTGGGCGCCGGCGACCACAAACGTCCGGTCGGGCAGGGAGACGGCCGGCGCAATGAGCAAGCGCTCAAGCGCGCTTTGCCGGTCAGGGCTGTAAGTTCCGAGGTAGCCCAGGTCCCAGGTATGGGCGGATGGGACGGGCGCATGCGTTTGCGGTTCGACGGCGCAGTAGAGAACACGGGCCCGCGGACTGCCGTAGCGCCGTTCGATCAGGTCGAGGATTGGTCCTCCCGTGAACGACAGATAGAGATCGAAGCGGGGGATCAGCGCGGCAGTGATGTACTCGGCGGTTCCCGCATCCAGATTCGACAACGTGACCGGCGTATCGATGTCGTAGAACGCCGTAACGCCGGTCGCATGCATCGTGACCCAATCGGCGAGGACGATCCCGTCCGGGACGTAGGATCCGACGATGACCAGATCAGCACGGGCAACCAAGTCGGCGTAGTGGGGAAGGTCCTTGAGCGCAGTATAGAGTTCAACGCGCCCGGTCTCGGGGCCGAGCACATCTCGATGCGCACGGTACCAAGGCGTGTCGCGTTCAAGGAACGTCACGTGATGCCCACGCCGCTGCAGCGCTTTCGTCAGCGCCCGGTAAGTGGTCGCGTGCCCATTGCCCCAGGAGGATGTGATCGATAGGCCGAAGATGACGATCTCGAGACTCATGCGGCGACCCCGTTTGCCGGCGTTCGCATCTCGAGAATGTCATCGACCTCACGCGCCCGATGCGCGTAGGTGTGTTCGGCCAGCACGCGTTGCAGCGCCGCTGTAGCGATCCGTTCGCGATCAGCCGGCGTGAGGTCGCCCAGGAAGCGGGCGACCTCATCCCCGCTGGTTGCGACGAGCACTTCGCGACCGGGTTCGAAGAACTGCTCAAGCCCGATCCACGCATCGCTGATCAGGCACGCGCCGGCCCCGGCGGCTTCGAACACCCGCGTCGGCGGAGAGAAGCCGTAGCGTGCCATGCTCTCGCGGTTGATGTTGAGCGTCGCAAATGCGGAGCAGAAGAATGCGTTGTGGTCATTGGTGCCGACGTGACCGACATGACGCACATTGGGTGGGAGGTCGAACGGCTCCCAGCCGGCGCCGCCGAGGACGAAGGTGCGCGCCGGCAGTAGGCGTGCGGGCTTGAGAAAGAACTCGTGCACCCGTGCTTCCCGATCGGGGAGCCGGTTTCCCAAGAAACTGAGGTCACCGGCGAAGGCAGAGCGAACCAGAGCCGGATGGTGTGTGTCGGGATCGAGCGCGTTGTAGATTGGCACGCAGGCACGTGCTCCCAGCCTGTGATAGGCGCTGACGACAGGATCGCCTCCGCCATAGGTAAAGACGATGTCGTAGCGCGGGATAAGCCGCCGTAAATGATGCTCGGGATGCGCCGCGATCTTGTCGAGCGTCGCAGGCGCGTCGACATCCCAAAACGCGGTTATCGTTTTAGTTGATGCGATCTCCGGGACCGCCATCTCAAGCTCGGTGTCGAACACGCCGACGCCGCTCGCCTTCACGAGGAGGTCAACCCGTGGCGCGGCGCGTTCCAGTGCGGCGCGCCAGCCGTCGGACGTCGCCGGATAGACCACCACCTCGGACCAGGCCGGATCCGCGATATCCCGGTGTTGTTGACGCTCGAACGCATCCGGCTCGTAGAAAGTGACATGATGTCCAAGCGCAGCAAGCGCTTTAAGCAAGCCGCGATAATACGTGGCAGCACCGTTCCAGTAGGAGGAGACCAGGCTGGAGCCGAAAAAAGCAATCTTCATGCGTTGACCATCCGTTCGCTGCTTGTTGTTTGATCTCTGCGTCGCGCCGGTTGGTCGAGGTTGGCGCATATGTTCAAGAGCTCTGCAGCGCGATGCGCGCAGGTGTGCCGCGCTTCGATCGCCCGCAGCCCGGCCCGTGCGAGTTCCGCCGCCACCGCGGGATCATTGCGCAGCAGCGCCAAGGCGGCGGTCATCTCTGCCCCGGTCGCGACCTTGAGAAAACTGCCAGGTGGGAACAGACCCTCGATGTCTTGCCAGCGCGCCGTTACCACTGGGATTCCACACGCCAGCGCTTCGAAGATACGGATTGTTGGGATTCCGGGCAGGGCCTTCACGTAAGGCCGGCGCGGCACATGCACCGTCATGTGCGCGCGGGCAAAGGCCTCAGGGACAAGATGGTTTGGGAGCCAGCCTGGATAGGCAATGCCGGCCGCCTGCAGCCGCGCACGCACCTGCTCGGGGTACCTGACGCCGTGAATGCAGGTGCGTAGATTGAGCCGCGCTGCAGGCTCGAGCAGGAACTCCACCAACTCGGCTTCACGCTCTCCATCGCCCCAGTTGCCAATCCAGATGAGGTCGATGTCGCGCTCGGCCGGGGAGGGATGGAACAACGCAGTGTCAGCCGCCTCGTGCCACGTATAGGCGCGACGGCCCCAGCCGCCCCGTTGATAAATGTCGCGCAGCACGTCGCCGAAGGCGAGCACGCCGTCATACGCCTCGAGATCGAACCGATCGAACTCATCGGGTGCTGTAACAGCGCGATGGTGCGTGTCATGGAAGAGCAACAGGAAATTTGCCCCGGCAAGCCGTTTGCCTCCAACGCGCGCGACCAGATCCGGCTCGTTCCATTCGTGCACCAGAACAACGTCGGCGTGATCGAGCGCGCGGTCGAGATCCAGATCATTCAGTTGGTAGAAGCGGTGCTCAATCCCGGGCACGAGTTCCGCTGCATCCGGCAGAGCCGCTCCAGGCTCAGTCAGCGCGTTGGTGCGGCTCCAACCGTCGTGCGGCTCATACACGACGACACGGTGCCCCAGTTGGATCAGCTCGCGCGCAAAGCCGCGCAGGAAATGCGCGTTGCCATGATTCCAGCAGGAGACAAACGAGTGATAGAACAGCACGAATTTCATGACCGTGTTCCCGCCAACAGGAGCGGCCATCGGATCCGTGTCTGCCGTGTAAGCAGGGTGCGATAGAGTTCGGCAAAGCGCTCGACCATGGCGGCGGCGCGGTATCGTCGCGTGCGATGCATGGCGGCGCGTTGCAGGCGTCGCCGCAATGCTGGATCGTCGCAGACGGAGTTGAGGGCGCGGGCCAGGTCGGTGGGGTCGCGCGGGTCGAAGAACACGGCTGCCCCCATCCACAACTCACGCAGGCTGGGGATATCGGCCAGCACCAAGGCGCACCCGGCGGCCGCGGCTTCCAGTGCGGCTAGCCCGAATGGCTCGTACAGTGCGGGGACCACGAATACGCCGGCGCGGCGCATGAGCGCGAGCAGATCCGGACGGGCGAGCGTGCCGAGCATTTTCAAGCTCGATGCAGCGGCGATTTCATTGGTTCCCAAGCACTCAGGGCCGGCCACCAGGACGGGCCACGGCAGACCCGCCGCCACGGTTGCAAGCGCGCCGATATTCTTGGCCTCATCCCACAGTCGGCCCGCCGCGAGGATGAACGCGTCCTTGGGCGCAAGTTGTAGATCGATATCGATGCCGTTGCGGACCACCCGTCCGGGAGATGGCGGCGCGTAGAGCGCCTGGATCTCATCACGAAACCATTGGGTTGGCGCCGTCCAGCAATCCGCCATTGCGAGACCGGTCTCGACATTGACGAGGTAGGGGGCCCAACGAGGTTCCGCAGGCTCTTCGCCCCGACAGGCACGCCACCAAGAGCGCACGCACGAGTGTGCGGTCACCACGACCGGGGCAGGCCAATCTGCCGCCGCCTCCCGATAGCTGTTGAGGTGGATGATATCCGGCCGATAGCGCCGGGCGAGGGCGGTCAGTCCGGCAGCCGCACGGGCAAAATCCTTGCCTTCCGGATCCATCCATTCCAGGGCAAAGTCGGTGACCACGGTCTCGACACCCGGCATGGCGCGAGCGGACACGAATTGCTCAGCCCGTGGGGCAGGACCTTGAACAACGAGGATCACCCGACTGCCGCGCGCCGCAAGCCCAGCCGCCAGCGTGGTGGCAAACACCCACACGCCCCCCACGGCGTCGGTGGTCAGCAATATGCGCGGTCCAAGCTCCTTCACGCGGCCGGCTCCAACTCGAGTTCGCGAAGCGGGCGCGGCTGCTCTTCCTGAACGTCACTGAAACGCGCGAACTGCTGCAGGTAATGGTCATGGGCCCGCTCCCAGGCTTGGTCGTCGGGCAGACCCCAAAGCTTGCGATAGTCGGGAGAGCCGGGGTACGGAAACAGTGGCACGGGATCATTGGCCCAGACGCCGGCATCGCGCATTTGCGTGCGCCAGCGTTGCACGACCTCGTCCTCGTCCTGGGGCATCTCGATCAGGTTTGCCTGCACGAATGGGATGTGCCGCTTGGCTTCAATCAAGCGGCGCGCAAGGTCGTCCGTGCTCATCTTGCAGCGCTTCTCCAGCGCCGCTCGGCCTTCCGGCGTGAGGCTTTCGACGCCGGCCTCGACCGACACACAGCCCGCACGGCCGAGCAACTCGAGCATCGCCGGTTTCCACAGATCGATGCGGGTCTGCACGCCGAACTTGAGCCCGCGCCCAACCAGGCCGCGCAGCAAAGGTTCGTTCGGCAAAAAGATCTCATCGATGAAGTAGATGTACTCCACGCCTTGCTGCTGGAGCGCGAAAGCTTCGGCGAGCACGCGTTGTGGGTCGCGCTTGCGATAATGGTTGCGGAAATTCTCCTTGGCGCAGAACGTGCAGCTGTAAGGGCAGCCACGCGAGGCTTCGACCTCGCCGCCTGGTCCGACGGGCTGCGCGTCGAAGCGATGATGATGATGCGTGTGGCGGTGGATCATCTCATCCGGCCACGCCACCGGCACAATGTCAGTGAAGTGCGCGGCCACCGGGCCGCCCACGACGCGGACCGTATCGCCATCGCGATAGCACGTGCCGGCAATGCCCTCGCGTTCGCCGGCGGCGAGGCGCAACAACACGTCCTCGCATTCACCCATGACGACGAGATCAACCCCAAGCTTGAGGAACGCGCTACGCGGCGTCGTCGAGCCATGCGGACCGACAGCAACGGTAAAGGGTGCAATGCCTTTGATGGCGCGCGCCAGTTCCTGCGGGACGCGCAATTCCGGCGGCGCGCAGCGCCAAAACAGGTAGGTCGGGGCGGTTGTCAGCACGATCATGTCCGGGCCGAAGTGTTCGACCTCTGCGACAACCTGCGTGAGATCAAGCCCGAACATGTGCGCATCGACCAGGGAGACTCTGTGGCCAGCCGCTTCAAGCATCTGTTTGGAAATGCCGAATTCCATCGGCAGATGCGGCGCGCGGCAACCAAAATAGATGCTGCCGTCAAAGCTCCAATTCGGATTGATGAGGCTTACTCTCATGCGTGCGCTTCCTGTCTGGATGGTGCGCCGAGCTGCGACGCCAGCCAGCGCTCCAGCATCTCGAGCCCTTGCCGCGGTGAGATCCGTGGGGTCCAATCGAGCGCCCGTGATATCGCGCTCACGTCCGACACGTACCAGGCCTGATCGCCGGGCCGCCATTGATCGAAGCGTGTCTCGGGAGCGTGGCCGCGCAGATCCGCGATCAGTCTGATCATGTCCTGCAGACTGACGGCGTTGCGAACCCCTCCGCCAAGGTTGAAGACCCGGCCGCGCGTGGCGCCGATGCGATCAAATGCGCGCAGCCAGGCCGCCACCGCATCGTCAATAAACAACACATCGCGCACCTGATATCCGTCGCCGTAGATGGTAATTGGTGCTCCCCGGATGGCTTGGATCAGGAAGTGGGCGACCCAACCTTGATCTTCCGTTCCGAATTGCCGCGGCCCGTAGATGCAGCTCATCCGCATCACGACCGTCTTCAGGCCAAACACCCTCGCGTAATCGTGTACATACTGATCGGCGGCACCCTTTGAGCAGCCATAAGGGCTGTAGAGATCGAGAGGGGCAGTTTCGCTCACCCCACTCGCGAAGGCTGGTGCCATGCAGACGTATTGCTGTCCGCGTCGGACAATCTCATCGTCCTCGAGCAACTTGCCATAAACTTTGTTGGTCGAAGCAAACAGGACCGGGATTTCGGGGTTGTTGCGACGCGTCGCTTCGAGGACGCGCAGCGTTCCGGCCGCGTTGATCTCGAAATCTTCCTCCGGATCCGCGAGACTTGTCGTCACCGCGACTTGGCCGGCCAGGTGGAAGACACCTGAAACTCCGCGAAGGATATCGTCCAGAAGCCTACGGTCGCGTACGTCGCCGGTGACGATTTCGATGCGGTCGCCATGGCGGCTCTTCAGCCAGTGAGCATTGGTCTCGCCGCCGTGGCGCAGCATCTTGTCGAGGATTACGACGCGCTCGCCGCGACCCGCGAGCGCATCGGCGATATTGCTGCCAATGAAACCGCAGCCGCCAGTCACCAGAATGGGCTGGTGCGAACGGCGAAACTCGATCGGCGGAGTGGATGTCATGCCACCAGCCCTCGGCTTTGCAGCTCCGCTGTGGCAGCCTCGACGTTATCAACGGCGACCTGATCCGCGAGCCAACCCGACAGTTCCTCCAGCCCCTGGCGGAATTCGACGGCCGGCGAGAATCCGAGGACCGACCTCGCACGATCAATATCGGCGAAGCAGTGGCGGATATCCCCGGCGCGATACTTGCCGACGACATGCGGTGAAATCTGGCCGCAGCCCATGAGGACGGCGAGATCGGTCGCGATGGACAGGATGGTCCGGCTTTGACCCGACGCGATATTGAACACCTGGCCGGCGGCTTGCGGGGTTGTGAGCCCCAGCAAACAGGCGCGCGCGACGTCGCTGACATGCACGAAATCCCGGCGCTGATGACCGTCCTCGAACACGAACGGTGGGCGCTGGTGCAGCAACCGCGCCGCGAAGATCGCAAGCACACCGGTGTAGGGGTTGGAGAGCGCCTGGCGGGGGCCGTATACGTTGAAGAACCTCAGCGCAACCGTCGGAATGGTATAGGCTTGGCCGACGATCAGACACAGACGTTCCTGGTTGTATTTGTTGAGCGCATAGACCGAGTTGAGCGCCGGAGGTTTCGTTTCCGCAGTGGGAACGGGCACCAATGGAGCCCCGTCGGCGTCTGTGAGATCCCAGGCGGCGCGCCGCAACTGCGCCAGCGAGCGTTCCGGCGGCGAGACAACGGTTCCTTCGGGCCGCCGTGCGCTCCCTTCCCCATAGACGCTCATCGAGGAAGCGCAGACGAGCCGTTGCACCGGGTTGCGCGACAGCGCCTGTAGCAACACAGCGGTGCCGAGGTCATTGGTGTCGCAATATGACGTGATCTCATACATGCTCTGGCCGACACCGACGGCTGCGGCCAGGTGCACGACCATGTCGACGTCCTTCAGCGCGTGCTCGACGGCCTCAGGGTCGCGCACGTCGCCGACCACGAGCTGGGCGTGTGATGTGAGATAGCCGGGGCGCTGACGGTCTGGGTGGACCTGAGGCGACAGGTTGTCCAGGATGCGGACGCTGTAGCCGTGTTCAAGTAGAAGATCGGTCAGATGCGAGCCGATGAAGCCAGCGCCTCCAGTCACGAGTACGCGTTGCATGGGCGCTCTCCGTTGGGCAATCAAATCGCCAACGCCAACTCGGATTGTTTGTTCCTTTTTGTGATGATGTTGTTCGCAAATCTGTCGCAGCGTCGGACGGTGAACGCTATGCTGTTGCTTGCTAGGTCGGCGACCCGACCAATATCAGCGCGGAATTGCTGAGCCTAAAACGGCGTACCGGTTTGTGGAGCTGGCAAATCAAGATGGCTTGCAACGGTCGCCGCTATATCGGCAAATGTCGGCCGGCGACCGATCGAGCCGGATTGTTTGGCGCGCCCCAAGGCGAGGATCGGAACCTGTTCGCGTGTGTGGTCCGTTCCAGTCCAGGTCGGATCGCATCCGTGGTCCGCCGTGATGATGATGAGATCGTCAGGCTGAAGGATCTCGTCGAGTGTGGGCAGGCGCGCGTCGAAAGCTTCCAGAGCATGTGCATATCCGGCGACGTCGCGGCGATGTCCGTAGACCGTGTCGAAATCGACGAAATTCGCAAACAACAGCCCGCCATCGCGCAGCATCCTGGCGCCTTCCAGCATGCGATCGAACAACGCGCCATTGCCGTTGGCCTTCAACACCTGGCCGGTGCCAGAGTGAGCGAAGATGTCGCCGATCTTGCCGACTGTGACGACGTGACGCCCGGCGTCGGTAGCGCGGTCGAGGATCGTCGGGGCAGGGGGCGGAACTGCGTAGTCACGGCGGTTGCCGGTCCGTTCAAAATCGGTGCGTGATTGTCCAACAAATGGTCGCGCAATAACCCGCCCGATCTGCAGGGGATCAACAAGTCTGCGCGCGATCAGACACAGACCATTTAGTCGGCCCAATCCGAAGGCCTCTTCGTGCGCCGCGATCTGGAACACGCTGTCGGCGGATGTGTAACAGATCGGCTTGCCGGTGCGCACATGCTCCTCGCCGAGCTCGGCGATGATCTGCGTTCCCGAGGCGTGGCGGTTTCCGAGAATGCCCGGCAGGTTTCCTTCGCCGCACAACGCTTCGATGAGATCGGCTGGAAAACAAGGCGTTGTTTGCGGGAAGTAGCCCCACGCGAAGGGCACCGGCACACCGGCGATCTCCCAATGCCCTGACGGTGTGTCCTTGCCTTTCGACACTTCTGTGGCGCAGCCGAATTGCGCCGGTCCGCTGATCTCGCCCTCAAGCCCAGGCGGCAAACGGCCGCTGCTCATGCGGCACGCTTGACCAATGCCGCGGGCGACCAGCTCTGGAATGTGCAACGGACCGGACCGGGTTGCTGTATCAGCTTCGCCTTTTGCACAGGCATCGGCGATGTGGCCCAACGTGTCCGCGCCGGCGTCGCCATATTGAGCGGCGTCCGGTGCGGCGCCGATGCCAACGGAATCGAGCACCAGGATCAGCGCGCGTGGCATCTCAACATCTTGCGACGGCGAGGTTCATGCTGGGGGCAGGGCGGGCCGGCGCATAGCGGCGCACCATGCTGGCGCAGAACTCCGCGAACTGTTCGGGATGGCGCGGGGGACTCGTGTGATGGGGGGCGAGACCGAGGTGATCGGGCGTGAAACAGAACGTTACGGTCACGTCGAAATCGGCCAGGGCGTCTATCATGCGATCGAACCACGCCAATGCGTTTGGTCGGAAGCTGTCGGCCCATGATAGTCCGGTCCGAATGTATTTGACACCAAATCGCTTCATCCAGCGCACCGCCTCGTCGAGCCGATGATCTTCGAAGTGAAACCACTGGCACAGGCCCATGGCCGGCGTGTACTGGGCAAACGCTTCGGCGGCGATCTTGGGCCGGCCATCCTCGCGCAGCAGGCCCATCGCGAAATGCCGATAATAGGAGGAGCCTTCCGCTTCCTTGTGACGGGTGGTGGCGGGCCACGCGCGGGGAAGATCGTAGAGACTATACCAATGAATGCGCGCGCTGCGGCCAATCAGCAATTCGGCCGTGCGCCCAAGGCCCCAGGCCTGAACCTCCTCGGCCCCGAACGAGGACACGCCGACCTCGCTGACCCAGATCGGGAGATCGGTCACGGCCGCGATCTCGTCGAGTTTGGCTGGCCACTCGCGCAGCTCCCATAAGTTCCAGTCGAGCGGGAAGCCATGCACCGCCACGACGTCGACATGGTCGAGCACGCCCTGTTCCGTCATGTTGGTGATGAACCCCGGGTCGATCGGTGAAAGGCCGCCGAGCACGCGCGGCAACTGAGGATTCTCAGCTGCGATCGCGCGTCCCGCCATAATCGCCGTCTGGGCGAACAGTCGCCAGCCCGGGTCAAGCTCTGGATCCCAGTGCGACTTGTTGTTCGGCTCGTTCCAGAGCATCGCCGCTTCAATCATGAAAGGCCCCGCGTCTCGGATAAACGGCTGCGGCTAATGCCGGCCGCTTGCTGCGTCGGCAGATGTAGACCTCGATCTCCGGGTGGGAGACGATCTCGAACCCGGCGCTGCGCAGCATGGCCTCCGCACAGGCGCGATTGGGAATCCACCAATTGGTCGGATCATCCGCGTAGCGGTGCTCGACGAAATGCAGTTTTGGATAGGCGGATTTATCGAAGAGTTCGGTCTCCCAGAACTGATAATTGTCCTGCAATTTGCAGGCTTCGGCGGAGCCGCGTTGCATGCTTTGAAAGACCAGAAGGTCGCGCACCGCATGCTCATGGAGCAGATCAAGGGCGAGCAAAGGATGCCGCAAGTGATAGAGCACGCCCATGAACAGCACGACGTCGAACGATTCCTTCAGCGCGCCCACGTCGTAGACGGAGAGGCGATGGAATTCGATATCGAGTTCGTTCACCTCGGCCGCGAGCCGGGCTTGCGCCAGATATTCATCATCGGAATCGATGCCGACCACGCGCGCCGCTCCGCGTCGCTTCATCTCCATGGAGTAGAATCCGGCATTGCAGCCGACGTCGAGCACCGTGCGCCCGGAGAGATTCGCCGGAATGGCCGCGGCGAATCTGTGCCATTTGACCGCCGGGTAATCACCGAGGAAATGGTTGGGGGCGGTCTTCACCCCGCGCAAATCGATGTTGTGGAACCAGGGACCGAGTGCCTCGACTCGTCGCCGGATTTCCGCAGTGGAGAGCTGCTGCATCACGGCTCGGATCTCCGGTGAACGAGATCATCGCCGCGCGGGTACGCCGAGGCGGGCTCGTGATCAGGCCGCACCATGTCACTGGAGGCGATGTCGGCGAGGAGGGTCATGGCGGCCCGATAGCCGTGCAACGTGCCGACATCGACATAAGCGCGGCCGGAGCGGACGCCAATCGCCGTGCCGCCCCCGGCCAAATAGGCATTGACGAGCGTGCCGACGTATTCGTCGCTGCGATTGCGGGCGAGCCAGAACCGATGCAGGTCACGGAAGGTCTGGCCAGGCATCTTGAACGCGCCCCAGATCCAGTGTGAAGCCGCATCCGCTTGCTTGACTTGGATTTCACGCACGTGCTCCTCGTCATCCAGAACGACGGCGTCGAAGAATTCTGGATGCTCGACTGGAAACAGCAAGAACGACAGGGGATCGTCCGGCAGGGTGCGCAGCGCGTGGGAAGGAAACCAGACCGTATCCGGCAGGCCGATGGCCACGGGCTCGGACCCACCAATCAACGGCAATGCGCGAAACATTGCATCGCATAATCCGGATGGCTGTGGCTGCACCACATAGACGATGGATGCGCTTCCATAACTTCCACCAAAGTATTCGAGGATGTCCGACTTGCCCGGCGCAATGACAAAGCAGATCTTGTCCGCCCCGCCAGTGATCATCCGCTCGATCAGATACTCGCTCACCGCGCAGGGATGTTCCGTGCGGTCCTTCATCCGGGTTCCGACCGGCAAAAGTTCTTTGGAGAATGCCAGTGGCTGGATTCGCGTGCCGCGGCCCGCCGCGGGAATGATGCCCCACATATCAAGCCTCCATGGCTAGGTGCTGTGATGGTTGGCGAGCGTGCGCTTGGTCGAAGGCCGCCAGCAATTGGCGCGCGCGGATGTCAGATGTGTGTTCGGCGAGTACCCGCTCGCGCGCCGCGCGGCCAAGCCGGCTGCGCTCGCCGTCATCGAGTTCGAGGGCGGCCTGAATGTCCTCTGCCCCGTCGGCCACAAGAATTTCGTTGTCCGGGGTAAAGAATGTCTCGAGACCCGGCCAGCCATCCGTGAGCACGGTCGCGCCGCACGCCGCTGCTTCAAATAATCGTCCCGACGGACACCAGCCCATCGCGGCCATATCGAGACGGGTGACGTTGAGGGTCAGTCGCGAGGAGCAAAAGAACGCCGGATGCTCCCCCGGCGGCAGGTGGCGGACGAAGTAGATATTTGCGCACCACGGGAAGTCCGCCGGATACTGGGCGCCGCCGATGAGAAAGCGTTTATCCGGATTGT
>JAFAXD010000127.1 GCA_019241285.1 Xanthobacteraceae bacterium | reverse complement strand
GCGTGGTGCGGGCGGAGGGATTTGAACCCCCACGACTTGCGTCACTGGAACCTAAATCCAGCGCGTCTACCAATTCCGCCACGCCCGCGCTTTCGGGCGGCGCGGCTTATAGCATAGCGAAGCCGCGCGCCTAGCGGAAAATAGGCGAGACCCACGGAATTCGCCACCTTAGCGGTCGAGCCGCGCCAGCAGCTGCCGATAGACGGCGGGTAACGCGTCGGGCAGGTCTTCCGAAATCAGACCCGGGCCGAACACATTTGCCGCCTCGCCGTGCATCCAGACCGCCGCGCACGCGGCGTCGAAACCCGACATCCCTTGGGCGACAAGCCCAGTCGCAAATCCGGTCAGCACGTCGCCCGAGCCTGCAGTCGCGAGCCAAGCCGGTGCGTTCACGTTGATGGCGGCGCGGCCGTCGGGCGCGGCGATGACGGTGTCGGCCCCCTTGAGCACGACCACGGCACCTGAGAGAGCCGCCGCCTTCCGCGCTTGCTCAAGTTTTCCATGAACTTGAGAAATATCCGACAAGTGGCCGAAAAGTCTTGCGAACTCTCCCCCGTGCGGCGTCAGGATGACGCTCCGATCCGGCTGCGCGCGGATAGCTGAAAACAGCAGCTCCGGATCATCCGCAAAGCTCGTCAAGGCGTCCGCATCGGCTACGACAGCGCGTTTGCCCGCGAGCGCCGCGAGCGTCATGTCGCGCGTGTGCGGCCCGACCCCGCAGCCCGGGCCGATTGCCACGGCGTTGAACCGGCGGTCGTCGAGGAAGGCCGTGAGCTCCGCGGCGCCGTCGACCGCCCGCACCATCACGGCCAGGTTGGCCGCCGCGTTGATCAGCAGTGCGGCGGCCGGTGACGCGATCGTCGTCAGTCCGGCGCCCGCGCGCAATGCGCCACGGGCCGCAAGCCGGGCCGCGCCGGTGTAGGACGCGCCGCCCGAGACCACCACGGCATGCCCGCGGGAATATTTGTGTCCAGCGAGAGCCGGCTGCGGGAATGACGAACCCCACAGCGCCGGCGCGTTGGCAAAAGTGCTGGCCGCGATTCGCGCAAGGACGTCAGCCTTGATGCCGATGTCGGCAACCCGCACCTCACCGCAATGCAGCCGACCCGGAAGCAGGACGTGCCCCGGCTTCCTGCGGAAAAAGGTGACCGTGTTGCGCGCCTTGACCGCCGCCCCCATGACCTCGCCGGTGTCACCGGAAATGCCGCTCGGCAGATCGACCGCAACGACCGGGACCTGCGCCCTGTTCATCGCCTCGATCATCGTCCGCGCCCGCCCCTCGACCGGGCGGTCGAGACCTGCCCCGAAAAGCGCGTCGACAATGATCTTCATCCCCACGAGGCGATCTGGCGCGGCGGGCTCAACACCAGCCCCCCAGAACGCGTGCGCCTGCGCGGCATCGCCCTTGAGCTTGGCGACATCGCTGACCGCCAGCACGCGGACGTCGTACCCGCGTTCGCGCAAGATTCGCGCGGCGACGAAGCCGTCCCCGCCATTATTGCCGCTGCCAGTGACAACGCCGACAACGCCACCAGCCGGGCACCGGGCGGTGACCGCCTCGGCGACCGCCAGTCCAGCGCGTTGCATGAGATCAAATCCGGGTGTTCCACCCGCAATGGTCATGCGATCGGCGGCGCTCATCTCAGAATTGGCCAGAAGCTCGATCATTGTATGCACTGCCTGATTACAAAATATGCAACTTGCCCAATCCGTAATCATGTGCAAATGCACAAGACCCAGGCTGACGGCGAGAACAGGCCTTAACGGCCTGATTTGATGCGGTTTTCGAGTACTTGCCGGGCTTGGCACAGACCCTGCTAACGGGGAGCGCGGCTCCGGTCGGCGGTCCGCCGTCGGCCGCCCAGGAGACGGGAGCGATGAAGAAAATTGAGGCGATCATCAAACCGTTCAAGCTCGACGAGGTAAAGGAGGCGCTACAAGAAGTTGGGTTACAGGGTATCACGGTGACTGAGGCCAAGGGCTTCGGTCGCCAGAAAGGTCATACGGAACTCTATCGCGGCGCTGAGTACGTTGTGGATTTTCTCCCGAAGGTCAAAATCGAAATCGTGCTAAGCGACGACATGATGGACAAAGCCATCGAGGCGATCCGTCGCGCCGCCCAGACCGGGCGCATCGGCGACGGCAAAATATTCGTCTCCAACATCGAGGAAGCAATTCGGATCCGCACCGGGGAATCCGGATTAGACGCAATCTGAGTACGTTCCGGAACCCCGTCCGCGGGCTTTACTCGCGGACGGCGACCGGTGTTCCGACCAGGACTAGCTCAATTCAAACATGTGCCCTCGGAACCTAGGCCGAGCGGCCATGCGGGAGAAAGGACATCGCATCCATGACCACGGCCAAAGACGTAATGAAGTTGATCAAGGACAACGACGTGAAATACGCGGATTTCCGCTTCACCGACCCGCGCGGGAAATGGCAGCACGTCACATTCGATATTTCGTTGATCGAGGAAGAGACATTTGCCGAAGGCCAGATGTTTGACGGCTCGTCGATTGCCGGCTGGAAGGCGATTCACGAGTCCGACATGTGCCTGATGCCGGATCCGGCTTCGGCCTGTATCGATCCGTTCTTCGCGGAAACCACTTTGGTCCTGGTTTGCGATGTGCTCGAGCCCACGACCGGCGAGCCCTATAACCGCGACCCACGTAGCATCGCCCGCAAGGCCGAGGCCATGGTCAAGACCATGGGAGTCGGCGACACCGTATTCTTCGGTCCGGAAGCCGAGTTCTTCGTGTTCGACGACGTGAAGTATGCGGCGACGCCCTACAACACCGGCTTCAAGCTCGACTCCACGGAGTTCCCGACCAACTCGGATACCCACTACGAGGGCGGCAACCTCGGTCACCACATCGGCTTCAAGAAGGGTTACTTCCCGGTCCCGCCGCAGGACTCGATCCAGGACATGCGCTCGGAGATGCTCGCCGCCATGGCCAAGATGGGCGCCGTGGTCGAGAAGCATCACCACGAAGTGGCGTCCGCCCAGCACGAGCTCGGCCTGAAGTTCTCGCCGCTCACCGTGATGGCGGACCGCCTGCAGATCTACAAGTACTGCATCAGCCAAGTGGCGCAGATCTACGGCAAGACCGCGACCTTCATGCCGAAGCCGATCTACGGCGACAACGGCTCGGGCATGCACTGCCACCAGTCGATCTGGAAGGACGGCAAGCCGGTGTTCGCCGGCAACAAATACGCCGACCTGTCCGAGACCTGCCTCTCCTACATCGCCGGCATCATCACCCATGCCAAGGCGATCAACGCCTTCACCAATCCGACGACCAACTCCTACAAGCGCCTCGTGCCGGGTTTCGAAGCGCCCGTGCTCCTCGCCTACTCGGCGCGCAACCGGTCAGCCTCGTGCCGCATTCCCTACACCAGCAACCCGAAGGCCAAGCGTGTCGAGGTTCGCTTCCCCGACCCGCTCGCCAATCCGTATCTCGGCTTCGCCGCGATGCTGATGGCTGGTCTCGACGGCATCAAGAACAAGATGGATCCCGGCGAGGCCATGGACAAAGACCTCTATGACCTGCCGCCGAAGGAGCTCGCACAGATCCCGACCGTGTGCGGATCGCTGCGCCAGGCTCTTGAATCGCTCAAGGCCGACCACGGCTTCCTGCTCGCCGGCGGCGTCTTCGATGAGGATTTCATCGACGCCTACATCGATCTGAAGATGACCGAGGTGATCCGCTTCGAGCACACGCCGCACCCGGTCGAGTTCGAGATGTACTACTCGGCGTAATCGACGAGCTTCCTCCCAGATCGCGCATCGCGATCTACCTTAGGGCGCCTACCGGCGCCCTTTTTCTTTGAAGGAAGTATCCCGGGCGCAGCGCAGCACGAAGTGATGCGCTGCAGACCCGGGATCGCCAAGGATTAGCGCCGTAGTTGCAACGGTCCCGGATCAGCAGTGCACCGCTCCGCAAGAGCTACGCGCTGCACTGCATCCGGGACACTTCTATTCGCTGGCGATAAGGCCGCGGCTGGTGGAGACGAGCCAGTAGTTGCCCCAGCGCACGATGGAGTCGACCCGCCCCAAGCCCGGCACGATGTCGCCGCGCGCCGCCCGCCAGGTCCCCTGCGGACCCTCCAGCGAGGCAAAGCCGCCGGAGACATCGCGTACTGTCCAACCCTCGATCGTGGTCGGCCGCGTTTCCGGCGTCGGCAGCGGGCGCGGCAGGTCTTTGGCTCCATTTTCCAGCGCGACCGGCTCGGGCCGCGCGGCGACCGGAGCCGACGACAGCTTACGCACCGCGGCGCCCGCGGCCGCATCGGAGCGCGCGCGTGCGGCCGATCGCGTCGACGCATCAAGCCGCTGTTTGAGCACGGACGGCGCCGACGGTGGCGGTGACATGAGCCGGGTCGAGGTCGCGCCACCGAACCAGCCGAGCGCGAATGTCGCGAGCAGCGCGCCGCTCAGGAGCGCGGCGCGCAGGCGCCGGCCGGTACGGGGAGATCCCGCGACCGAACCCTTGCGCCCGCGCCCGCCGCCCGCCCCCGGCCGCACACCCCATGCGGCACTGGAAACGTCTTCCGCCGAGAAGGCCGCGCTATCATGCGCCCAGCGCGGCGCGCCCTCGGGGATCGGGATCGCCGTCTCCTCGATCTCCACGGCCTCGGCATGAATGCGCTCGCCGCCTTGGAGGATCGCGATCGACGGCGCCAGTCGTTGCGGCAATTCCGGCAGCTCGATTACGGCCGTGCCCGTCTCGGCTGCGTCGATGACGACAGCTCCCGAAGAGTACGTGGCCGCGGGAAGCGCCGGCCGGTCCTTGCTCATGGAGCCAATCCTTTGGGTCCTTTGTCCAAGGATCGGAGGCCGACCTAAACGGAAGCTTAAAGTCGGCGGGTCATTTCCATCGACGCGGTTAGCAAATGGCTAAAGTGTAGCCTTTCCACTCGTCATGGCCGGACTTGTTCCGGCCATCTCGCTTAGGAAGGCGAGACCCTGCCCTCCTGATCGACATCGCCGGGACAAGCCCGGCGATGTCGACGGAGTGTGTGGCGACCGAGTGTGGGGCGCGTTTGTTGGAAACAATCAGCGCTTGGAGAACTGGAAGGAGCGGCGGGCTTTGGCCTTGCCGTACTTCTTGCGCTCAACCACGCGCGAGTCACGGGTGAGGAAGCCTTCGCGCTTCAGCACCGAGCGTAGATCCGGCTCGAAGTTGGTCAGCGCCTTGGAGAGGCCGTGCCGCACCGCACCGGCCTGGCCCGACAAGCCGCCACCGGACACCGTGCAGGTGACGTCGTACTGGCCTTTGCGGTTCGCCTTATCGAGCGGCTGCTGAATCAGCATGCGCAGCACTGGACGGGCAAAATAGGTCTCGATCGTCCGGTCATTGATCACGATCCGGCCGGCGCCCGGCTTGATCCAGACGCGGGCCACCGCGTCCTTGCGCTTGCCGGTGGCGTAGGCGCGCCCCTGCTTATCGAGCTTCTGGATGTATTTCGGCGCTTCCGGCGCAGCCGGCTTGAGGGCCGCAAGCTGGTCGAGCGATTGGATAGTCTCCGCCATATCAGGCGCTCCTGGTGTTCTTGCGGTTCATCGCAGCGATGTCGACCGGCTCGGGATTCTGGGCGGCGTGCGGATGCTCGGCTCCGGGGTAGACCCGCAGATTGCCGAGCTGTTTGCGACCAAGCGGTCCGCGCGGCAGCATGCGCTCCACCGCTTTCTCCACGACCCGTTCGGGAAAGCGCCCTTCCAGGATCGACTTGGCGGTGCGCTCCTTGATGCCGCCGATGAAGCCGGTGTGATGGTGGTAGACTTTGCGTTCCACCTTACGACCGGTCAGCACCACCTTGGCGGCATTGACGATAATGACGTTGTCGCCGCAGTCCACGTGCGGCGTGTAAGTCGGTTTGTGTTTGCCACGCAGCCGCAGCGCGACAAGCGAGGCAAGCCGACCGACCACCAACCCGTTGGCGTCGATCACGACCCACTTCTTGTCCACCTCGGCGGGTTTGGCCGAATAGGTTTTCATGTTCAGGTCCGGAAATTGTGGCGCAGCATGCGCGTTGGCGCGGGCTTCTAGCGATTGCCCGCGATCACGTCAATACCGTCTGAAAGAATCCAATTAGATCAATTTTCTACGATCACGGTATTATCAAACCTTGGACATCGGCGGGATTGAATAGGTCGAGGTTGCATGCGCCACCAGGTCCTCGCCTGCCTCTGACCGAATGCCCACGTCGCCCACCGCCAGGCGCCGACCAAGCTTGATCAGCCGGCATTCGGCAATCAGCGCACCGGGCGGCGGCTTCTGCAGGAAATTGATGTTCAGGCTTGTCGTCACCGCCAGCGGCTGCCAACCAATGGACGCCAGCACCGCGACGTACATCGATACGTCGGCGAGCATCATCAAATTGGGCCCGGAGATCGTGCCGCCGGGACGCAGCTGATGCGCCGCAAATCCCATCCACACCCGACACCCGCGATGCCAGACGTCGAGGATCGCCAAACCGTTGTCCGGGTGGAACGCTTCGGGGAATTCGTCCGCGAGCCGCTCCTGCAGTTCCTCGGCCGTTAGTACGGCTGGTTGCATGTTCCCCTCGCATGACCCGCACCATGGCGCAGAGTAAGGACAATCTCTAGATTGAGATCGTATCCCGGGCGCGGCGCAGCACGAAGTGATGCGCTGCAGACCCGGGATCGTAACGAACACAGCGCTCGCGACGGTCCCGGCTCAACGGTGCACCGCTTCGCGCTGCACCGCAGCCGGGACACCAGGCCCTGATGCAAGCTCCCGCCCACACGACTTCGACGAACGCGATCCTGCTGCGCGAAGATGTCGGCGCGATCGCGGTGCTCACGCTCAACCGTCCGCAGGCGCGCAACAGCCTGTCGGAAGATCTGCTCGCGGCCCTAGGCGATACGCTCGCCGCAATCGCGGCGGACACAAGCGTGCGTGCGGTCGTCATCGCTGCGAACGGCCCGGCCTTTTGCGCCGGCCACGACATGCGCGAATTGCTGACCCATCGCACCGGCGCTGACAGCGGCCGCGCCTATTTCACCAAGCTCATGGATCAGTGCAGTTCGGTGATGCAGGCTGTCGTGCATCTGCCGCAGCCAGTCATCGCCGCGGTGCAAGGCCCGGCCACCGCGGCAGGCTGTCAGCTGGTGGCGAGCTGCGATCTCGCAGTCGCGTCGACCGCGGCCGGGTTTTGCACACCCGGCGTCAACATCGGTTTCTTCTGTTCCACACCCATGGTCGCGCTCTCGCGCAATGTCGCGCCCAAGCACGCGATGGAGATGCTGCTCACCGGCGACATGCTGTCGGCCGAACAGGCGCTGCGCATGGGTCTCGTCAATCGCGTAGTGACACCGGGAGAGGAACGCGACGAGGCGCTCCGCTTCGCCCAGCAGATCGCGTCGAAATCGGCCCCCGTGGTCAAGCTCGGCAAGCAAGCCTTCTACGATCAGATCGAGATGAACCTCGCCGATGCCTACCGGCACGCGTCCGCCGTGATGGTGGAGAACATGATGCTGCGCGACGCCGCAGAGGGGATCGGGGCTTTTCTCGAGAAACGCAAACCGGTTTGGGAAGATCGCTAGAGAACGCGCCTCAAGCAGCTTGTGCCAACACCTGGGCCACCCGGTCCGTGCGTTGCCGCAATCGCGGCACGGCAAAATCGACGAACGCGCGCAGCTTCGGTGCCTGATGCGGGCCGCTCGGATAGAGCAAGTGCACCGGCCAGGGCTCGACCTCGTAGTCGCGCAGCAGCCGCACCAATGATCCCTCGGCAATCGGGTCGGCGACCTGGTAGCCGAGCATCCGGGTGATCCCGAAGCCGGCCCGGGCCGCATCGATCGCGGCTTCCGCCGTGGTCACCGTCAGTCGCGGCTTGATCCCCACGCTCATTCCCCCGGCAAACGTCCAGCGTTCCAGGCCCCAGAGGCCGCCGAACGCAACGATGTCGTGCGACGCGAGGTCGGCCGGCGTGCGCGGGGTGCCGCGACGCGCCAGATAATCAGGTGTCGCGACCACGACCGACGGCAAGGAGCCGATGCTGGTGGCGATGGCCGAGGAATCGCGCAGGACACCGATGCGGATTGCGACATCGAGCCCCTCCTCCACAAGGTCGGTCGGGCGATCGGTCACGATGAGGCGCACGCTGACGTCCGGATACTGCGCCAGAAAATCCGTGATGATGGGCAGCACGTGCAGGCGCCCGAACAGGATCGGCGCAGTGACGCTCAGCTCCCCGCGCGGAGCGTTACCCTCGCCCGCGGCCTCCCGCTCGATCTCATCGAAGTCCGCAAGCACCCGTTGGGCGCCCACCCGAAACCGATGGCCGATGTCGGTCAGATTGACGGCGCGCGTGGTGCGGTTGAAGAGCCGCACCCCAAGCCGCGATTCCAGGTCGGCAATAGCGCGCGTGACGACCGCCGGCGACCGCCCCAGGCGACGCGCGGCTTGCGCGAAGCTTCCAAGCTCCGCCACCGCCAGAAAGACGCTCACCTCGTCAAGCCTGTCCATATTGTTGCACGCTGGACATCAATCTGTTGACCGCGCGACCAATTCCCCTGCCAGCCGCAATGATCATATGGTTCACTACAATTGATCCAGCAACGGAGGCCGCGTGATGCCCGACAATGGCGTCCTCGTGTTCACCCCCAGCGCGCGCCAAGCTCAGGCGGAGCGCGGCTCCGCCGAGGCTTATGGGCGCAAGACCGCCGCCGGGTTTCCGGACCGAGTAACGCCTCAGCTTGCCGAATTCCTGACCGGTATCGACACGGCGTTCCTGGGGACCGTGTCGGCAGCGGGTGCGCCCTATATCCAGCACCGCGGTGGCCCCAAGGGCTTCATCAAGGTGATTAATGAGAAAACGTTGGGCTTTGCGGATTACCGCGGCAACCGGCAATACATCACGATCGGCAATCTCGTCGACAACGACCGCGCCTTTCTGTTCCTGCTCAATCCCGCCACCCAACAGCGGATCAAACTGTGGGGACACGCGCGGGTGGTCGAGAACGATCCCGACCTGATCGCGCTGCTGTTCGACGCCGGTTATCAGGCGCGGCCGGAACGCGTGATCCTGTTCACCATCGACGCCTGGGACGTGAACTGCTCGCAGCACGTTG
>JAFAXD010000654.1 GCA_019241285.1 Xanthobacteraceae bacterium | reverse complement strand
CAATGACGCAGGAGCAGCGCGACGCGATCCTCAAGCGGGATTACAATCGCATGCTGGAGCTTGGCGGCAACATCTACTTCACCGCCAAACTGGGCGCGACCGACGGTCATTCGTTTCAGCACATCGCTGCGATCATGACCGGCTCGACTCAGGAAGACTACGCCAAGATGATGCTCGGGGGGGGCCGGTCGGTCGAAGGCAATCGCAGCAAGTCAGGGCTCGACCTGCCTGGCAAATCCGCAAAGGGCAAGAAGGCCAAGCCCAAAAAAGCCGAGACCAAGAAAGCCAAAGCCAAGGTCGAAGTGAAGGCGAAAAAATCCAAACCTAAATCCAGCAAGAAAGCGGGGTCTAAACGTGGCTAGGATCATCGCAGGCGTCGCGTCCTCGCACGTGCCGGCGATCGGCGCGGCGATCGACAACAAGCGGACCGAGGAGCCCTACTGGAAGCGAGTCTTCAGCGGGTTCGAGAAATCCAAGGAATGGATGGAAGACGCGAAGCCCGATGTCGCCATCGTGGTCTACAATGACCACGCTTCGGCCTTCTCGGTGGAGATGATCCCGACATTTGCGCTCGGCTGCGCGGCGGAGTTCCCGCCCGCCGATGAAGGCTGGGGTCCGCGCCCGGTGCCGGTCGTGAAGGGCCACCCCGCGCTTGCCTCACACATCGCGCAATCGGTGATCCTCGATGAGTTCGATCTCACCATCGTCAACAAGATGGAGGTCGACCACGGCTTGACGGTGCCCATGAACCTGGTGTTCGGCTCGCCGAAGGAATGGCCGTGCCCGGTCATCCCGCTTGCCGTCAATGTGGTCATGTATCCGCCGCCGACCGGTCATCGTTGCTTCATGCTCGGGCGCGCCATCCGCAAGGCTGTTGAATCCTATCCGGAAGATCTGCGGGTCGTCGTGTTCGGCACGGGCGGCATGTCGCACCAGATTTCCGGACCGCGCGCTGGGCTCATCAACAGCAAGTTCGACAAGGCTTTCCTCGACAATCTGAGCAAGGATCCCAAGAAGCTCACTCGAATCCCGCACCTCGAATACATGCGCGAGGCCGGGGCCGAGGGGATCGAAATGGTGATGTGGCTCATCATGCGCGGCGCGCTCGATGACAAGGTCGACGAGGTCTATCGTTTCTACACGGTGCCGGCTTCCAATACGGCGGTCGGGCACATCATTCTCGAAAACAAGCGCAAAGCGGCGGGCAAACATGAGCGCAAGCTCAAGCTCAAGCGTGCCGCCGCACGCGTCAAAGCCGACGTTCGCAGGGGTTGATCATGAAAATTTGCGTCGCCGGCCAGGGCGCTTTCGGTCAGAAACATCTCGACGCCCTCAAGCGCATTCCGGAGGTCGAGGTGACCTCCCTCGTCGGCGGCAACCAGGATGCAACCGCCGAGGTCGCCAAGAAATACGGCATCCCGCACTTCACCGGCGATCTGGCCGAAGGCATCAAGCGTGCTGACGCCGTGATCCTCACTACGCCGACGCAGATGCACTTTCGCCAGGGCGAACAGGTGATGCGCGCCGGCAAACACGTGCTCATCGAGATCCCGATCGCCGACAGCGTCTCGGACTCCGAGAAGTTGGCTGAGATCGCCAAAGAGACCGGCGTGACGGCGATGGCCGGGCACGTGCGGCGGTTTAATCCGAGCCACCAGTGGATTCACAAGCGGGTGGAGAGGGGCGAGCTCAAGGTTCTGCAGATGGACGTGCAGACCTACTTCTTCCGCCGCACCAACACGAATGCGGCCGGCAAGCCGCGCAGCTGGACCGATCATCTGCTCTGGCATCATGCCGCGCACACGGTCGATCTGTTCCAATACCAGGCCGGCGAGGTGATTTCCGATTGTTATGCGGTGCAGGGGCCCGTCCATCCGACGCTCGGGATCGCCATGGATATGGGCATCGTCATGAAGACGCCATCCGGGTCACTTTGCACGCTCTCACTGTCATTTAACAACGATGGGCCGATCGGCTCGTTCTTCCGCTACATCTGCGATAACGGAACCTACAACGCCTATTACGACGATTTGGCTGACGGCAAGAAGAACCCGATCGATCTCTCCAAGGTCGACGTGTCCATGGATGGCATCGAGATCGAGGATCGCGAATTCGTTGCCGCTATCAAAGAGAAACGTGAGCCGAACTCAAGCTTGGCGCAGGTGTTGCCGGCCATGCGCGTGCTGGGCCGCCTGGAGCAGATCATTGATCCGCAACGGCGGGCGCACGCCTGACTTTGTTTGAGATTAAGCGCATGTCCCGGAAAAGTGGGCACGGGTTCTCCGATAAGGACATGCGCAAAAACAAAATTTTAGAGCGCGTCTCGATTCTTTCCAATCGGGATGCGCTCTAGCATGCTCGCTTCCGGTCTGCGGATGTAGGCCGTCGTCCTGCGCCGGATCGAACAATCGGCCGATCGCGTCGGGAGGACACTAATGAAAAGAACAAAGCCGCCATTTCGTGCCGATCACGTCGGCAGCTTGTTGCGCCCGCAGGCCTTGCGGGAAGCGCGCGAGAAATACGCCAAGAACGAGATCACGCCGTCTCAGCTCAAGGCGGTTGAGGATCGCGAGATCGAGCGGGTCATCAAGAAGCAGGAGGAGGTGGGGCTCGAAGCGATCACCGACGGCGAGTTCCGTCGCTCCTGGTGGCATCTGGATTTCCTGTGGGGTCTCGATGGCGCCGAGCGCTATATCCTCGATCAGGGAATTGCTTTTGCGGCTGTCACCACGCGCGCAGAGGGCGTGCGGGTCACGGGCAAGCTCGGTTTTTCGGCGCACCCGATGGTCGATCACTTCAAGTTCGTACAGGCTCACACCACCCGCACTGCGAAAATGACCATACCGGCCCCGTCGGCCATGTATGGGCGGCCGGTACGAAATCCAATCAACGAAGCGGCGTACCCGACACTGGATTCATTGTTTGAGGGGCTCGGCAAGGCCTATGCGAAGGGCGTGCGCGCCTTCGCTGACGCCGGCTGCCGCTATCTGCAGCTCGACGAAGTTTTTATCGCCATGCTGTGCGACCCGCGTTACCGCCAGCAGATGAGGGACCGTGGCGATGATCCGGAAAAGCTCGGCGAAGCCTATGCCGATATGATCAACATGGCGATGTCGGACATTCCCTCCGACATGACCATCACCATGCATCTATGCCGCGGCAATTATAAATCGACCTACATGGGATCCGGCGGCTATGACGCGATGCAGGAAGTTTTGTTCAACAAGATCAACGTGCATGGCTATTTCATGGAGTATGACGACGAGCGCTCCGGCTCGTTCGAGCCGCTCCGCCTCCTCCCGAAGGGCAAGGTTGTTGTGCTCGGACTGGTGACGACCAAATCGGGAAAGCTCGAGAGCAAGGACGAGCTTAAGCGCCGCATCGAGCAAGCCGCCAAATACACCGATCTCGATCAGCTCTGCCTCAGCGGTCAGTGCGGCTTCGCGTCGACCGAGGAAGGCAACATGCTGACCGAGGATGAACAGTGGGCCAAGCTCGCGCGGATCGTCGAGGTCGCGCGCGAGGTCTGGGGTTAGGCCTGTTGGCTCGGCGAATTTGGAGTCTGTCCAGGCGGTTGGCTCGCGCCTTGCGCGTTCGCCGGCGGATAGTCACGTTCCACCCCGACGATCGGGCGGGCACGGCCGGTCGCGAGTTCCGGCCAAGCTCCGCATTGGATCTTGCTGCTGGTTGGGTCGTCGTCCAGCTCAAGCTTCCCAGTGTTGACGGTCCAGTTGCATCGAGCCTAGCGCTCGATGGCGAGGACGATCTGCCCTATCCCCCATTGTTCCTGGGCGCCGCCGATAAGGGGAGCAAATTCGTTGGCAAGCCGCAGTTTCGGTACTTGCCGGCGCGCATGCGAATGGCTCGCTTGAGTGTCTTTGGTGCAGCGCCTGCCGCTTCCGTGATCCAAGCCATAGTCTGGGAGCTTGGGCCACTGAGCTTTCTGTTCTACCTGTTACTGCGGGTTCCGCATGTGCCACTCGGGTGGGTGCTGCGCAGCAGGAGCGGCGGTCTCAAGCTTCAGATGTTCCGCGCGACTTATCTTCTGCAATCAGAACGTTCGCCGATTTCCTATCAAACATGGTTCGACTTGTTCGAAACCGAAACATTCCGTCCTCGACCGAACGATGCAGCCCTTGCGAAGCTCCAACGCGATATTCGGTTGGCGGTCGTCGTTGAGCGCAGTTCACAATCGATCGAAGATGTTTCGACGACACTCCAGAGCCTCGAACGGCAGAGCTTGCGGTCGGCGCGCCTTGAAGTTGTCGAGCCAGGGAAGCAACGTCTGGCCGAGCTATTGACGGATTTGTGCGGGGATCCTCGCATTACGCACATCGTCGGGCTTGAGGCCGGAATTCGCCTCGCCGTTGACGCCCTCGCGATGCTTGCTGCGCCGCTTCTCGGCCCGCAAGCTGACGTCGTTTATGGTGATCACGATTACTATGCGGCCGGAACCGGCCAACGGCATTCGCCCCGTTTCCAGCCCCCATGGTGCAATCCATCGTCGACTTCATGGGATGTTCCACCGGCCCTCTTTGCAGTACGCAAGGAATGTCTGAAGCTCGGCACCGCTCCAGAGTGGAAGAGTGTCCCTGCTTTGGGCATGGCCGTTTTGCAACGGAATGTCTCGAGCCCCGGCACTCGGCTGCGTGCCGCGCATATCCCGCAAATGCTGTGTCACGTTCCGGACACTCTATTGCAGAGGAGCAACAAATACTCTCCAAGCCTCGTATCCATGACTGTCGGATCTACATCTGCAAAAGTGACGATCGTCATCGCCTCCGCGTTCAGGCAGGGGATTGCAGATCGATTTCTGCCGCGGATTTTGCAACAGACGCACTATCAGGCGGCTGAATATATCATTACGGTTCACGAGAAGCGCTTGGCAGACCCAGCGAACGCCGAGCTTGTGCAGCGCCTCCAAAGCGATCCGCGGGTGCGGATCCTGCCTCACGGGGTCGATCAATTCAATTTCGCGCTGATTGCCAACCGAGCCGCCCGCGGCGGCGACGGCGAATTCGTCTGCTTCCTCAACGATGACATCGATATCATCGACGGCACCTGGCTTGATCGCCTGGTCTGCGTGATGGAACATGACCATATCGGCGCGGTCAGTGCGCGGCTTCTCTATCCGGACGGCTGCATCCAGCACGACGGTGTCGTGGTTGGCTTGATGGGAGCGGGTGAGCACTGGAATCGGTTTGCACCAAACGACCGCCCGCGCGAACCGGCGGCCGGCTTCACGTTTCGGGACGTCTCGGCCGCAACGGGCGCATGTCTTCTGGTGCGGCAAGATGCGTTTGCATCTATTGGGGGATTCGATGAACGCTTTTCCGTAGGGTACAACGATATCGACCTTTGCCTGAGGCTAGGCGTCAAGGGATGGCGGATCGTCGTTGCCACCAACGTCGAGCTCTACCATTGCGAGACGGCGTCACTTGAGCGCGAGGAGAGTCTGGCCGCCTCTGGCGAACGCAATCTTTTCCGGAAAACCTGGCGAGAACTTCTTGCGTCCGAGCCCTATTTCAATCCCAACGTATCGCTCGCGACGGCGACGACGTTCGCGTTGGCGGTGCCTCCGCGTGACCGTTCACCGCGAATCTACGATACGGGCTCTCCAGCCGCGTGAGCCGGGCTCGAAGCCGGCACACTTGCCTTGCCGTGATAACGCTCAAGCATTTCGTCGGTCGATCCGCTGGCAGCAATCTGGCCGTTCTGCATCAGGATAGCCCGGTTGCAGAGTTTTCGAACGAGTTCATCAGAATGCGAGGCCAACACCAGGATTCTCGCGCGGTTTATCAGTGCATCGAGGCGCCGTTTCGCCTTTTCCAGAAACGCCTCATCGCCAGCACCGATGCCCTCGTCGAGCAGCAGGATTTCCGGATCGATGGAAGTCGAAATAGCAAAGGCGAGCCGGGCGAACATTCCCGCCGAATACGTGCGCAGCGGCATGTCAAGAAACTCGCCAAGCTCAGTGAACTCCGCGATCTCCTCGATCTTCGCCCTGATCTCGGCTTTGCGCAGCCCAAGATACAGGCCGCGCAACAGGATGTTTTCGTAACCCGAACTCTCCGGATCCATGCCCATGCCGATGTCGAACAACGGCGCCACCCGGCCTTCGACCTCTACGGTGCCCGCCGGCGGCTCATAGATTCCGGCCATCACCCGCAACAGCGTCGTCTTGCCGGCGCCGTTGCGCCCGATCAGCCCGACGCGTTCACCGTGCTCGATATTGAGCGACACGCCATCGAGGGCACGAATCACGACATGGTTGGATTCGCCCGTCGCGATGCGGCCGCGGCCGGCAGCGGTCAGGACCCTCTTTTTGATCGAGCGACTCCTGGCGTCGTAGATCGGAAAGCTGACGGACACGCGGTCCATTCGAATTGAGGCCATGGTGCGGTTTAGACCCAGTATGCGATGCGCGCGCGAAAGCGGGCATAAAACCAGAACGTCACCACACAGCTGAGCGCGACAACGACGATGACGGAAATCCAACTGGACGCAGGGGGAATTTTTCCCAGGAGCGGCATGCGCACCACTTCGACAATATGATAAAGCGGATTGAGTTGCGCTATCAGCCTACGGCCGCCAGTCAGTTGGTCGGTCCTCCACAATACCGGGGTGAGCAGAAACAGGATCTGCGTGATATTGGCGATGATGGGCGGCAGATCACGGAACCGAGCACTGAGCAAAGCAATCAAAAGTCCGGTGGAGAATGCACTGATGCTCAGCAACAACAAGCCGGGGATGAAGAGGAGAACGGGCGCGCCAGGCCAAATCCCAAACACCACGAGAATAATGACGTAGATTACCATGTTGTGTGCAAGTACGATCAGATTGCGCCAGACCACCCGATAGATGTGAATACTCAAGGGAGCTCGTACCTGCCGGATGACCCCCTCTGAAAGGATGAAAACATAACAAGGGTCAATGATCGACGCCGAGATGAATCCCCAGACAATCAACCCGACGGCCAGGAAGGGAAGGTAATCGTGAATCTCCTGACCGAATATCTCGGAATAGATGACGCCGATTGCCCCAGCCATGATGCCCGTGCTCAGGGTAAGCCAGAGGGGGCCGAACGTTGAACGGCGATAGCGCTGCCGCAGGTCATGCCAGCCGAGTGTTCCCCAAAGTTCCCACGCGTTCAGGCCATCGCGAAGATCGTCGACGGCCTTCGTAAAGCGCGACGATCGCGGCAACGTGTTCTCGCCCGATGCGGAGTACGCAAGCGTTGAGGTCATTATCGTGTTAGTTCCCCGTCTTCCCCGAACATCCTTGGCGCTCGAGTACCATGCTTACCCCAATCGTGATCATACAAATCTTGTGGGCAAATAGACAGTGCAGACCTTGGGCCAAAGTGCGGCCTTTTGTATGGCCTTTCAGGCGCGAGCGTCGCATCGTTGGGCTAGGTGCCGACGCTCGCCGACGCGCTAACCGTCGACTCAGGCCGTGATCGCCACCAATTCACGGTCGCCTCAAGCCCATCGCGCAACCCGTATCGCGGTCGAAAGCCAATCCGGTTGTTCAGCACCTCGGTTGCGGCGGCAAGCCGATGGGGCTCGCTGACGGGCATGGGCCGAGCGCCGAGGCGGATTAGGTCCGGGCGGCCGGTCAGTTCACCGATGAGCCGTACCGCATCGCGCAGCGGCCGACACGTGCCGGAGGCGATGTTCACCGGGCCCTCCCAATCGCTTTCAAGCACGCTCACGAATGCGTTCGCAACATCCTCCACGTGCATGAGATCACGTTCCTGCGTAGCGGGCGAACACAACGCGGGTTGCCCCTGAAGCAGTGCAGTGATCACGTGGGCAATGAGCCGTGACGGAACCTCATTCGGGCCGTACAGAAAAAAGATTCGGCCCCAGGCGGTCGAGACGCCTGTTTGATTGGCGGCGCTTTCCACGAGACTGTGCAGCGCCCGCTTTGCGGTACCATAAAGCGTTGCGGGAGCGAGCGGCGTCTGCGATTCATCGAGCAGCTCGTGGCCCCAGTCGTACTCGGCACAGGTTCCCGCGAAAACCGCGCGTCGACCTCCCGCTTGCGCAAAGGCGCGTGTGAGTTTCAGACTCGCCGCAACCCAATCCAGGTTGTCGAGAGCCGTCCAGAATTGGCCGTGCGTCACGTTCCAGGCCAGATGCAGAAGATGCGTCGGACCTATCGTGTCCATCACGCGACGCATTTCCGCCTCGACGAGAAGGTCGGCCTTGTGATGCCGTATCGTTTCAATGCCGTCGAAGACGTTTCCTCGTCCGACCGTATGGACCTCATAACCGCGGGCGAGCAGAGCAGGAACCGCGTAACGCCCGACGAACCCTGATGCTCCCGTGATCAGCACGCGGCGAGAACCAGTCATGGAGCTACGTCCGGATAGCTGGCGTCCCGTTCGGATAGGATTGCATCAGCAATGGGCCAATCAATGCCGAAAGCAGGGTCGTTCCACCGGACACCGCGCGCGAGCTCCGGGTAATAGAACTCACTCATGAGATACAGAACCTCGGAATCATCGGTCAGTGTCTGAAATCCGTGCGCGCAGCCTTCCGGTATATAGAGGGCGCGCGCATTTTTTGCCGTCAATTCAACCCCAATCCACTGACGATAACTGGGTGAGCCGGGACGCAAGTCGATCACCACATCCCATATGGCCCCGCGCGTGCAGCGCACGAGCTTGCCTTCGGGATGCGGGTCCGCCTGAAAGTGCATTCCGCGTACGATGCCGCGTCGCGTATTGAAGGATATGTTAGATTGAACGAAGTTGACCGGCAGTCCTTGCGCAGCAAATTCGTTCTGACAGAAGGTGCGTGCAAAAAATCCGCGTTGATCCTCACGGCGCTCCACATCGACGCATAACACGCCTCCGAGCGATGTCTGCGTGAAGATCATCAGAACACGCGGACAGTCGGAATCGGTGTAACAAATTTGCCGCCCCAATCGCGGATACCCGCCATCTGTTCCGCGATTTCGTCTTTCAGATTCCACGGCAAGATGAAAACGTAATCCGGCTTCGCCTCGAATATGGCATCGGGTGCGCGAATTGGGATGTGGGTTCCAGGCAGCAACGTGCCTTGCTTATGCGGACTCCGATCTACAGTAAAGCCGATCATGTCAGTTCGGATACCGCAATAGTTCAGGAGCGTGTTTCCTTTGGCTGGGGCTCCGTAACCGGCGATTCTTTTGCCTGCGCGCTTGGCCGTTATGAAGAATTCGAGCACCGTACACTTCGTGTCTGCGACCTGATCGGCAAACTGCCGATACGCAGCAAGCCCATTCAGGCCAGCTTGTTGCTCGCGTGCCCGCATACGCTCGACAGCCGATGTGACCGGCTTGCTTCTATCCTCGGCATGGCGGCCATAAATGCGCAATGATCCGCCATGGGTGGGGATTTCATCGACATCAAACAAAATCATCCCATGACGGGAGAACGCTCGTTCGGCGACCGAAAACGATAAATACGAAAAATGCTCATGGTAGATGGTGTCGAATTGATTCTCATTCATGAGCCGCAGGAGATGCGGAAATTCTACCGTGACGACGCCCGACGGTTTCAGCAAAATCTTGAAGCCGCCGATAAAATCATTGAGGTCGGGCACGTGTGCGAGCACATTTTTGGCAGCAATCAGATCCGCGGATTTGCCGGCGTCCTTGAGCCGTTGTGCGGTTGCAACACCGAAGAACGCAACGTCCGTGGGAATACCTTTCTGTTCGGCAGCAACAGCGACGTTCGCTGCTGGTTCGATGCCGAGAACCGGAATCCCTTGTTTTTGGAAGAATTGCAGCAAATATCCGTCGTTGCTGGCGACTTCGACCACGTGCGAGTTCGCACCCAGTTTGAAACGGTGCGTCATCAGATTGGTGTAAGTCTCGCAATGGCGCAGCCAGCTATCCGAGAAGGACGAGAAATACAAATAGTCATGGAAGATATCCTCCGGACGAACGACATGCGCGAGTTGCACGAGCCAGCAGTGATGACAGACATACGCGTGCAGCGGATAGAATGGCTCCATGTGGTCGGCGCGATCGGAAGAGATGTACGAATTGGCAAGCGGCGACATGCCCAGGTCGACGAAATCCTCAACCAGGGCATGGCCGCAAAGACGACACTTATTCTCAATCATCCGACCGTGCCCGTTCGTATCGCTCGATCTGTTCACCGACGAGTCCGCCGACCGCCTCGCCTTTGAGCTGACGCTTGTACCATTCGACCGTCCAACTCAACGCTTCCGCGAGGGGCAGGCGCGGGTGCCACCGCAACCGCGCGCGCGCCTTGCTGGCGTCAACTGCCAGCAGCCCCGCTTCGTGCGGATGTTGGCCTTCGGCAGCGATCCATGTTGCCCCGTCGCCCCAGCGCGACACGACTTGATCGACCACCCACCCGACCGGCCGCACGTCATCAACGGTCGGGCCAAAATTCCAAGCCTCCGCGACCTTCGCGCCGTCGTGCCACAGCCTTTCCGCCAGTAACAGGTAGCCCGATAATGGCTCGAGAACATGCTGCCAAGGCCTTGTGGCGACCGTGTTGCGAATTTGCACCGGCGTCCCTGACGCGAACGCTCGCACGCAATCGGGGATGAGCCGGTCCGTCGACCAATCTCCGCCGCCGATCACATTACCTGCGCGCGCCGACGCCATCGCCAGCGGCCGCTCTCTACGCGACTCGCTCAGAAACGAGCGCCGCCAGGCTGCAACGGCGATTTCGGTGCAGGCTTTGCTGGCGCTGTAAGGATCATAGCCGCCGAGCGGCTCGTCCTCGCGATAAGGCCACAGCCATTCGCGGTTCTCATAGCATTTGTCGCTGGTCACGACGACCAGGGCTCGAACCGAAGGCGTGACGCGCGCCGCTTCCATCACATGAATGGTCCCCAAGACGTTTGTTTCAAACGTCTGCACCGGTTGTTGATAGGAGGTGCGGACCAGCGATTGGGCGGCAAGATGAAAGACAATCTCCGGCGCGAGCTCCGCCATCGCGTCGCGGACGGTGATTTGATCGCGAATGTCGCCGCGAACACAGGGGATTTGCCGTTCGAGGTCGCTTAGTTCGGCCAAGTTCGGCGTTGTGTCAGGCGCCAGGGCGAAACCTGCGGGCTGCGCTCCGAGCCGACGCAGCCACATGGTGAGCCAAGCACCCTTGAAACCGGTATGGCCGGTGACCAGCACCCGTTTGCCGCGCCAGAATTCTACGTTGGGGTTGATCGCTGCGTCTCCCGTTGCGTACCCGAGCGCTCGGTCGCAAACTCATGTGTGGCGCTGAGAAATCATTGCTTGCTTGATGCATGAACGACGCGACCATAGCAAATTCGCTTGCGCGGGCAAGCCAATGATTTTGCTGGAAAAATAGCCAATGCATCGCGTTTGACCCATTGTCCGGGCGCATGCTATCAGGCTTTGCTCCGAGGGATCGACTACCGTTAGCGGCCGCCTCATCATCGTCCCGCGTTGAGCCATGTGCGTATGGGCTCGGTCTTGCGGGCCTTCTTCAACAAGTATACGGACAGGATGCAGCCGGTTTGCATGGCAAATCAGGCGCGCATGTTGGTTTTGCACGGGGTCTATGATGGGTGGAAAAGTCGTCATCTTGGCGGGCGGGCTGGGAACGCGCCTCGCCGAAGAGACGGAAGTCCGGCCCAAGCCAATGGTGGAAATCGGCGGTCAACCGATCCTATGGCATATCTTGAAAATTTTTTCGGCGTTCGAGCTCAACGAATTCGTCATTTGCCTGGGCTACAAAGGATACATGATCAAGGAATATTTCGGTAACTACTATCGCCACATGGCGGACGTGACGTTCGACATGTCCAATAATAGTGAGGCGTTTCACGATCGCCGGGCGGAGCCCTGGAAGATCACATTGGTCGACACAGGTCTTGCGACCATGACAGGCGGGCGTTTGAAGCGGGTCAAGCAATTTCTGGACGGCGATTTCTTTTGCATGACTTACGGCGACGGTGTTGCCGATGTAAATGTGCGTGACCTGCTCAGTTTTCATAAAAGCCACGGTCGCCTGGCCACGATTACGGCCGTGCGTCCGCCGGCGCGCTTCGGTGCATTGGAAATCGAAAACGGCAACGTGACTGGGTTTCGCGAGAAGCCACCGGGTGATGGCAGCTGGATAAACGGTGGGTTTTTCGTGCTGTCTCCGCGCGTTTTGGACTATGTCCATGGCGATGAAACGGTTTGGGAACGCGAGCCGCTGGAGCGGCTCGCGCACGACCGACAACTCATGGCCTATCAACATGACGGATTCTGGCAGCCCATGGATACGTTGCGCGATAAGCGGCAGCTCGAAGACATGTGGTCTGGCGGGAACGCACCTTGGCGCGTGTGGTAAACCGCGCTCACAAAACATGTTCGCTTATCGCGCCTTGACTTAGAACAGCACTATGGCCAGCAACGCGTTCGGGAAGACGCAACACTCCCGCGTCGCGGTCTGTTATCTGGCGCGCGGGGCTGAGCCTGGTTGGGAAGAGGCCATCGGCCGCTTCATGGGATCGTTGCAGCGCCATGCCGCCGGCTGCGAATTCAACCTTCATGTGATCTTCAAAGGTTTCCCAAGTGCGGCGGAACGGGAAGGGGCGATGTCGCTGTTCGCTTCGGTACAGCACAACGCCATTTTCACGGACGACAAGAGTTTCGATATCGGCGCCTATGCGGAAGCAGCTACTCAGATCGCCGAGCAGAAGGTTTGCTTCCTAAATACGAATAGTGAGATTCTGTGCGGGGATTGGCTGGTCAAGCTTGTCAGTCATCTAGATCGGCCGGGAGTCGGACTCGTTGGCGCGACCGGATCCTACGAGAGCCTGCGCGATAGCGATCCGCGGTTTCCGAAATTTCCGAACATGCACATCCGCTCCAACGCGTTCATGATCGATCGGGATGTGTTTGCTACGATTGCAGGCCAGTTTACCTTCACGGACAAGCTCGACGCCTTCCTGTTCGAGAGCGGGCCAAACAGCATGACGCGGCAAATTCGATCGCGCGGGCTGGAGGTCCTCGTCGTCGGGCGTAACGGTCAAGGTTATCCGCCCCGTTCGTGGCCGCGCAGCGACACGTTCCGCCAGGGTGGACAAGCCAATCTCCTTATCGGCGACAATCAAACCCGCCATTTCGATACGCTACCGTTGGCTGAGCAGCGGGCGCTCGGGCGATGGACTTGGGGACGTTTTCTGCCGGGAAGCGGCGGGTGGCCGCTGCGATATGTGTCGCGTCTGCGCGAGTTGTTTCGATGAGCCTCTATGCCGTAAAACCTCGCTTCCAGGACTTGCTGCGACCGCTTGTTGGTCGGCTGGCGGCGGCCGGTGTCAAGGCGAACCAGATCACCGTCGCGGCCGCCGTTGGATCAATCGTCTGTGCAGCAATCGTTGCCGGGTTCTCGGCACATCCCGCAATTTTTTTGCTTATACCAGCGTGGCTGTTTGTACGCATGGCGCTCAATGCGGCGGATGGCATGCTGGCGCGCGAGTTTGGTCAAGAGAGCCAACTCGGATTTTATCTCAACGAAATCGCCGACGTGGTATCTGATGCGGTGCTCTACGCACCCTTTGCGCTGGTTGCGCCATTTGGCGCATTTGGCATCGGGCTTGTCATTGTTCTGTCTTTGCTGACGGAGTTCGCCGGTGTTCTTGCGGCAGCCGCTGGAACTGCGCGGCGCTACGATGGCCCGATGGGCAAGAGCGATCGTGCCGTCCTATTTGGAGCGCTTGGGCTATGGATTGCGGTCGCCGGCGTGCTGCCAACCTGGATTCGTTGGCTGATACCCGTCCTCGTAATCCTGCTTGCCCTCACGACGGCGAACCGCGTGTACCGCGCACTCGGTGGAAGCGCGGGCATCCTGCGGTGATTGCTGGTCTTTGCGCCTCGGTTATTACGGCGCTCGCCCGGCTCGTCACGAGCGTCCGCGGCGAGTGGCGTGGTTGCGAGCCGGGCTCTCGGGCACGCATCTATTTCGCCAACCACAATAGCCATCTCGACTTTGTTCTGATCTGGTCGGTGCTTCCAGGAGCGTTGCGGCAAGTCACGCGTCCCGTGGCTGGCGCGGACTACTGGCTCAAAGGACAGGCGCGTCGGCTGATTATCGAACGCGTGTTCAACGCGGTCCTCATCGACCGCACCGCCGCGAGCCAGGAGCACAATCCAGTCACTCGTATGATTGCCGCGCTGGATGAGGGCGCTTCCCTCATTCTATTTCCCGAAGGCACGCGCAATATGACGGAAGCGCGGTTACTTCCGTTCAAAAGCGGCTTGTATCATCTGGCCAAGGCCAGGCCCGACGTCGAATTGGTTCCTGTGTGGATCGAGAATCTCAATCGCGTCATGCCGAAGGGGGAAATCGTGCCGATCCCACTCCTGTGCACGGTCACGTTCGGTGCCGGGATGCAACTCGCGGAGGGTGAGGACAAGGTCGGATTTCTTGAACGCGCCCGCGCGGCGCTGCTCGCCATCGCCCCGGAACGGGGGGATCGATCATGACCGCGACCGAACAGAGCCTGGTCCTGTTTGGCGGTGTGCTCGCCGTGTTGGTCGTGGCCTCCATCGTCGGCTTCGCACTGGCGCGCGGGTACGCGTCGTCCGCTGCAAATCCGACAATCGACAACCTCAATAGCCGCATCAAAGCCTGGTGGTTGATGGTCGTCGTCATTGGCGCCGCCTTCGCGATCGGCAAATCCGGTGTAATTATTTTGTTTGCGCTTGCGTCACTGGCGGCGCTGCGCGAATTCATCACGCTTACGCCGACCCGCAGGGGCGACCACGCAGCCCTGGCGGTGGGCTTCTTTGTCGTCCTTCCGCTGCAATACTATTTGATCTGGATCGAGTGGTATGGCCTCTACTCGATTTTCATTCCAGTTTATGTGTTTCTTCTGCTTCCAATCATTGTCACCGTGCGGGGGGATACCCGCGATTTCATGGGACGCGTGGCAGAGATCCAGTGGGGTCTCATGATCTGCGTGTTCTGTCTGTCGTATGTGCCGGCTCTGATCACACTGCAAATTCCCGGTTTTCAGGGTCATGGACTGCTGCTGATCGCCTTTTTGATCCTGGTGGTGCAATCGAGTGACGTTCTACAATATGTCTGGGGGAAGCTCCTCGGCCGTCACCAGATCGCCCCGCAGCTATCGCCCTCCAAGACCGTCGAGGGCACGGTTGGCGGCATCGCCTGCGCGACGCTGCTCGGCGCGGCGCTATGGTGGATCACGCCATTCGAAGCGTGGCAGGCCGGCCTGATCGCGCTGGCAATCAATCTGATGGGATTTTGCGGGGGCTTAGTCATGTCCGCGATCAAGCGTGATCGCGGCGTCAAGGACTGGGGCTGGACGATTGAAGGACATGGCGGCGTGCTGGACCGGCTCGACTCCGTGATCTTCGCCGCGCCGGTCTTCTTTCACATCACGCGCTTTTGGTGGGCGCCATAAGGAAAGTCGCGCCGACTTAATCCATCGCCGCGGCTTCAGCTGGCGCGCCGGCGCGTCGCAGGCCTGATTTTCCGATGATTAGCAGGAATGGTATGGAAATGATCGCCAGAATCATCAACAATTTGAAGCTGTTTCCAAAGGCGATGATCTGAGCCTGTTGGGTCAGCAGATTATCGATCAAGGCGCGTCCCGTGTCGGTTTCGGGGTCGATGATGGCACGCACATCCGGTGACTGCAATGCAGCGTTGAACGGCGTAATGTGTTCGGCCAGCTGCGCGTGCATGACCGAGGTCGAATTCACGAGTGTCGCCACCACCACCGGGATTCCGACCGAGGAACCGATGTTGCGCACCAGAGTGAGGATCGCCGTTCCGTCGGTGCGCAGATTCGCAGGGAGAGTTGCGAAAGCTGCGGTGCTCAGCGGTACGAATACAAGACCCAGTCCCAGGCCTTGGACCACCGTCACCGAGATGATCGTCGAGGCCGGCGTCATGTTGGTAAAGTAGACCAGTTGGTACATGGTGCCTGCGATCAGGATCATGCCAACGAAAATGAGCGTGCGCGCTTCGACGACACGCAATAGCCGTCCGACCCCGAGCATGCCCACCATGGTGCCGAGCCCGCGTGCGGCCAGCATCATGCCTGCCGACATCACCGGATATCCGAGCACGAGCTGCAAGAACAGCGCCGACAAAGTCATGGTCGCAAACACAGTCATGCCGAGGACGACCATGAACAAGCATCCGCCGACGAAATTGCGGTCGCGGAACAGCTCGAAGCGGACGAACGGTTCGGACGTGGTGAGCGAGTGGGCAAAGAAATAGTAGAAGCCGGCGATCGCGACGATCAGCTCGATCTGAATCTCAGTCGAGCCAAACCAGCCGAGTTGCTCGCCACGGTCAACCATCAACTGCAAGGCGCCGATGCCGACTGCGAGCGCGATGAAGCCGAACCAATCAAACCGCATCTCGCGCCGCGTGTCCGTCTCGTCCATGAAGATCAGCAGCCCGATCACGGTCACGATGCCGATCGGCATGTTGATCAGAAACACCCAGCGCCAGTTGTATGTCTCCGTGAGCCAGCCGCCGAGCGTGGGACCCATGATCGGGCCGAGCATGATGCCCATCCCCCAGATTGCCATGGCCTGGCCGCGCTCTTCGATTGTGTAGGAGTCGAGCATCACGGCCTGTGACAACGGAATAAGGCCGGCGCCGCACATGCCCTGAAGGAGGCGGAACGCCACCATCTGCTCGATGGAACCGGCAAGCCCGCAGAGCAACGAGGCAATTGTGAACCCTGTCGTGCAAACAACGAACAGAACCTTGCGCCCATAGCGCCCGGCGAGCCAGCCGACCGGTGCGGTCATGATGGCCGAGGCCACGATGTAGGAGGTCAGGATCCAGTTGACCTGATCGAGCGAGGCCGAGAGGCTGCCCTGCATGTAGGGGAGCGCCACATTGGCCACCGTCGTGTCTAGCGCCTGCATGATGGTCGCGGTCATGGCGCAGATCGTCAGCATGGCGCGCTGCAATCCGCGCTTGGGCGCGGGACCCGCGCTCATCACTCGCCGTCCTTGACGATGCTGACGTCGCTCCCGAACAGCGAGCTAAGGCCACGCCGGCGCCGCGTGTCGATCTCCACAGTCGCGCTCATTCCGGAGCGGAGCTTGGACAGGTTCTGGCCGGCGTCGAAGGCGATGCGCACCGGCACACGCTGCACGACTTTCACCCAATTGCCGCTGGCGTTTTGCGGCGGCAGAATTGCGAACTGCGCGCCGGTGCCCGGGCTCACGGCGATCACCGTGCCGTGGAAGGCGTGACCTGGGAATGTATCGACGTGAATCCACGCCTTCTGCCCGAGCTGCAGGAACGTGATGTCGGTCTCTTTCGGATTGGCGTCCACCCAAGGCCGCTGGTCGTCGACAATGCTGAACACCGGCGTGCCGGCCGGCACGTACCGGCCGAGCTGAATGCTGTCGACCTGCGTTGCGCGTCCGGAGATCGGGGCGTGCAGGATCGTGTGGTCGAGATCGCGCTTGGCCTGATCGAGCGCCGCTTGAGCCTGCTGGTAGGCCGGGTATTTCTCGATCGGCAGGTTGGGATCATCCAACAGTTGGTTGCGGATACGCGCCTCCTGCTGAACCAGTTGCTCCAGCTGCGTGCGCGCGGCGGCAAGCCCTGCCAGGGCCGTATCGGCATCAAGCGCTGAGCCCATGTGGGTCGCCAGCAGCTTGCTTTTGCGATCGACGTCGTTCTCTTTGATGCCGACGGTCTGCCGCGCCAGGGCGATCAGCTGACCGAGCGACTTCAGATTGGTCTTGAGGTCCGCAAAATCGGTGCGAACCATGGCGAGCTTGCTCTCGGCCTGCGTCACCGCCAGCTGGAATGGCACCGGGTCGATCTCGAACAGCAGGTCGCCGGGGTCAACATGCTGGCCTTCGACCACATCGATACGGCTGATCTTGCCGTCGACGTCGGGCGTGATCAGCACCTTCTGGGCGCCAACATAGGCATTGTCGGTCGAAATATAGCGGCCGCCCATGAGGTAGACTGTGAGCCCAGCACCTGCTGCGAGCAGCGGCAACACCACGAGCAGGATCAGGCGGCGGTACTGTTTGAACACGCCGACGATCGACACTTTTCGGCGGGTCGCGTCGGGAGCCGGGACGACCTTCAGCACCGGGTCGGATGTTTTGAGCGCAGGATCAGCCATAGCGTCGTTCCAGCGCGTCGCGTTCTGAAGGCTCCGGTTCCGTGCGGCCCTGAACGATCTGGCGCAGGTTGCTCTTCATCACGGTCAGTGACGCCCGCATGGCTTCACGCGCCGCCGGGTCGAGCCCAGTCAGCACACTGGCCATCATGGTCTCGGCGGCTGCGGTCACCTTTTCCAGGACGGGCTTTGCTGCGGGAGTGAGAAACAGGCGCTTGGCCCGCCGGTCATTCGGGTCGCTCCGCCGTTCGATCAATCCGTTGTCGCATAGCCGGTCGATCAGGCGCGTCAGTGTGATGGGCTGCACCTCGAGCAGATCGGCCAGCTCTGATTGCTTGAGCCCCTCGTTGCGCTGCAGGCGAAACAGCACGCCCCATTGCGCGCGGGTCATGCCAAAACGGCGCGCTTCCTGGTCGGCGCAGGTGCGCAGCAGCCGCGCGGTATCGCTGAGTAGGAACGCGAGGTCGCGCTCAATCGAGAAGTTCGGCATTGCCCGCCTGACGGGTAAGCTAAGCTCATCATATGATAAGCAAGCTTAGCAATGAAGCCAGCAGGAATTTTGGCCGCCAGCCATGCTGGCAGGGCGGTGTGGTATGATGTTACGACGAGGATTTATCCGCCCTGTGTCGGATTCGACCGCCGCGATGAGTGCTGGTGTGCGATCAGCCATTGGTCGCCGCTCTTCACCAGCACCATGGTGAAGCCGGCTGGCGCCTGGCGCGTCTCGCCGTTGCGCACAGCAGTGAACTCATTGAAGCCAGTCACGTAGGCCACCTTGTCGTCCAGCACGACGACCTTATGGATCCCAATTGCAACCTTGTCGCCACTCTTTTCGAGTTGCGAATAGAACTTGCGGATCGCGTCGCTGCCTTCGGTTAGGGTCGAACCGCCCTGCCCTACTAGCACGGCATCGGGGGTGTAGAGCTTCACGAGGGCGTCGACGCTATTGGCGTTGAACGCTGAGACCCATTTGTCCAGCGCGGCGGCCACGTCCTCGGCTGGCCCAGCGGAGGCGGCGATCGGTAGCAACGTCGCCAGCACGAGAAAGAGCACGCGTCCCAACCGTCCCATTGATTCCTCCTCGCCTGTTTCAAAGTTTGCAGATCTAGCATGCGCGGCGGTCCCTTCGCCGACAGCGAGATACTTGCACAATCCAGATGCGCGCGCCCCTGATTGCGGATAGCAAGAAAGCTCGCGCGATGCCAAGAAGGCGCGATGCCAAGGAGGACGCAGACACCATGGACAAGGCAACTTACGACAAGGGTTTGGCTGTTCGCCGGGCGGTGCTCGGTGACGAATACGTGGACGCTGCACTCAAGAGCACGGACGATTTCAATCGACCGCTGCAGGATATGCTCAATGAATATTGCTGGGGTGCCTTGTGGGGACGCGAGGGCCTGCCGCGCAAGACGCGCAGCATGCTGAACCTCGCCATGATCAGCGTGCTCAATCGGCCGCATGAACTGCGAGCGCACGTACGCGGTGCCTTGCGCAACGGCGTCTCACGCGAGGAGATCAGCGAGGTGTTCTTGCAGGTGATGATCTATGCGGGCGCACCCGCTGCCGTCGATGCCTTCCGCACGGCGCGCGAGGTCTTCGCTGAAATGGACAAGAAGGCGTAAGTCCCATGGAAATCGGATTCATCGGCCTCGGCAACATGGGATTCCATATGGCCCGGCGGCTCGTCGAGGCCGGCCATCAGCTCGTCGTCAGCGATACGCGTCCGCAGGCGGTGCGCCGTCTCACCGACATGGGGGCGCAAGCTGCAGCGTCACCGGCGGAGATCGCCGACCGGGTCGAAACCGTAATCGCGAGCTTGCCGACCCCCGACATCGTGAACGCGGTCGCGACCGGCCCCGGCGGCGTCATCGAAGGCCAGCGCGTGCGACGGTTCGTCGATACGTCAACCACGGGATCGGCGATGGCGAAGCGCATCTTCGCGCGACTTGCGGAACGCGACATCGTGCAGATCGACAGCCCAGTCAGCGGTGGCGTCACCGGCGCTGCCAAGGGCACGCTGGCGGTTATGGCGTCCGGACCGCGCCAGGAGGTCAGCCACATCGAGCCCGTGCTGGCGGTATTCGGCAAGGTGTTCGTCATCGGCGAACAGCCGGGCGATGGCCAGACCATGAAGCTTGCCAACAATTTCCTCTCCGCCACCGCGATGGCGGCGACGGCCGAGGCGATGGTGATGGGGGTGAAGGCGGGGCTTGATCCACGCGTCATGCTCGACGTGATCAATTCAGGCACCGGACGCAACACCGCGACCGAGCATAAATTTCCCAAGATCATTCTGCCGCGCACGTTCGATCTCGGCTTCACCAACGGCCTGATGATCAAGGACGTGAAGCTTTGCTTGTCCGAGGCGGCGAATCTTGGCGTTCCGATGCAGGTCGCGGAAGCCGTGATGCGGCTCCTGCAACAGGCCTGCGAAGAAGTGGGCGCCGATGCGGATCTCACCACGATCGTGCAGCCGCTCGAGCACCGCACCGGCGTTGAGGTACGGGCGAAGTAGATCCCATGAGTGATACCTATGAGATCTACGCCATCCGCTACGGCCATCACCCGCGCATGGCGCGAGATAATTTTATCGGTGGCGATCCGCACGACGTCGAGATGCCGCTCGATTATTTTGTCTGGGCGATCGTCAGCAAGTCGCGCACCATTCTGGTTGATACCGGTTTCGACGAGGCGGTCGGCACACGGCGTGGACGGCAGACAGTGAAGCCAGTGGCGGAAGGCCTCAAGGCGATCGGCATTGACCCGGCCGCCGTCGAGACCATCATCGTCAGCCATCTACATTATGATCATAGCGGCCACTACGACCTGTTCCCGGACGCCCGCTATCATCTGCAGGATCGCGAGATGGAATACGCGACCGGACGCGCCATGTGCCACCACCAGATCAGAAATTCGTTCGAAGCGGATTATGTGGTGGCGATGGTGCGCAAAGTGTTTGCTGGTCGCGTGGAATTTCATGACGGCGACGATCTGATTGCGCCAGGCGTCAGTGTGCACCGCATCGGCGGCCACACCAAAGGTCTGCAGTCGGTACGGGTCGAGACTCGCTTGGGTCCGGTGGTGATCGCCGCTGACGCCGCGCACCTTTATGCGCATCTCGACACCGGCCGGGTGTTTCCCACGGTCTACAACGTCGCCGAGGTGCTCGAGGGCTATGGGCGTTTGCGCAAGCTCGCTGCGTCGCCGGGCCATATCGTGCCGGGTCACGATCCGCAGGTGCTGACGCGCTATCCGGCGGCCATGCCAGGACTTGAAGGTTGGGTGGTTCGGCTCGATGCCGAGCCGAAGGGGTAAGCGGCCCCTCGCGCGCAGCCGCCGATCATAGAGTTCGCATCCGTGCCCAAGGCGCTGCAAGGCGAAATCAGCGGGATCCGCACTGGCTCAGGCTGTTGCCGGGTCGCGCAGCGGAGCGCGGCTCAATTCGTTGCTGGAAGCGATGGCCTTCTGAAGCAGGCGAATGAGATCCTTCGCTTCTTTTTGCGTTAAACCACGCAACATTATGCGCTGAGCCGCTTCTACCGCCGGCGTGATTCCGTCCAAGGTTTTTCGCCCTGCCGGAGTGGCCGTCAATTCACGAGCCCGCCGGTCGCGGCTACTTTCGTTGCGCTCGACGAGCCCTTTCTGGACGAGCCGGTCGACCACCCCTGTAATCGTGGTGCGGTCATAGGCGATCAGGCCGGCAAGGGTCACCTGATCGATACCAGGGTTGGCGCTGATGGCTGCGAGCGCCACGTATTGAACGGGCGTGAGATCATAACCCGCCGCATCGACCTCGGCCAGGAACACCGCCACGGCAATCTGCTGAAAACGGCGCGCCAGGTGACCGGGCATCGCATACGTGTCTTGCATCCACGCCTCCACGGACCCTACTTGACCAGTATACTGATATTCAGCATACTGATCAATAGGCGCCTGAGGAAGTAGCCTCGGTTCATGCCGGTCTATCAGGGAGGTGAGCGATCATGCAGTTTCACCAGAATGGGTTTGAACCGGGCGATCCGGAAGTCTTCGACCGGTCGGAGCGATATCCGGCGTTGGGCGCACAGGGTTCGGTTCCCGCAGAGGTCGATGTCCTGATCGTCGGTTGCGGGCCGGCCGGGTTGACGCTCGCGGCACAATTGTCGGCTTTTCCCGATATCAAGACATGCATTGTCGAGCAGAAGTCCGGCCGCATGCTGCTCGGCCAAGCTGATGGCATCGCCTGCCGCACCATGGAGATGTTCCATGCCTTCGGCTTCAGTGAGCGGGTGCTGAAGGAAGCCTGCTGGATCAATGAGACGACGTTCTGGAGGCCGGATCAGAAGCAACCCGAAAACATCGTCCGCAGCGGCTGGGTCCAGGATGTGGAGGATGGGTTATCGGAATTCCCACATGTTGTTCTCAATCAGGCGCGCGTGCACGACTTCTATCTCGATCTGATGCGCAGATCGGCCGCAAAGCTCGAACCGTTTTATGGCAGGCATGTCGCTTCCGTTAGGCCCTCGTCACGTGGCGGTGATGGTGTGACCGTTACGCTCGAGCGGCTCGATGCTCCTCACCAAGGACAGACCGAGACAATCAAAGCGCGTTACGTGGTCGGCTGCGACGGTGCCCGCAGCATCGTCCGCACCTCGATCGGGCGCGAACTCCATGGTGATTCCGCCAATCACGCCTGGGGGGTGATGGATGTGCTGGCTGTCACCGATTTTCCTGACATTCGTTGCAAGTCATTGATCCAGTCCGCTCATGAGGGCAGCGTTCTGGTCATCCCGCGCGAAGGCGGCTATCTGGTCCGGCTCTACGTCGAACTCGCAACGCTCGAAGTCGGCGAACGGGTCGCCAACCGCCATATCAGCCTCGATGAGCTCATCGCCAAAGCGCGGCGTATTCTCAGTCCGTACAAGCTTGACGTCAAAGAGGTCCCTTGGTGGTCGGTCTATGAGATTGGTCAGCGGCTGACCGACAAGTTTGACGACGTGCCTGAGGCAGAGGTCGCAACCCGACTGCCGAGCGTGTTCATCGCCGGGGATGCCTGCCACACCCACAGCCCGAAGGCAGGACAGGGCATGAACGTCTCCATGCAAGACGCGTTCAATTTGGGATGGAAGCTTATCTCTGTCCTGCGCAACCGGTGTCCGCCGTCTCTGCTGCACACGTACTCCGCGGAACGCCGAGCTATTGCCAAGGAGCTCATCGATTTCGATCGCGAGTGGGCGGCGCTGATCGCCTCGGTACATGGAGATGGCGGCGGGCCTGACCCCGCCAAGACTCAGAGCTATTTCGTGCGCAGCGGACGCTATACGGCGGGAACGGCGACGCACTACGGTCCGTCGCTCCTGACCGGCAAATCGAACTACCAGAATCTGGCAGGCGGATTTGTTATTGGAACGCGATTTCATTCCGCGCCGGTCATTCGCCTCGCGGACGCAAAGCCAATTCACCTTGGGCATGTGAACAGAGCAGACGGACGCTTCCGGATCTTTGTTTTCGCCGGAGCAGGGGATCCGGCCGCGGCAAACTCGGTCGTTCGTAAATTATGCGATTTTCTCGCGACAAACGACGCGTCCCCGGTGCGAAAATATACGCGCCGCGGCGAAGACATCGACGCCGTCATTGATGTCCGCGCGGTGTTCCAGCAAGCGCACCGTGCGCTCGCCATCGAAACGATGCCGCCGCTGCTTCTGCCGCGCAAGGGCCGTTACGGTCTCTTCGATTATGAGAAGATGTTCTGCGCCGACCTCAAGAGCGGCAACGACATCTTTACGATGCGCGGCATCGATCGGGAGGCGGGCTGCATGGTCGTGGTGCGGCCAGATCAGTACGTCGGGCATGTTCTTCCGCTCGACGGATTTCAAGAGCTTGCTTCGTATTTCGACGGGTTCATGCTGCCGCAAACAGACCAGAGCGCCGCGCGGATGGCCGAGGGTGCAGCGGTTTGACGGGCGGGAAGTGCCACGATCGGGAATCACGTGAACACGGCCTTGCGCACCAGCTCGGCGCCCGAGAGCAGCACAACGACCAACACAGTTTTCTTGAACGCTTGCCCTGGGATCGTGTCTCTGACCTTCTGGCCCATCATCATTCCGATAGCAACCGGGGCAAGAGCTGCCGTTGAAACCCCGAGGTCAGACCAGCCAAACGCGTGACTGGATGTCAGGATTGCTGCGAGGAGGGCAGCAGACAATACAAGAAACATCGATGCTTCCTTGGTGAAATTGCGCCCGCGCAAGCCTTTCGCCAGGAGGTAGACAAAAACGATGGGTCCTGGCATTGCGGCCAAACCACCGAGGATGCCCCCAAGGAAACCCGAGGCCAGGCCGATCGGCGCCTGGGCGCGGCCCTTGATCTCAAGTTTGGGCGCAAGCAGTGTCAAACCCCCGATGATAATGACAACAACGCCTGCAATCAGCTTTGCCATCGTGGGGTCGATCGTCAGCAATATTGCAACCCCGACGACGATTCCCGGCAGCATGCCGAGCAACACTGGTACGAGCTCGGTCACGCATGGAATGACTTTGCCGCCTTCCAGGGCCTGCGGAATGTTGCTCAAGATGAGAGGGACGCTCAACAGCATCACCGATGCACGAACGTCGATCAACATCGATAGCAAAGGCAACGCTATGATCGGCATGCCGACGCCGATCACACCCTTAAGCCAGCCAGCAATGACGAGGCTTCCAACGATCGCGATCAAAAGCCAGGACGGCGCAGTGCGCCAAATCTCCAGCAACATTTAGTCCGCCCCATGCAGGTGGGCTGCTTCTCCCGTCGGCCGACCGGGTGTGTTCGTCATAAGCGAGCCGCCAATGAAGTGTAGAATGGCGAACCCCACCAGCAGGGTGATGATGATGATAGTTGTGCGGACTGACATTCGTCCCGATGTCGAGTATCGTTTGCTTTGAAGCAAGACGTGATCCTCGAATGAGAGCTATCCGGCCAATGTCACTTGATCTGGGTTAATCCAGTGAGGGCTTTGTTCGAATCGATCGGTCCAAGTGCACGGATGATCTCATCATAGAGTGCCACCCCTTCCGCATGGCGGCCGTCGGTGCACGCGAGCTGCGCCTCCATTTTCATCAACCCGGCTTTTGCCAGTCGTTCAGGCAACACGTCTGCCGCTGTCCCATGGTCTTCGATCAGGATTAATGTTTGGATATCCAACGTCGCGCAGCGTTGCTGTAGCGATGGCTGAGATCCTGCCAGCCCTGAAATGGTCGTAAGCGTGAGCGTGACAAGACCAAGCAGGATGTTTGTAGAAGAGTTCGTGACCATGGATGTCGGCATGTCGACCTCTGCTCAACTCAGCACTGCGATCGCGCTGATAGCGCTGTCATCAAGAGGAAATAAGGATGCGAGACACGCTACGATCAGAATTCCGATGAAAGCGACCAAACAAACGCATTGGAAATCCGGATCTGTGAACGCAACGGTCCAATGCTGGTCGATATTGCGGCGTCGAGTGGAGGGTGTAGGTTGGTAGGTCATCAGTATCTCCGTTGAATCTCGACCGCACCGGCGGTGACTTTGGTCGTTACGTCCTGTTTGTGCCACTGACCACGCAACGCCGTGACGGCCACCACCAGCATCAGGATGCCGGCGTACACCAACGCCAGCATGCGGATGCCTCGACGGTACTGATGACGATCCTCGTCGCTGGTGAACCGGAGCGGAGCGCGTATCAGCGATGTCGGCGAATTCCTGCGCCAACATTGCGTCGGTGCGGCTGGCTCTTGGCTGATATTCATTGGTACGCCCGCATGCGCCGCCGTCGGATCAATCGTCCTCGGAAAAGACGACGCTCATGTCGTGGATTTTCTGAATCGGCAGTTCCGTCGTTCCGCGCGCTTGCGAAACATCGCCGATGGGGTCTTTGACGCCAACGATGCCGTAGGCGGTCGGAAAGGGAAGCAGCGTCGCCGCAAACCCGGCGACGAGGATTACTGTGACGGCGATCACAAGTGGAGCGCGCATCCTGAAATATCCTGGCGGCGAGGCTTGCGGGCTGGATTTTCTGCTCGCTGCCAGCAGTGAAACCGGTCACCGTAGGTCTCAGCGTCAGCGGCGCGTTACTTCCACGTTATATGTTGTAACTTCGCTGTAAAAATTGCAGAATTTCGCGCCGGCATAGGGACCCGACGCGGGATGCGAACGGGGGCGGATGCGAGACGTGGCATCTCCGAGATACAAGCTGACGGTTCTCGGCCGCTTCGAACTGTCCGGGCCCGACGGGCCCGTCGAGCTACCAAACAAGAAGCTGGCCGGCCTGCTGGCGCACCTCGCCTGCACGGCGCCCGTTCCGCAGCAACGCGAGAAACTGGCAACCCTGCTCTGGGGCTCGCATTTCGATACCCAGGCCCGCCAGAACCTGCGTCAGGCCCTTTTCCGCCTGCGCCAAGCGCTGGGCCACGATCTGCTCATAGGCGACGGCGATGGCATCTCGCTCGCACCCGGTGTGATTGATTGTGATGCAACCAGGTTCCAGGGGTTGATCCGTGAAGGCACTCGGGCGTCGCTCGCCGAGGCCGTCGACCTCTACAAAGAGGGCCTTTTGTCTGATGTGAACATTTCGGAAGAGGCTTGGACCCATTGGCTGACCGGCGAGCGGCAGCGGCTCGAGGACTTGGCGCTCGATGGCCTCGTCAAGTACGGGGAGATTGAGCTGGCGGTGGGTCATCCGCATAGAGGGCTTGAGACAGCCCATCGTGCGCTGGCGATCAACAATTTGCGCGAGGACGCGCATCGGTTGGTCATACAGGGGCTGGCGGCCGCGGGCCGCAAGGCCGAAGCGTTAAAGCACTATCAAAAACTTGTCACGCTGCTCAAGCGTGAGTTGAATGCGAAGCCCGATGCGGCGACTGACGTGCTTGTCGCCGAGCTTGGCAATGCGCGGCAACCAAGTAGTGCGCGCCCTGTGGGCCACATCTCCGAGCCTGCACTGCCCGGGCCCGATCGAGCTTCGCATGCGATGTCGGCGCTTGCGGGCACTCACGATGTAAGCACCGAGCGCCCTTTGGTGACGGGGGATCAGGCACTGCCGGCGGGGGTGATCGGCTTCGGCCGTCCTGAGCGGCGGCAGCTCACCATCATGGTCTGCAATAAGGTCAGCTCGATGCCCCTATCAGCCGGGCGTGACCCTGAGGAGATGCGCGAGCGAGTCAGCGCCTTCCACAAAGCGGTTGCCGATGTGGTGATACGGTTCGATGGATTCATCGCCCAGTATCTGAGCGACGGTATGGTCGTTTATTTCGGCTACCCCTTGGCTCATGAAGATGATGCCGAGCAGGCGGTGCGCGCCGCGATCGCCATCCTCGATGCGCTGCGCTCGCTGAAGACCTCATCGTCGGTGCCGCTGCGGGCGCGTGTGGGTATAGCCACAGGGTTAGTCGTTGTTGACGAGCCGCAGGGGAGTGGCGACACGCGACAACGCGTAGCGATCGGCGAGACGCCGAACCTGGCGGCCCAGCTGCAGGCCGTGGCAGCGCCGGGGGAGATCGTTATTGCGGCCAGCACGCAGCGTCTGGTGGGTTCCATGTTTGACTGCCGTGCGCTTGCCGCCGACGCGTGCAACGAACTGCCGCAATCCCCGGAGGCGTGGCAGGTGCGCGGTGAGACGACTGGCGTCAGTCGGTTCGAGGCGCAGCGCCGAGGCGCGCTCACCCCATTTGTTGGTCGGCAGGAGGAGATGGACCTGCTGCTGCGCCGGTGGGAGCAAGCCAAAGCCCGTGAGGGTCGTGTTGTGCTGCTCTCTGGTGAGGCCGGCATCGGCAAGTCGCGCATCAGCGAAAGCCTGCTGGCCAGGATTGAGGGCGAACCCCATGCACGTCTTCGCTATTTCTGCTCGCCGCATCATACGCACAGCCCGCTGCATCCTGTCATTGCGCAATTGGAGCAGGCCGCGAGGTTTGAGCCGAACAGCGGCGTCGGCGCGAAGCTCGACAAGCTGATGTCTTTGCTCGAGGCAACATCAAAAAATCTGTCGCGCGACGTGGCACTCGTCGCTGAGCTGCTGGCGATTCCAATGGACGAGCGCTACCCCGCGATGGCGGTCAGCCCGCAGACGCGCGAGATGACCCTCATGGCGCTTCTCGAGCAACTTGATGGCGCGGCCGCACAAACCCCAGTGCTGATCGTGTTCGAGGACGTCCACTGGATCGATCCGACATCCCTTGACCTGCTTGACCGGACCGTTGCGGTCATTGCCAATCTGCGGGTGCTCTTGGTGGTCACGTTCCGACCGGACTTCCAGCCGACGTGGGTCGGTCTGCCGCACGTGACGACGCTGCCTTTGAGCCGCCTCAGCCGCCGTGACAGCACCAGCATCATTGGCGGCATTACCGGGGGCAAGGCGCTGCCCGATGCCGTCATCGAGCAGATCCTTTCGCATTCGGATGGCGTGGCGCTGTTCCTTGAGGAACTGACGCGCATGCTGTTGGAGAACGGGCCGTTGCGTGAGACGGCCGAGAGCTACGAGCTTGACGGAGCGCTGCCACCGCTCGCCGTTCCAACGACGCTGCAGGCTTCGCTGGTGGCGCGCTTGGACCGGCTTGGCTCGGGCAAAGCTGTGGCGCTCGTCGGCGCCGCCATCGGACGGGAGTTCTCGCATGAGCTGATTGCCGCAACGTCGGACATGGTTCCGAGCGACCTCGACGCCGCGCTCGAGCGATTGACAGCCTCCGGCCTCATGTCGCGGCGCGGAACGCCCCCGCAAGCGATCTACACGTTCAAGCATGCGCTGGTGCAGGACGCTGCCTACGCCACGATGCTGAAGAGCCAGCGCCGGGAGTTGCATGCAAGCATCGCCAAAGTGCTGGTGGAGCAGTTCCCCGCCTTGGCACAAAGCCAGCCCGAGGTCGTTGCCCAGCATTTCGGCGAGGCTGGGTTTGTGAGCGAGGCGATCGACTATTGGCGCAAAGCGGCTCAGCTTGCGAGCGCACGGTCGGCTATGCGCGAGGCCGTCGGCTCTTTTGAGCGGGCGCTCGCACTTCTGGAGTCGCTGCCCGAGACCCGCGAGCGGCAGGAACAGGCCATCGATCTTCGTTGCGATCTCTGCAATGCCGCCTTTGCACTTGGGACCTTCGAACTGCGTTTTCTGCGGGCGGCTGCAAGCCTCGCCGAGGCGCTCGACGACCGACGACGACTGGGGCAGGTCTGCACTTATCTGTGTCGCAATGCGTTCATGGCTGGTCGTCTGCGCGAGGCACGGGAGTTCGGCGAGAGGGCGCTGGTGCTCGCCAAGTCGATCAATAATGTTCCGCTCGATGTGATGGCGAGCCTCTACTTTGGCGCCGTGTGTTTCCACCTCGGCGACTATGCACGGGCCGAGGATCTTCTGCTGAAGGTCCTGCAGTCGCTCGATGGCGATCGCAGGCGGGAACGGTTCGGTCTCGCCGGATTTCCTGCGGTGATCGCGCTCGGTTTCTTGGCTTGGCTTCTCGCCGACCGCGGTAGGTTCGAGGAAGCGATGAGTTATGGCGAGGAAGGTCTTCGCCTCGCGGACTCGCTCGGTCATCCCTACAGCCAGGTCTTCGCGCTCTGGATGCTCGGCCGTGCGCACGTCATCAGGGGAGATCTCAGCAATGCTGTTCGCCTGCATCAGCGCGGGCTGGCCATCAGTCGGGAGTGGAAGCTCACCCTCTATTCACTGCATCACATGGGAAGCCTGGGCTACGCCCATTCGCTTTCGGGCCGAGTTGCTGATGGGATGCCGTTGCTGCAGGACGCGCAGTCGGCCATGGAGGGCATGGAATACGGACTTGCAGAGTTGATGCTGCTCGAGGATATCGGCGAGACATACCTCGCGGCGGACCGGTTTGCGGATGCTCTCGACATCGCGGAGCGGGTGCTCGACCTCACGCGCGAGCGCGACCAGGTGAACTGCGAAGCATGGGCGCTCCGCCTCGTCGGCGAGGCCGCCAGCCGCCGCAATCCCGCCCAGCACGCCGACGACCGCCTTGATAATGCGCTCGCACTCGCCGAGGAACTCGGGATGCGCCCCTTGGTCGCGCGCTGCCACCTCGCCCTGGGTAAGCGCGCGCGCAGCCTGCGCCAGCAACGGGCCGCACAGGACCATCTCACTGCCGCAGCCACGATGTGCCGCGAGATGGGCATGCGGTTCTGGCTTGAACAAGCGGAAGCCGAACTGGGACAGGACGATCTCAGGATTTGACCGTGATCGCTACTGCCGCCGGTCAAAGATCCAATTCGACCTCGCTCTGCGGCCGGGCACAGCAGATCAACACATTGCCGTCTGCGGGAGGCTCGAGCGGTTCGGGATCGTAGGCGACCGCCCCGCCGATCAAGGCACTCTCGCAGGTGTGACAGACACCCGTGCGGCACGCCCACTTCACAGGAATGTCGCAGGCCTCGGCAAATTCCAGGAGGCTGCCGTATGCCGGATTCCACATCGTATCGAGGCCGCTTCGGGTGAAGGAGATCTTGGGGCCGGGACCGGCCGCTCTCGCCGGTGCGTGTGGCCGCCGAGAAGGAGTCTTGGAGATTCCGGGTGTCACCGGGTCCTCGGGACCAAACACTTCCTGATGCAATCGGTCATGAGCAACTCCCCAGTTCCTGAGAGCAGCGGTGAATGTGTGAAGAAACTCCGGCGGGCCACACAGATAGAAATTTGCTTCGCGTGGCACTCCCAATTGCCGGAGCATGTCGAGGCTCAGGCGGCCGGCCACGTCGTAGTCATCGCCGAGCCGATCGCCCGGACCTGGTTTGCTGTATGCGATGACGCTTCGGCAGTGCGCAAGCGCGGCGGCAAGATCGCGCGCTTCATGGGCAAATGGATGCTCGGCCGCAGTTCGTGCGCCATAGAGCCACCAGACTTCACGCACAGACCGGCTCGCCGCCAGGGCATGGAGCATCGCCAAAACCGGGGTTGCGCCGATCCCGGCACTCAGCAGCACGACGGGTCCTTCGCCTTGCTGCAGGGTGAAGCTTCCGCGTGGCGCGCTCACGTCGAGAACATCTCCGACCTTGAGTTGAGCATGCAAAAAAGTGCTCCCCTGGCCGTGCACCTCCTGCTTGACGCTGATGCGGTACGTGCCGGTATCTGGAGCACCCGATATGGAATAGTTGCGCAAGAGCGCCGGTATGTTCGCGGCTGGCTGTAACCGCACGACCAGGAATTGGCCAGGCAGGGCCGGCGGCAAAAGCGAACCGTCCTTCGCCTCGAGCGTCAACGAAATGACATCAGCGCTTTCCCTGGTAACTGCGCGGACCCGCAACGGCCGAAATCCGCGCCATGCCGGCGGCGGGCCAGCCATGCGGCTCAAGCCGCGGTTGCCGGCCATGGCAGCATTGTCGCCGTCCTGCGCCACCAAGGCTTCGAACGAACTTTTCCACCCCGGACTGAGAGCCGGGATGCGAAGCGCGCGCTGGAGTTGGTCGGGAGGATGGCCGGGAAGGTAAAGCAGCGCGTCGACGTCTGCGACCGTGAAGCGTTCGGGCCCGTCGGCGACTTTTACAATCTCATCGCCAGCGCCGACCTCCCCCTCCTCCAACACACGGAAGTAGAACCCAGGTCGGTGATGCGACACGAGCAGAGCCGGGATCCGCGGATCATTCATGCGAATACCAAGGCGATAGCAGGTCACGCGTGGCTGCGTTACTTCGAACAGCGCATTCCCGATGCGGTAACGGTCGCCGATGCAGACCTCGTCATCCGCGAGCCCCTCGACTGTGAAGTTCTCGCTGAATTGGCCAAAGCTAAAGTCGTTGCGGCCGAGCGTGCGCTCCCAATATCGATACGAATCGATTTGGTAGACCATCACGGCGCGCTGCTCGCCGCCGTGACCGCCAAGGTCACCTTGTCCGTCGCCGTCAAGATTCAGCCGCCGGACTGCGCGACGTCCCTGAACCGGCTGCTTCCAAATGCCGGTGTGCACGGTCTCGCCGTGCCATTGGATGTTTTGCGGCAGACCAACGTTGACAGCGAGCAATCTCGGCATGAAACGGCTTCGCTCCATCAAATCCGGTTAGTTATGCCGCCTCACTCAATAACCCCGTCGGCGAGGGCGAGCATTGCGGGTGGCAGGACCAGGCCGAGCGCCTTGGCGGCCTGCAGGTTAATGACTAATTCGAATTTGGTTGGTTGTGTGACGGGCTGCTCCGCCGGGTTGGTGCCCGCGAGGATCTTGCCGGCGAGCACGCCAGCTTGACGATAGCCGTCCTTGAAACTCGTCCCATAGCTCGCGAGACCGCCGATCTCAACATATTCGCGCTGATTGTAGATCGCCGGGAGCTTGTGATTGGCAGCGAACGTGATCAATTGGCGGCGGCGGCTGTTGAAGAACACATCCTGTGCAACCAGCAACGCGCCGGCTCCGTCTTGTACCAGACCCGCAATGGCCGGTTCAATCTCGTTGTCGGTGCTGGCGGTCGCCACAATGATGGCCCGCTTCATTGCACCGGCTGCCATTTCTGACTCGCGCCGCTGCAGCGCTGCATCCGGATATGTTGAATTGATCAGAACACCGATCGGGGCGCTACCGGGAACGAGCTGATTCAAAATCTCCAGGCGCTTTGCCTCCAGCGTCGAACCGATCAGGCTCACGCCCGTGATGTTGGCGCCCGGTCGATTGAGGCTCGCAATCAAGCCAGCCTTGACCGGGTCGGCGGCGCTGACAAACACGATCGGAACTGTCGACGTGGCCGCCTGCGCAACCTTTGCGGGCTCGGTGCCGCCGGCGGCAACGATCACGGCGGCTTTTTGCTTGATCAGATCGGCCACAAGGCCTGGCAGCAGGTCGTATCGGCCATCCGCCGCGCGATACGCCAGCGTGATGTTTCGGCCGTCAACGTAGCCGGTCTCGGCCAGACCGCTGCGAAATGAGGGCGCGAAGTTCTCGATGTAGCTCGAAGAGAGGCTGTGTACAAAACCGATCAGCGGTGCGCCTTGCTGGGCGCGCGCGCGCGGTAGCCAGGCAGTGGGAACCGCAGCCGTGCAGACCCCGGTAAAGAACGCGCGTCGCGTCAAATTCATCCGATAAACCGCTGCATCATGCTTACGCCTGCCCGTACCTTACCGTCTAATGTGGAAGCGTAGAACCCGCGGTGGGTCATCCCGGCAAGGTCCCGGCCCGGAGAGCAGCAGATTCTTCTGTTTCTTCAAACGCTTCAAGGAAATCGCGCGCGACTGGGTATACTGCTATCGGAAATGGCGCCATTGTGGCGCAACGCATCAGCGCAGGCAGGTCGTGAGGACAGCTTTGACGGATGAATCCTTGCTACGGGGCTTGGCCCAGGGCGACAGCCTGCGGCTGACGGCGGTCGGTTCGTGGACGGCACAGTACGCCGCTGACCTGGAGCGTCTCGTCGACCGCGCAGTGGCGCAAGGCGCAGCGGTTGCGCGCGTCGACCTCGACATGGCGGGTGTCGACAATATCGATACCTATGGAGCCTGGCTCCTGGAGCGGCTGGTGCGCGGCTTCGCCGAGGCGGACCGCAGGATCACGGTCGTTGGTTTGCAAGAGCATTTCCGCGGATTGATCAACGAGGTTCATCAGTCGAACCACAAGTTGCCGGATATTCCTGCCCCCGGTGTCTTGGTTTCCGCGGCTGCGCAGGTGTCCCACGCCGTCAATCTCATACGGCGCGATCTTCTGCTCTATGTCGAGATGTTCGGCGCGCTCGTACTCGCGACCTTGCGCATCCTGATCCGGCCCCGCCGCTTCCGTCTGACCTCCATGGTGCATCACCTTGAGCGCGTGGGCTGGCGCGCGGTTTCGATCATCGTGTTGATCACGTTCCTGATCGGCGCGATCATCGCCCAGCAGGGTATCTTCCGGTTTCGCCGTTTCGGCGCCGAGCTCTACGTGGTCGATATGCTTGGCGTCCTGGTGATGCGCGAGATCGGCGTGCTGATCGTGGCGATCATGATTGCGGGCCGCTCCGGGTCGTCCTACACGGCCGAGCTCGGATCCATGAAGATGCGTGAAGAGGTCGATGCCCTGCAAACCATGGGACTCGATCCAATCGAAGTTCTCATTCTGCCGCGGGTCGTCGCGCTGGTTATTGCGCTGCCGATGCTCGCATTCCTCGGATCGATGGCGGCGCTCTACGGCGGCGGTTTGGTTTGCTGGTTCTACGGCGGGATCAACCCGGACTCATTCATGGAAGAGTTGCGCGACCTTTCGTTCAACCACTTCATCGTCGGCATGAGCAAAGCGCCGTTCATGGCCCTGGTGATCGGCATTGTGGCAAGCGTCGAGGGCCTGCAGGTCAAGGGGAGCAGCGAGTCGCTCGGCATGCAGACGACCGTATCCGTGGTCAAGGCGATCTTCCTGGTGATCGTCGTCGACGGGGTGTTTGTTACCTTTTTCGCCTCGATTGGAATGTAGCCGAACGCTAAGGGCCTCGTCGGTCATTTCGGCCCAAACCCCTCAAATGTCATCGCGGGATCGTACGTCGCGCCGCAAAAATCGGACTCGTCCAACCGGACCAAACATAAGGCCCCGGTCACAGGGGTTGGACCGAGGCCTTGCCGCCGACGACATTGTCCGGCGGCAACTTGCTGTTGACAATACGCGCCGGACGTTTCCGATCAATGAAATGGTAAGCCCGAAGCGCTGATTGAGGCCGGAGCGTGGTTGCAACGTCACAGTTGTCAGGCAGCCGACAATGGCTTTCCCAGCCTTACGACGTCGACCGGCTGATCCAGAGGGTCAATGAATTGCTGGCGCCCGAGCACGTCGAGGCCGCGGGGCTATTGAGCCAAGGCAGGCATGTTTTTCGACAACAGCGCGACCGCGGCCACGCCCGCGACGAACACCAGGGCGAGCACGACGAGCACGACAGCGGCTGCGAAAGTACTTTGCCAACCTTGATCCGGTCGAGCCATGCGACTCACCGGGCGCCCGGGGCAGGTTGCACGCTACATTTCTTGTCATCTGCAGCTTTGCGCAGTGCCCGAATATCTGCACGCACGGTGTTGTAGTCGTCCTGGTAGACCATCGCGCTGACGATAGCCCCGCCGGCGGCTTCGTTCGCGCGGCCGATCAGGTCTTTGAGCTGGGCCTCGCGAGCGGTCGATCCCGCCAGTCGACTGGTGATACTCTGGCAATCCAGAAAATCGTATTTGCCAGGTGCAGCGTAGATGGAAAGTGCATCGTTATCCGACAACGCAGTGCAAGCCGACACCATCCCGGCAAACCAGATCATTGCGAGCCCGCGTAAGGCGCGCTGACGCATGTTGCCGCGCGTCAGCGGCCGGCCGGGCGAGTGTCTTTCCATGCGCTTTCGGCTCATGTTCCAAGCGGCTAAATCCGGAGATCGGTTGTGGTTCAATCCGCAGCGGATCCTAACAATCGCAGCACGTAGTCTGCACGTTCCGATATTCCAACTTTCGGCAGTATATACACCGCATATCCAAGCGATGGGTAGACCTCCAGGAGGCGATGATACTGCGCAATCGCTGCGTTGAAATCGTGGCGCCGTTCGTCATCATTCAAATAAAGCTGAGCCCAGGGTGGGGTCAAGAATACACGCCAATGATACCTATGGGATTGATCCAGCACGGCCAAAGTGTGCTCGGTGGTCAGGTATTGAATGGCCTCTCAACATATTGGATCGCTCCATCGGCCAAATGCTACACTTGCGACCGGGTGGATGCGCTGTGCAATGATCATGGAGGCCATTCGTGATGCGCCACGTCCTGATGGCAACAGCCATGCTCGCGTTTTGCGCCCCGGTCGTGGCGCAATCGGATTATCCTGACAAGCCGGTGAAGTTCATCGTCGACTCGGCGCCGGGGAGCGCCACGGACGTCATCAATCGCCTCGTCAGCGAACGGCTTGCCCAAATCTGGGGACAGCAGGTGCTGACTCTGAATCATCCAGGTGCCGGCGGCTCGCTTGCGGTCAATGCAGCAGCGCAGGCGCAACCGGACGGCACGACGTTCTTTGTCGGCAACGCGTCGGTGTTTCTGGCGCTCAAAGGCGCGCCGGGCGTGGCGCCTAACCTACCGGTCGAGCTGCCGCGCGACTTTACCCCGGTGGGCTTCATCGCCGAGCAGCCGATGTTCATTGCGGTTGCCTCGCAGACCGGCATCACATCGCTGCCGGAACTGATCGATGCTGCGAAGAAGCAGCCGGGGGCGTTGTCCTACGCGACCACCGGGCGCGGCCGCATCACCCACCTGACCATGGAATTGTTGCAAAGCCGCGCAGGCATCGTGTTGCAGATGATCCCCTACAATGGCGGGCCAACCGCGGCCATGGCGGACGTCACGACCGGACGCGTCGCCATCATCATCGAAGCGTACTCCGGGCTTGCCGGCGGTTTCCAGAGCGGCAGCATCAAGGGCATCGCGGTAACCTCCCTCGAACGGCTGGCTGATTTCAAAGATCTCGCCACCGTCGCGGAAACGCTGCCGGGCTTCACCGCAGGCGGCTGGAACGTCCTGCTCGCGCCGGTTGGCACTCCTGAGGCGATCGTCAACAAGGTGAGTGCCGACCTGACGCGGGTGCTCGGCGAAGCAGAGGTCAAGAACAAACTCGCCACGGTGGGTGCTTATGTGCGCCCGATGGCGCCCGCGCAGGTCAGGGATTTCGTTGAACAGCAGCAACTGACGTGGCGGCCGATCGCCCAGAAAGTGGCGCGTGAAATGGCGGAGCCGCCCAAATAGCGTTGGCGCACATGTGCCTCGCGCAGCAACCTGAGAGTGGAGCAACCCGTCATGGAGCTGTTACCCAAAGGCGCCAACTTCATTCGCGCCAAGACGCTGTGGGAGATTGGGCTGCACATCGCGGGCAATCCGGCAACGCCCTATGGCGGCAATCGCGACATGGTCATCACGGTTGGCAGCGGGTCCGGCCCGGCCTTCCGGCCATGGCTGCGGCTGGCGACTGGCTCCGCCATCCTGGCTGAGGAGGTTGCGCAGGGGAACGGCGTCGATCTCGCCTTCGTCAATCCATCGGCGCTGCTCACGCAAGCCTATCGTGGCGTCGGCCTGTTTCGCGCGCCGCTACCCGTGCGCATTGTCGCCGTCTATCCGAGTTGGGACCGCTTCGTGTTCATGGTCCATCCACGAACGGGAATCCGTTCGCTCGCCGACATCAAGGCGAAGCGCTATCCGCTGCGGATCTCGGTTCGCGAGGACCCCACGCATTCAACACATGTTTTGATCGATCAGGCATTCGCTCTGCAGGGCTTTTCACTCAAGGACATCGAGTCCTGGGGCGGGCGGCTCATCCTCTGCGGCGGGCCCGCCGACGTGCGCCGGCTGGAGCCGCTCGGCCGCGGCGAGCTTGATGCGGTGTTCGACGAAGGCATCGTCGTGTGGCTTGAACAGGCGCTGACGGCCGGCCTGGCGCCGCTCGAGCTTGAACCGGGTGAGTTCGACGCGTTGAGCGGGTTTGGATGGCGGAAAGTGTTGCTGCCGAAATCACGCTTCCCTGGCCTGGCACGCGATATCGACACAATCGATTTCAGCGGCTGGCCGATCTACGCGAGTGCCTCGCTTCCCGAGCAGGTCGCCTACGACATCTGTGACGCACTCGCCGCGCGCGACGCGGAGATTCCGTGGGAGAAGGGGACCGGCGGCAGCGCGGCGCAGGTGGGACGCGAGAGCGAGAGCACCCCGATGGACGTGCCGCTTCACCCGGGCGCGGAGCGTTGGTATCGCACGCACGCTCGGTAGGATTGAACATCGGGCGCAGGGCCGAGCCGCATGATCGCGCTTAGAAGCGCTGATCGCTTCTCTATCCTTTCGACGTCATCGGCAAACTTTCACATAGGTGCAAATCTTCTTGAAATTCTCCCAGCGGCATTGCTGCTCCATCCTGCAGGTCTTGCCCTTCGTCGTTCCGTCGGGGGCCGCCAGAACCGACGTTCTTGCGAGTCCGGCAACGAGAGCCGTTGCAAGGATGATTATCGATATATAACGCATCATCGACGGGACT
>JAFAXD010000624.1 GCA_019241285.1 Xanthobacteraceae bacterium | reverse complement strand
CCGCCCACCAGGAGGATTCTAGTTCACTTATATTTTATCTATAGAAATACTATTCTTTTTCGCAGCTCTGCATTGTTTTCATGCGGCACGTCTGTCACGCTCGGCGAGCGCTCAATCCTCCGCTCGGGACATCACGCCGGCGGGCAGCCGCTGTTGCCCAGTCGTCACAGGTGATCACGGAGTGATGAGCTCTGTCCAGGCATTTCGAAGATTCGCTGCTCCGATGAGTGATCTCGTTTCTGATGGTCTCGCAAGATTTTCCCCGGCCGCCGTTGCCGGGGAAGCTCGATTGAATCGGGCCCTCAGCCCGCCCGCACGGCGGCAACTTCAGCTAGGCGGGCCTGCGCGCCGGATGCTGCTGGTCGTGCTGCTGATGATGTTGTGGCAGTGCGCGTCCTGGCTGGGCTGGGTGGACGTGCAAACATTGGCTTCACCTGCCGAAGTGTGGGCCGCGGGAGTTCGGCTGTGGATGTCCGGAGAACTGCTGCCCAGCATCTGGGTCTCGCTACGGCGTGTGAGCCAGGGTCTGGTCATCGGCGTTTCAATCGGCGGCGTTCTGGGGCTGATCGCCGGGCTGTCCCGCATAGGCGAGGAGATCGTCGACACGCCGCTGCAAATGATGCGGACGCTACCGTTTCTTGGCCTTCTGCCGCTCCTGATCGTTTGGCTCGGCATCGGCGAGGGCATCAAGGTAGGGCTTGTGGCGATCGGCGTTGTCTTTCCGATCTACCTCAACCTGAGCAAGGGCATCCGCGCAGTGGATTATCGCTACGCCGAGCTCGCGCAAGCCTGCGGCGTAGGGTGGCGCGGACTGGTACGGTGGGTCATCCTCCCGGGTGCCTGGCCCGCATTCCTGGTCGGCCTCCGCTTCTCGCTCGGTGTAGCCTGGCTGTCGCTGGTCGTGACCGAGGCGGTCAATGCTGAAGCCGGCGTCGGTTACCTGATCCAGCAAGGCCAGCAGTTCCTCCAGACTGACGTGATCGTGCTCGGTCTCGTCATCTACGCGCTGCTAGGCCTGGTGATGGAGGCACTCGTCCGGCTGATCGAATGGCGCACGCTGCGCTGGCGGGTGGAGTTCACCTCGACATGAGGTCGCACCATCCGCCCGTTGGGATGCCCGTCGTGCAGATCCGTGGGCTGCGTCGCGCATTTGGTGTGCGAGCGGTCCTGCACGACATCAGCCTCGAGATCGCGCCTGGGGAATTCCTCGTCATCGTAGGCAAGAGCGGCTGCGGCAAGAGCACACTGTTACGCGCGCTGGGCGGCCTCGACAACGGCTGGCAAGGTCACCTCGAGGTTCGCGGCCAAGTCGCCTTCGGCTTTCAGGACGCCCGTCTGCTGCCCTGGGTGACTGTCTGGGAGAATGTCGTCTTTGGCATTAACGGCGCGCGGGCTGAACGGCAGTCGCGTGCGATGCAGGCGCTCGCTGCTGTGGGCCTCGCGGACCATGCCGAGGCTTGGCCGCGCACGTTATCGGGCGGTGAGGCGCAACGCGTCGCCCTGGCGCGCAGCTTGGTGCGCTCGCCGGCGCTACTGCTTCTGGATGAACCTTTTGGTGCTCTCGACGCCCTGACACGCCTCCATATGCACGCGCTGGTGCACGGGTTGTGGCGCGACCAAGGCTTCGCGGTCGTGCTGGTCACCCATGACGTCGAGGAAGCTGTGTTGCTGGCAGATCGCATCGCCGTGCTCGATCGGGGTCGCATCGCCGACATTTATGCAGTCGAGGGCGACAGACCACGAGTGCGGACCGACGTGACCTTCGAGGCCGCGCGCCGGCGCGCCCTGCAGGGCCTTGGCGTACAGGATCTCGATAGCACGCTCGCCGTACGCGAGGCCGCGTTGCCATGAAATCACAACCATTCTCGTGGCGGCCGCGATCGTCCCGCGATTCCCTTTTCCCTTCCGTTCACAAGGAGTGGACCTTGCAACGTCCCAAATGCGCCGTCCGGTCGTACAGCCGTTCCGCCCTTTTTTCCGTAGCGGCTGCTGTCGCGCTGTTGGCTGCCTGCTTGCCCGCTCGCGCTCAGAGCGGCAGCGTTGCGCCGAATCTCGACCCGGCCAACCCGGTGGTCCTGACTGTCGGCGTCCCACGCAACTTCGGCTACCTGAGCACGCTGTGGGCGAAAAATGTGCAGGTCCCTGGCGTACAAATCGAATACAAATACTTCCCCAACTTCGTCGACATGCTGACTGCTTTCAACGGCCGGCAACTCGACATCACGGAGATTGGCGATGTCGGCGCCGCGCAGTCCTTCGCAGCCAGCAAGGGTGGCGTCAGGGTGATCGCGGTGACTCAGCCCAATGCCGAGAACACCGGCCTCTTGGTGGGGAAGGACAGCCCGTACAAAACCTTCTCCGACCTCAAGGGCAAGCAGTTGCTGTTCCTCAAGTCCACCAACACCTATCTCGGCGTGAAGAATCAGTTGGCTGATGCAAAGCTCAAGGAAGAAGATTTCAAGATCGTTGAACTGGCTGGCCCCGCCGCCGTCAAGGCTTTCCAGACTGGGCAAATCGAGGGTTACTATACGATCGACCCCAACATGGCCGATGTCGTCGAAAAGACCGGCGCGCGCCAGATAGCCAACGGCGTGGATATGCGTATTGAAAACCTTTATCCCTACGTATCGCATCAGAAAGTTATCGCGGAAAAAAGGGCAGCATTGGCGGCTTTCGTGCAGGCGTTGGCTGACACCATCGCCTGGGCACAGTTGCATCCGGATGAGCAGGCAACCCTGGTCGCCCCCAAAATCCAATTCACCGAGTCGGCGATCAAGACCACCTTCCAGCGCGGCGCCAAGGAACTTCAGAGGATCGACGATGAGTTCCACGCGCGACAGGAACAAAACCTCAATGCCCTGCTCGCTGCGGGCGTACTCAAGCAAGTCGTTGCTGCTCGCGAGCTCTATCTGCCCGACTTCAACAGCAGTGCCACGCCGTCCAACCCAGCGGCCAAGTAACCAGAGCGCCACTAGGTCTGAACGGCGTTCCTTAAATCCCATTGTGCGAATCGGCACGGCCGGTGATGTCTGGTCCCCTCCCCTAACCGGACGTTGTTAAGACGGCTGAGCACCTCCGAGAAGTGCCAATAGGCGGCATTCTGTTCCGCGGTAACCATCTCAGGTCGGATTTTGCTTTCCTAGCCCTTTGATCACCTCGGTCAACTGGCGGACATCCTTGAGATCGTCGAGCCCGTCCACGAGGGACATGATACGAGCTGCCGTGGCGGTGCCAACAACGGGAATAGCGAAGTTCATAAACTTGCGCTCGAGCGATGCACGGGATAGCGGCCGTTCGGCGTCGCCTTCCGGGATCTCCACTGTCTCACGCACCGACTGACCGTCTGCGAAGACGACCTCGACGCTTGCCCCGCGCCCCTTTGGGAGCTTGGCCATCAGCACTTCTCCGGGCTTGACGGAGGTCTTTTCGACGAGTGTCTTAACGTCTTGAGCCCGCCAGCGATCCTTCTCGAATTGCGCCACCGTGATGTCGCCGTCGAGCAAAGCCATCGCCAGCCCCACAGGGAGACTATGATCGGCGGTTCCTCTCGTCTCCGGCCGAAATTTTGCTGGGTCAGCAACGCGTTCGATAATCCCGGGATAAGTCTCAACGTTGATCTCCCGAATCTCTTGGATACGACCTTTGATTTTTGAGGAGAGCGTGCAACCTGCTTCGGCTGAAGCCTGCAATTCGATCTGGATCGGAAAGCGCTTAAAGGCAACCCTGGGAAGGCGATAGTGCGCGAACTCCAAATCTAAAGTCAGGTCTGGCTTAGCAGGTTTCATTTTCGCCGCCACCCACTCAAGCGTTCCGGATGGGCCCGTAAAGCCCTCTGCGGCGAGGCGGGTTGCAAAAACGCCATCTGCGGCCGTCGCCGCCAGTCCCATAGCCTTCATCATACTGATCGCGCCGCTGTTGACGACAAACGACGTGTAGCCACGGGCGGCTGATAGCCGGACAGCGTTGGCGATGGAATCTTTAGGAAGACCCCACACCTTACCAACAATAAGAGGAATGCCGTATGACGCGGCACATAAGGGATGAAAACCCCTCTCAATAAAAGAGATGGCATCATTGACGCGAGCACTGGCCTCGTAGCCAACGACAATCGCCTCGATGAGGTGGCGGCCGCTTTTCCCGCCCTCCTCGCAAACGGCGAGCGCCGTAGGGAGGACCTCACTAGGGTGTAGAGGTTCTGTACCAATGTAGGTGTCGTTAAGATCGAGCGAGCGAACGAGTACGCCATTAACAAACAGTGCGCCTTCGATGGTGGCAGATCGCGAATAGCCAATGATGCTTGCCGCGTTGCCATCTCCAAAAGTGCTGCGGATGGTCTTTTCCGCGATACCCGCCGCCTCGGAACCGACGGCGCCGAATGCACACGCCAAAGTATCCAGAAGTACCTTTTTGGCGGAGGCAATCACCTCCGGCGGCAAGTTCCCGTATTTGATCGAGAGAGCGAAATCCGCGAGTTTCTGTTCAAGGCTGGCGTTTTGGCCGTCTTCGCCGCCAGCGGCCAGAGCTGAACCTACGAAATCCCCGATCCAGGGGTCAGTCAAAACAAGACCAGTAGAAATGATAGCGCCTGCTCGGACGAGAAAATCGCGACGTTCCATGAAACTCCCTCGTTTCGATCTCGGACGTTGATGATGATCGACCGCCCAGTGGTTTTCAAGCCGATGCCGCAGTGTTTCAGGCAAATAGTGTGCTCCAGGCAATGGTCTTCAAACGATGTCTGCGTAAAATCCGCTATCACCACACAGGCTGAGATTGCCCTTGGCCGCTGAATTAGTGACAGGCCGACATCTGACAATGTCAAGTTCTCGCGACGGACAAGCTACATGAACAAAACTTACACGGCTGCTGACGTGCGATACCGGAGCGTTCAATTCTGGCGACATCGAAATTTTCAACGGCTGATGTGCGCAACCCCAAAAGAATCATGACGCTTGCGCAGCCCTTTTCTCAAGTTGATCGAGACGTGACAGGAAAAGCTTGAGGATCGGCGACGTGTTGGTCTTGTTATATCCGACGACAAGGTCGATCGTCGGCGCCTCACCGGATAGCGGCCGGCTTGTCACGGCCCATGGCAGGAAGTTTTTCGCATAGGCCGGCAGCAGCGCCACGCCTCTTGTGGATGCGATCAGCGACATCGCCATTGCAAGATTGTCGACTCTGTGCGCCGGCGTCAGGGCCACGCCCGATCGCTCCAGATATTCCTCGATCACTAGGCGCAGCGCAGGAGCGGTGTTCGACATACCGATGAATGTTTCGCCGGCGATGTCCTCAAGCGTGACAGTGTCCTGGGACGCCAAGCGATGGTCGCTGGGCATCGCGATGAGCAACGGCTCCTTGACGACGACCCGGTATTCCAACTCGGGCATTTGCGTTTCGGCACGCATGAACGCGAGGTCGAGCTTGCCCCTAGTCAAATCCTGCGCGAGGTTGGGTGAGTATTGGCTGGAGACAGAGACCTCGATGTTCGGCAGCTGATCGCGCAACATGCGCATGACTTCTGGAAGCCAATCCATCTCTTGCCCGGTCAGAAACCCGAGAGCGAAAGTCGGCTTGACCGGATGAGCGACGCGGCGGGCAGCCTCGACCGCGGCCTCGACCTGCGCCAGCGCCAACCGGGCGTGATTGAGAAACGCCCGGCCGGACTGGGTCAGCTCGACGCCGCGCGCGCTGCGGACGAGCAGCTGGGCACCGACCTCATATTCGAGATCGCGGATTTGCCGGCTCAGCGAAGGTTGGGCCGTGTGCAGACGCTGCTCCGCCGCCACGGTGAGACTCCCCGCGTCCGCGACCGCGACGAAATAGCGGAGATGCCGCAGCTCCATATCTGACCCATGCTTACGGGATATGGAGGCAAGCTTACAAAGTCTTTTTCGGCCGCACAATGTGCGACTACATCTCTGTTGGTGAGAGCGATGAAAGACTGCCCGCGCAGGCCTTGCGAGGGTCGAGAGCGACATCGCCCCCTCGGCTAAAACGAATTATGTCAAGGAGATAGCGATGAGCACGCCTGTCGTTCTGATCACCGGAGCTCTGACCGGGATAGGCCGCGCAACGGCGCTGGCCTTCGCAAAACAGGGCAACCGGCTTGTCGTTTCCGGCCGCAAGCAAGATGCCGGGGAGGCATTGGCCGCTGAACTTCGGACGCTTGGCGCCGATGCGGAATTTGTGCCAGCCGATGTGCGCAACGAAAACGATGTTCACCGGCTCGTGGACCGGACGGTCGAGCGTTTCGGCCGGCTCGATGTCGCGGTCAACAACGCCGGGACGGAGGGCAAGCCGGGATCGGTCGTCGAGCAGACGGCCGAGAGCTATGCGGCCACGTTCGACACCAATGTGCTCGGAACGCTGCTGAGCCTCAAACACGAGCTGCGCGTGATGACGGCGCAGGGCTCGGGCAGCATCATCAACATTTCCTCGACGTACGGTCACGAGGGCGCGAAGGGGGCGTCGGTTTATGCCGGCAGCAAGCATGCCGTCGAAGGCATCACCAAGTCGGCGGCGTTGGAGGCTGCGGCTTCGGGCGTGCGGGTCAACGCGGTGGCACCCGGCCCGACCGAGACCGGCATGCTCAATCGCTTCACCGGCACGGCGGAACGCAAAGCCGCCCTTATGGCTGGTGTGCCGCTCGGCAGGATCGGCCGGCCCGACGAGATCGCCCGCGCGATCGTGTTCCTCGCCTCAGACGCCGCATCGTTCGTGACCGGCCAGATCGTCACCGCAGACGGCGGCAAGACGGCGGGGTGACCGGCGACCTCCAAACAATTCGACTCCGAAAATACTCCGGAGACCGATCCCACACGAAAGGAACCGGCCATGACCACACTTTCCGGAAAGACCGCGCTTGTCACCGGTGCATCGCGCGGCATCGGCCGCGCCAGCGCCCTCGCGCTTGCCAAAGCCGGCGCCCAGGTGCTTGTGCATTACGGCCGCGGTGCGAAAGAAGCCGAAGCTGTCGTCGCGGAAATCCGCAAAGCTGGCGGCCGTGCCCACGCGATCGCCGCCGATCTCTCGCAGCCAGACGGGCCGCACAAGCTGGCGCACGGCGTCCGCGCCATCGTCGGCGATCGCCTGGATATCCTGGTCGCCAATGCTGGCGCCTCCAAGGCCGCCGCGATCGAGGACTATACAGTTGAGGATTTCGATCGTCTCTTCGCCGTCAACGTCAGGGCACCATTCTTCCTCGTACAGCAGCTTCTGCCGATCCTGCATGAAGGGAGCAGCATCATTCTGCTGTCCTCGCTTGCGGCGCATGCCGTCGTCGGCACGCTGTCGGCCTACGCTGCTACGAAGGGTGCCGTGGATGCGTTGGTGAAGCATTTTGCATTCGCTTTGGGAATCCGCGGCATTCGCGTAAACGCCGTCGCACCAGGCGTTGTCCAAACCGACATGTCAAACTTCACCAAGACCGATGCGGGCCGCGATTACACGCTCGGCATGCAGGCCTTAAAGCGCCTGGCTATGCCGGACGACATCGGTAGCGTGGTCGGCTTCCTGGCTTCGGATTCAGCTCGCTGGATCACCGGCGACACGGTCCATGTCGATGGCGGTTCGAAGCTCTAACTAACAGTGGACAATTGCTCCGATTGGGACGCGCTTCAACACGGGGCCACACGGGCGAAATCGAAGAGCGAACCGTTGATGTTCCAGGAGACCTTTGCCGGTTGACGAATGCCACTCGCTGATCCTGTGCTAACCACGTTTCAGCAGCAGCGAAATGCTGTGCGCCGTAGCAGGACTGGCCGACCCAATCCCGCAAAGGGTCATTTGCTCCACTCGCCGGATCTGTTGCGCCGCATTAGTTTGCGGCTTCGACTGCGTAGCGGCGAGTGGCCTTGATGGCGCCGATCTTCATGCCATCATTAAACGCCTTGTCGGTCTTGTAGAACTGCACCGCAGCGTCGGCATTGGGCCACTCGATGATAACGACACGTTGCGGAGCATCACCGTCGATCCCAGTGACTTGCCCTCCTGCCGTAGCAAGAAAGCGACCGCCCGCTGCCTTGACCGCACCTTCGACTGCGGCTGCTTGCTTCGCAATGTCAGCAGGATTGACGATCTGAAGCTCATTCACCGCGTACACCTTCGGCTTGGTCTGGGCGTGAATGGCCTGGACAGCTACCGCACCGATGGTGATACCGGCAAGCGCTGTGAGTGCAAACTTCGTACGCATAGTGAACGCTCCATGTTAGGTGGGTTGAGGAAAGAGGGCCCATAGGCCCTCTCTGTTCTTGATGTTGTGATTAGGCGTAGCCGATGACCTGGCCCGGCCCAGTCACAGGAGGAAACTATTTCTCGGCTTCGACCACGAACCGCGTGTCGGCCTTGGGCAAGCCTTCAGTTGTCTTGTAGAACTTGATGGCAACGTCGGCGCTGGGCCATTCGACCATGCCCACGTACTTCGGCGCGGTGCCGGTAATCGCGGTCA
>JAFAXD010000491.1 GCA_019241285.1 Xanthobacteraceae bacterium | reverse complement strand
CCGGTGAGCGGCACTTTCCAGCCTGACGCCTCATAGGCCTTAAAGAATGCGGCGGTGTAGGGCCCTAGAACTGTGACGACCTGATCCGGTGCACCGGCTTTCACTTTTTCCAGCACTGCGCCGAAATCGGTCGTCGTCTTATCGAGCGCTTCCTGCCCGGTGATGCGAACGCCGGCGTCCTGCGCGGCCTTCGCCATTGCCAGCGCATTGGCTTGGGGAAAGGTATCGGCCGCGGCAACGATCGCAACCGAGTTGACGTTCTGCGACTTAAGCCAGCGCATCAGGCTCTGCGCGATATCGACTTCGGATGGAATTGTCTTGAACGCATAGTCGTTGCCGCCAACCCCTGACGCGTCGACGAAGTCCTGGCCCGCCGAGGTGGCAATCACCAAAGGCACCTTTGCTTCGGCGATCACGGGCATGATCGCGCGCGTGACCGGCGTGCACAGCGCCCCGATCAAAACCGAGACATGCTCCTGCTCGATCAGCCGACGGGTCCCCGCGAGGCCGATGTCAAGCTTGCAAGCGTTGTCCGCATAGTAGAGTTCGCGAGGCCGTCCCAGCACGCCGCCGCTGGGGTTGATCTTGTTCACCGCCAATTGCGCGCCGTATTGCTCCGATTGCCCGCGGTCATAGGTTGGCCCGCTGAGCACGCTGGTGAGGCCGATACGGATGGGCTCGGCAGCTTGGGCTACGGTCGCAGTCATCAGGCCGGCAAACAGAACGGCAGCGCGCATTCTCAACTCCATACGTAATGGCAATCACCGCTTGGGATTATGCACCAAAGCGATATCCAACGGTACATAGCGGCGCAACAATGTGGGGCAGTGTCGCCCGGGAAGCCGGCCACGATTTTCTGCACGGCAGCTATTCAATGTTGGCTTGAGCAAGGCGTGGCAATGCGCGCGACGTGACCCTAATCTTTTGCGGGGGGTAGCGGTCTCGAGCGACGTATTTCGGAGCGCCCTCATGGCACGCCTTCACGCCTTGCAAAACAGCACGAGCGGTCGATCGGTGATCTTCTGCTCGGCCTTGCTGGTCGCTGTTTTTACGACCGGACCACAGGCGTTTGCTCAAACAACTGGAGCAACAAACAACACTTGTCCCGGGGACAATGGCGGCCTCACTCTTTCACATGGATTCTGCGCAACGGTTTTCGCCGACAATCTCGGCCATGTGCGCCAGATGGCCGTGGCGCCAAACGGAGTGCTCTACGCTAATACCTGGAGCGGTCGGTATTACCGCAACGATACGCCGCCTCCCGGCGGGTTTCTGACTGCGCTCAAGGACAGCAAAGGAGCCGGTCGCGCCGATGTGATCGAACGTTTCGGCCCGGGCGTACCGCAGGGCTCCGCCGGCGGCACCGGTGTTGCGCTCTACAACGGCTATCTGTTCGCCGAGCAGAACGACAAGATCGTCCGCTACAAGCTGCCGGCCGATGGCAATTCCATTGCTCCGAAAGGCACACCTGAGACCGTCGTGTCCGGTCTGCCGCTGACCGGAGATCACCCGATGCATCCGTTCAGGATCGATGCGGACGGTCATCTCTACGTCGATCTCGGCTCAGCCACCAACGCCTGCCAAGTTGAGAACCGCGTGAAGGGCTCGCCCGGTCACCAGCCGTGCACGGAGCTCGAAACGCGCGCCGGGGTCTGGCGTTACGACGCCAACAAAACCGACCAGCATTTCTCAACCGCGGAACGGTATGCCACCGGAATCCGCAATGGAGAGGGCTTCGCGTTCGACGGCGCCGGACGTTTGTTCGTGACGCAGCATGGCCGCGATCAGCTCTCCCAGAACTGGCCCAATCTCTACAAGCCGGAGCAGAGTGCGAACCTCCCCGCCGAGGAATTGGTCGAAGTTCAGCAAGGCGCCGACTACGGCTGGCCCGAATGCTACTTCGACGGCGCGCAAAAGAAACTTGTGTTGGCGCCCGAGTATGGCGGCGATGGAGGCAGCAAGGTCGGTGTTTGCGCAGACAAGAAGGGACCTGTTGCATTCTTTCCAGCGCATTGGGCGCCCAATGATCTCTTGATCTATACCGGGAAGGCCTTCCCGTCGGCTTATCAGGGTGGAGCCTTCATTGCCTTCCACGGGTCGTGGAATCGGGCCCCTGCCCCGCAAGACGGCTACAACGTCGTGTTTCAGCCGCTCAAGGACGGCAAAGCCAGCGGACCCTCCGTGACCTTCGCGGATGGTTTTGCCGGCGGACACAAGGAACCTGGCCGGTCCGCGTTTCGTCCAACCGGGCTCGCGATGGGACCGGATGGGGCGCTTTATATTTCTGATGACAAGCATGGCCGCATCTGGCGGGTGACGTCGCACGCCGGTGCCGATACGGCGATCGCACCTGCGTCGGCTTCGGTTGTGGCAAATGCAGCAACCGGAAGCGCTGGTCCGCCCGAAGGCGTGCACCCGAATGCAGGTAGGAGTACCTCCGCTTCGTTGCCGGTTCCTCCGGGAGCCACCAAGGAGCAAGTCGCGTTAGGCGAACGCATCTTCCAAGGCGAGGCCGCCGACGGCACATGCGCGGGTTGCCATGGCTCGGACGCGAAGGGAAGCCCGCTCGCGCCGTCGCTGGTGAATGGGGTCTGGTTCTTTGGCGACGGCAGCCTCAAGGCGATCAGCAAAACGGTCGCCGATGGCGTTCCGAAGCCGCGCAACTACTCCGACCCCATGCCGCCGCGCGGTGGCGCGCCTCTATCTGATGCCGACGTCGCGGCCGTGAGCGCCTACGTGTGGGCGCTCAACCAACAACACAGCAACTGACGAAACGCCGGGCCTGGAGCGGCCCTATCTATGCGGCCGCTCGGTCAACAATCGGATCGCGTCGTCATTCATTTCCGTTTCTGCGAGGCGCGGTGCGGAGGTGTCGTCGAGCTTGGTGAGCGACATGTTCGTTGCCTGCGCATGCGAGGCAGGCACCTCAGGTTCTGCGGCAGCGGACGTCGGGACGGCCCGCGGGATCGTACGGTCGAACAGCGTGATGATGAACAGGATGGCGCCGAGTGCGCTTGTCACCATGGCGAGACTGTGCAGGCTGTGGTCGCTCGCCCGCTGCCCATAAATCGATGCGAGCACGCTCGCGGCCACAATGGCGCCGATAAACTGCGCGGTTCGCTGCAGCCCGGCGGCGGTACCGATCTCTTCCGCCGGAGCCTGCAGATAGACAGCGGCCTGCGTCGCGGTGTTGAACGCGCCGAGCGGCAGACCGAAGATTGTGATCGCCGCGCTCATCATCCACACCGGACTTCCGCTGTGTACGAATAATAGACTGATACAGCCGGCCAGTCCCGCCCCGGTGCTGATCAGGAATGGCACGCGCAAGTCCCTGGTGCGCACGCCCGTCAACGAAGAGCCGGCGGCCACCAGCGACATCGGCAGCGTCACCAGTCCGGCGGCAACGCTCGAGAAGCCGGCCGCGCTCTGCAGCCATTGGGCGAAACCGTAATAAATGCTGAAGACGATAATCGCCACCGCCGCGGCGCGCAGATACGTCATGGTGAGCGGCCGGTTGCGCGCCAGCATCCGCACATCGATGAAGGGCTGCTGCCGGCGCAGCGAGTGAACCACAAGTGCGGGGCCAAAGACGACGGCGCCCGCCAAGGCGAACCATAGCGGCCCGCCTTTGAGCTTCATCAGGAAGGTCATGAGGCTCAGCAGGAACGCCGCGAACAGTGCGATGCCGACGAGATCAATATCTTCGGAGAGCCGCGCCCAGCTGCCGGTTGGTTTTCCATCGGGCGGCGTCCACAGGAGGATCAGCAGCACGGCAAGAAACGCGAGCGGCACGTTCACGGTGAAAATCGACTGCCAACCGAAGGCGTGGGTCAAGACACCGCCGATCACCGGACCAATGGCCGTTGTCGACAGCGCGGCCATGGTCAGAATGCCCATTGCAAGGCGTGGCGGTGGCGACCCTGTCGCGTCGGCGCGCTCGCGGAACATCCGCATCGCCGCGGGGTAGGCTCCTGAGGTCCCGACGCCAAGCAGGACCCGCACCGCCACGAGTCCGGCAAGCGATGACGCCAGTTGAGCAAGCACGCCCGCCGCCGCGACCAGGAACAGCGACGCGAGATAAACGCGGCGAGCTCCAAACAAATCGACAAGGCGGCCCAAGCTCGGCTGCGCCACGGCGGTTGTCAGATAGAGCACCGCAATCAGCCAACCGGTTTGCGCGAGCTCGACGTGGAGGCTCTCCGCGATCGGCACCAGCGCCGTCGCCAGCATGGTGGAATTGATTGGATTGAGCGTCGCGCCGAGCGCGAGCGGGGCGATGAATGTGAAGCCAAACGGTGAGCGGCTGCGCTTGGATATCTCGCTAGCCGTCATTTTCCACCAGGCGTTGGATGATCTCGCCGGCGGCGAACAGGGTCTCCCGGTCATTGTCGTCGAGCCTGGCCATGACTTGCGCAAGCCAGATCAGCTTTGCGTCCTTGCTGCTCTTGCAGACGGCCGTGCCCTTGGCCGTGAGCACGATATTCACTTGGCGGCCGTCGCTCGGATGCGGTTTGCGCGCGACCATGCCCCTCTCCTCAAGCGCGGCGATCGTGGCGCCCATCGATTGCGGCCGGACGGCTTCGGCGCGCGCAAGCTCGGCCGTGGTCGCCGGGCCGTCGCGCAGGAGCCGCCCCATGACGGCGGATTCGCTCCAGGACAGTTCATGTGCGGCCGACACGGCCCGTACCCGGCGGACGAGAGCGCCGACGGCATGCACAAAATCGGCAATGCGGGGATCGGGTACGGCGTTCACGCGCTGCGCGACGCCGGCATTGGATGATGTTCGCGACATGGCCGCGAGGGATAGCAAACGACAGGTAAACTTGCAAGTTTATCTTGCAAGCTCGGCTGTTAAGATCGCGTGGAGTGGCTCGCGCTTGCGGCCATCCTTCGAGATGCACGCGGGCGAAGCCCGCATGCTCCTCAGGATGAGGGCTGCGGTTGGTTGCCGCGCTTCAACAATTTTAGCCCTCATCCTGAGGAGCTTGGCGCGCAAGCGCCAAGGGTCTCGAAGGATGGCCGCGAGCGAGGCGCCCGCCGCAAAGAATGCAGCTTCAAACAAATTCCATGATCACGGCGTCGACCGCGAGGCTGTCGCCGGGCTTGGCAAAGATCTTCTTCACCACGCCGTCGCGCTCGGCGCGCAGCACGTTTTCCATCTTCATCGCTTCGATCACCGCGAGCGTGTCGCCGGCCTTCACGTCGTTCCCCTCCGCGACCGAGATCGAGCGCACCAGCCCGGGCATCGGACACAGGAGTTTCTTGCCGGTGTCGCTTGGCGGCTTGAACGGCATCAGGCGGGCGGCGTGCGCTTCCCGCTCGGTGTAGACAAAGGCCTTCACCTCGACGCCGCCATGC
>JAFAXD010000436.1 GCA_019241285.1 Xanthobacteraceae bacterium | reverse complement strand
GGCCGGGATTGCCTGCTGCGGGGCGTGCTCATGTCCACGCGATTTACCTATTGGATTCTTGGCGGAATGCTGCTCGGAGCCATCGTTGGCTACGCGCTCTTTGCCACATTGCCGGATCCGAAGACGGCGGAGATTGTCGGCGGCTATTTCGCCATCGTCACCGACGTTTTCCTGCGGCTGATCAAGATGATCATCGCGCCGCTGGTGTTCTCGATGCTGGTGGTCGGGATCGCCCATATGGGCGACACCGAGTCGATCGGCCGGATCGGGCTTAAGGCCATGGGCTGGTTCTTGTCCGCATCGGTCGTATCGCTGGCGCTCGGCCTCGTGATGGTCAATTTGCTGCGCCCGGGCGACAGCTTGAACCTGCCGCTGCCGGAAGCGAGCGTCGCCACCAACGTCAAGGTCTCCTCGCTGACGCTGCGGGAATTTGTCGTTCACATGGTGCCGCGCTCGATCATCGAGGCGATGGCGAATAACGAGATCCTGCAGATCGTCGTGTTCTCCCTGTTCGCCGGCGTCGCCGTGACGGCGCTCGGGGAGAAGGGCAAGCAGCTCGTCGCCCTGGCTGACGAACTCGCGCATGTGATGCTGAAGATCACCAACTACGTGATGTTGATGGCGCCGCTCGCGGTGTTCGCGGCCGTCGCGGACGTGGTGACGACTCAAGGGTTGGGCATTCTTGTCACCTATGGCAAGTTCATGGGCGGGTTCTACCTGTCGCTCGCGATCCTGTGGGTGCTGTTGATCGCGGCCGGGTATGTATTCTTCAGCCCGCGCGTGCTGCAGCTGATGCGCGACATCCGCGAGCCGTTCCTGCTCGCCTTTTCAACCGCGAGCTCGGAAGCGGCTTATCCGAAAACAGTCGAGCAGCTGGAGCGCTTCGGGGTTGCCAATCGCATCGTCAGCTTCGTGCTGCCGCTCGGGTATTCGTTCAATCTCGACGGCACCATGATGTACACGACCTTCGCGACTATTTTCATAGCGCAGGCATACGGAATCGAGCTCTCGCTCGGCACTCAGATCGGAATGCTGTTTCTGCTGATGATCACCTCGAAAGGGATGGCTGGAATCCCGCGTGCATCGCTAGTCGTCATCGCGGCGACGCTCTCGACTTTCAACATCCCCGAAGCCGGTCTGCTGCTGATCCTGGGGATCGACCACTTTCTCGACATGGGACGCAGCGCCACCAATGTGATCGGCAACTCCATTGCGACCTGCGTGGTCGCCAAGTGGGAGGGCGAATACGATCCCAAACATATTCATGAACCGCTCGACGACCCCGAGCCCGTCCACCCATCGGTTGCGGCGTGAATGACTCATGATGCGTGCGTCTGCCACGCTCTTTGCTGCGATCGGTTTGACGATCGTCTTTGCCCAGACGACGTTGCCACAGGTGCAAGATGCGCCGATTGTTCGCCTGCGCGGCACTCTGGCAAAGGTGCACGACGCGGGCGAAATCACGCTCGGCTATCGCGCCGACTCGTTTCCATTCTCCTATCTGGATTCCGCTGACCACCCCATCGGCTATTCGCTTGATCTTTGCGGTGCAATCGTTGCCGCAATCGCGCGAGCGATCGATAGCCCGTCGGTACGAACCAAGTTCACGCGGGTGACGGCGCAAAGCCGGTTCCCCATGGTGATGGCCGGCGAGGTCGACTTGGAGTGCGGCGTGACCACTGATACCTCCGAGCGCGAACAGCGGGCCGCTTTCTCGCCGACCACATTCGTCAGCGGGACCAAGCTGATGGTGCAACGGGGTGCCGGGTTCAAATCAATCTTCGATCTCAAGGGCAAGCGCGTCGTGAGCATTGACGGAACAACCAATGAGGACGCCGTCAAGTTCTTCGATGACAAGCGCAAGCTTGGGCTCACTTTGCTGTCAGTGACCGATCGCGCAGAAGGCTACGCAATGATGGAAGAGGGGCGGGCGGAGGCTTTCGCGGCCGACGATGTCTTGCTCTACGCCATGATTGCGCAGCACCAGGCGCAACGGCAGTTCATCGTGGTCGGTGATTATCTCTCCTACGATCCGTACGGGCTGATGTTTCGCCGTGACGATCCGCAATTTCGCGATTTGGTGCAGGCGACCTTCCGTGAGCTCGCGCAGAACGGCGATCTCGTGGAGATCTATCATAGATGGTTTATTCGCCGCACCCCGACTGGCGAGCGTCTGAACCTACCGATGAGCCCGCAATTGCAAGAGATCTGGCAGGCGCTGGGCATGCCGGAGTAACAGAGGTCAGGCGGTCTTCAGCAAAACGTGGCGTTTGCGACCGAGCGAGAGCTTGATCACGCCCTCGGGCGTCAGATGCTTGGCGGTGAGCAGCATTTTTTCATCGGTGACGGTCTCGTCATTGACCTTGAGGCCGCCGGCCTTGATCTGCCGCCGTGCTTCACCGTTTGAGCCGACTAGGCCGGTCTTTTCCGCGAACGCCGTCAACACGCCGATTCCCTTGTCGAGTTCGGCTTGCGCAACCGCAATGGTCGGCAGCGTGGCGGCGATCGCGCCCTCCTCGAAGGTCTTGCGCGCGGTTTCGGCCGCCTGCTCGGCGGCGGGACGGCCGTGGACAAGCGCAGTCGCCTCGGTCGCCAGCACTTTCTTGGCTTCGTTGACGTCCTGGCCCTGCAGCGCCGCCAATCGCTTGATCTCATCGAGCGGTAGCACGGTGAACAGTTTGAGAAAGCGCTCGACGTCGCCGTCCTCGGTGTTGCGCCAGTACTGCCAATATTCGTATGGGCTCACCAGGTCGGCATTGAGCCAGACGGCGCCGGCGGCGGTCTTGCCCATCTTGGCGCCCGACGAAGTGGTGACCAGCGGCGAGGTCAGCGCAAACAGCTGCGCATTGTGCATGCGGCGGCCGAGATCGATGCCGTTGACGATATTGCCCCATTGATCAGAGCCGCCCATCTGCAGCACGCAGCCGGTGCGC
>JAFAXD010000385.1 GCA_019241285.1 Xanthobacteraceae bacterium | reverse complement strand
CCGAACTCGCCGTCGAACTTGCCCATCAGGCCCCAGCCTGAGGTCAAGCGCAGTTCGGCGCCGGCGGTGACGACGCCGAGATCGGCGGCGGGCTTGGCGCCGTTGACAATAAAGGCTGCAATCGGGGAGAGCCCGGAGAAGGTGGCGCTGGCTTGCGGTGTGTTCTGCCAGTCATGCGCCCAGGCGGCGCGGCCGAACAGGCTCACGACTGAATTGCCCTGGAGCAGATAGAGCGTGTTCAACCAACTGCCAAGCTCGCCACGCTCGACGTTGCCGGTACGCGACGCGTAGGACAGCGCGAACTGATTGGAGCCGGAGTTCGACGCTTCGCTGTAGTTCGGCGTCGAGAAATTCTGCGCCTGAAACGCCGCGTATGGGGCGAGATTGACAGTACCCCAGGCGAAGCGATAGCCGCCCTCAAGGCGTCCGGCCCAGCTCTGCGCATTGAAGTTGGCATTCAGCGAATCGATTGCCGGCAGGGTGATCTGGCGACTGGTCGAAGCCCAGTAATTGGCAAAGGCGGCAGCGCCGGAGAGATACCAGGCCCCGAACCGCTGGGAGGCGTAAAGCCCGGCCTGGAATGCATCGCTGTGGCCGCTGCCGAGCCCCTGCGCCAGGCCCCATGACGTGCCCCCGCCGGCGAGCGCAACGCCGATCAGGGTATCTTGTGTGAGCTTGTAGTCAACGCCGGCCGCGACCGCGCCGGTCTGGGCGGAGAAATTGGCGCTGCCAGTGCCGTTCGGATCGCCATTGGTGTTATTGCTGCCGCCGAACGCCGCGGCCCACACGTTCCATCGTTTCGACGCCGGTGCGGCCGCGATTGGCGCTTTGTAGTAAGGCGTTGCCTTGTAGCGAGATGTCGCGGCCGCATAGGCTTCGGCTTCTTCCGGGCTCCCTTCGTCTGCATCGGGTGCAAACCGCGACACACCCGCGCCAAAACCGCCCCCGCCAAACCCAGAACGATCGGAATCGAACGGGTTAAGCATCAACAACAAGAATTGGTTCATCAGCTGGTAGCCGGCCTGCTGCGCGCCGCCGGCATTGTTCTGGCCTTCGAACTGTGTCAGCGCATGTGCGAGTTGCGACGGCGAGAGGTTGAATAGATTCTGAAACCCGGCCGGCAGGGTGCTGCCGGACGCCATGAACGCGCTGATGGCGTTGGCGACGTTCTGCTGGTTGATCGACAGTCCGCTTGGCAGAAATGGGGTGAGCGAGTTCGCGACCAGCGTGAGGTAGACGTCATTTGCGTCATAGCTCAGCTGCGGAGTGAACCCGAGATTGCCGCTGACGACGGTCGCCCCGGAGAACGTGCCGGTCACTGGACCTCCCGTCGTGGTCAGGATTGCGTATTTGGTAAACGCCTTGTAGCTGCCGCCGGTCGCCACCACATCGACAGTGCCGCCGACATTTGCGCCCCCGCTGACATTGGCTCGGCTTGCGGCCGTAGGCGAGACCTGGATCAGATAGATCGCGGCGCTCGCCATTCCGAGATTGCCTTTGATCGTGATCGGGCTCGGCGACAGCCCGGGCGCGAGGATGCCGCCGGAATTGACGATTACGTTCGGAACAATACCCGTTCCGTTGAGCGTGGCATTGGAATTGACCGTGACGCCACTCGATGATGAGATGTCTCCCGTGACCGTCAACGTGCCGCCATTGACCGACGTCGAACCCGTATAGGCGTTGATCCCAGAGAGCGTGAGCGTAGCGCTGCCAACCTTCACGAGCGACCCGCCCGCCGCAGTTCCGCCGAAGAAACTGCCGTCCCGAATCACGCCGCTCACCTCAGTCGACAAGTTATTGCTACCGACCGTCAACGTCTTCGAGCCGAGGAAATAGTTGCCTGCGCCCTCGATCGATCCGGCTGTGGTGCCGCCACCGCTCAGAGCAGAAATGTCGAAGTTGCCGCCGGCATTAGTGATGAAACGCGCGTTCCCTCCCGAAGAGTTATCTTGGAACGTGGTCACAGCGCCATTGTTTGTGGTGATAGTGGCGTTGCCCGCCGTGCTTGTGTTGAAAAACTCAACAGAATTGAAGAAGCCGAAGTTGCTGGCGAAGATAGTGGTGATGGTGGCGTTGCCAGCGGTACTTGAGCCAGCGAAAAGGACCGTGCCATTATTGAAAATAATGGCATTACCTGCGCTACTCGTGTCAATGAACTGAAGCGTCCGGAGCGGATTGTCGTTGCTGATGGTGGCATTGCCAGCTGTGCTTGAGTTAAAGAAGTTGACGGTGCCGTCGTTGAAAATATTAGCATTGCCTGCTGTAGCAGAGTTGCGGAAGTTTAAGTTGCCAGCGGAAAATTGTTGGATGGACGTCGAATTGTTGATGATACCGGCCCCGACAATGTCCAACTCCGAGGAGAAGTTAAAAGTAAATATGCCGTACGCGGGAGAGCCTGGATCGAAGCGGATCGTATTGATGGTGGCAAGGCCCGAAAAGATCCCAACGGACGTGTTCGCACCGTTGTTGGTAAAGATAGCAGTGCCGTCAGGCACTACACCCCCGGACCAGCTGGCGCCATTTTGCCAGTCGTTCCCTAAAGCTGTAGTCCACGTGGCGTCGACGGCGTGAGCGGCTTGGGGCGACGCCAGCGCGAGCGCCCCCAGTCCGGCGCCGAGCAGCAATGCGGTGCGGACAGGCGAGTACCCCGTGTTTTGACGTCTCAGTAGCTCGCACGGGCGAGCGCCTGCGTGTATGCGCAGTGTCCTCATTCGATGCCCACCCCGGTCGACCAGCGTCCCCGGCCGACCGTCCATGCTGTCATCACCGCCCGCGAGATCACGGAGATACACTCATAGCTTGTGGCTGAAGGTGGGGCCACCCTTGATCATCGCACATCGGGCGGTTTGCCTAAGCCTGTGTCACCAACGCTACATCGCAGCCGAGTTGCGGACGTACCCGCTCCGGCGCACTACATATGTCCCATGATCAATCCAAAGCAGAATCTCGAACCTGCGCTCGAGCCGGAGGCCGAGGAGGATGAGGACCAGACGCTTCCCGAGGCCGAGGAGGCGATCGAGCTTGCCGATCCGCAAGGCCTCGCGGGCGGGCGCGACGCGATCCAGCGGTTTGCCAAGCTCGCGCCCTCGACGCCGGGCGTCTACCGCATGGCGGGTCCCACCGGTGACGTGCTCTATGTCGGTAAGGCCAAGAACCTGAAGAAGCGCATCATCGCCTACGCGCGGCCCACAGGGCACGTGTCGCGCATCGAGCGCATGATCGCCGCGACTGCAACGATCGAGTTCGTCTCGACGGCGACCGAGACCGAGGCGCTGCTGCTCGAAGCGAACCTGATCAAGCGCCTGCGCCCGCGCTTCAACGTGCTGCTGCGCGACGACAAGTCGTTTCCCTATATCCTGCTCACCGGTGATCACGTCGCGCCGCAGATTGCCAAACACCGCGGCGCCCGTGGCCGCAAGGGCGACTATTACGGCCCGTTCGCGTCGGTGTGGGCGGTTAATCGCACCATTACGGCGCTGGAGCGCGCGTTCCTGATCCGCTCGTGCACGGATGCGGTGTACGAAAGCCGCACCCGGCCGTGCCTGCTGTTTCAGATCAAGCGTTGCTCGGGGCCGTGCACCGGCGAGGTCTCGCACACCGATTATGCCGAGTTGGTGGGAGAAGCGCGCGCGTTTCTGTCCGGGCGCAGCCACGCGGTGCGCGAGCAACTCGCCGCCGAAATGGAGAAGGCTTCCGATGCGCTCGATTTCGAGCGTGCCGCCGTGCTGCGCGATCGTCTCGCAGCCCTGTCGGCGATCCAGTCGCAGCAGGGCATCAACCTGCGCGGCGTTGATGAGGCTGACGTGTTTGCCTCCTATCAGGACGGCGGGTTCACGTGCATCGAGGTGTTCTTCTTCCGCGCCGGCCAGAACTGGGGCAACCGCGCCTATTTCCCGCGGGCAGATCGTTCGTTGAGCGCAGCCGAGGTGCTGGGCGAGTTCCTGGCGCAGTTCTATGACGACAAGCCGTGCCCGCGCTGCATCCTGCTTTCGCACGAAGTCGCCGAACGCGACTTGCTGGCGCAGGCGCTGGCGATCAAAAGCACCCACAAGGTTGAGATCGGCGTTCCGCAGCGCGGCGAGCGCAAGCTCGTCATCGACCAGGCGCTCGCCAATGCGCGCGAAGCGCTCGGCCGCAAGCTCGCCGACAGCGCCTCGCAACAGCGTCTGCTCGCCGGCCTCGCCACGGCGTTCGGGCTGCCGAAACCGCCGCAGCGGATCGAGGTCTATGACAACAGCCACATCCAGGGCACGAACGCGGTCGGCGCCATGATCGTCGCCGGGCCGGAAGGGTTCCGCAAAAACCAGTACCGCAAGTTCAACATCCGCTCCGAGGACCTGAGCCCAGGCGATGATTTCGGCATGATGCGTGAGGTGCTGGGCCGGCGCTTCAAGCGCCTGCTGAACGAAGCGCCACGCCCGGCGAACACCGACTCCGACGTTGATGTCGGAACCGATGAGGAGACCACATCACCTTGGCCCGATTTGGTGATGATCGATGGCGGAGAAGGGCAGCTTTCCGCGGTGCGCGAAGCCCTTGCGGCGCTCGGGGTCGAGAACGTCGCTCTGGTGGCGATCGCCAAGGGCTTCGATCGCGATGCTGGGCGCGAGACGTTCCATCAGCCGGGGCGCGAGCCATTCAGGTTGCCGCCGCGTGATCCGGTGCTCTACTTCATCCAGCGGCTGCGCGATGAGGCGCACCGTTTCGCGGTGGGGTCGCACCGCGCCCGCCGCCGGCGCGATATCCGCGAG
>JAFAXD010000355.1 GCA_019241285.1 Xanthobacteraceae bacterium | reverse complement strand
GCGGCGTGGATGGCGTCATCATAAAGACCGTTTGCCGCAAGCGGCGAAAGCGCAAGAAACGGCGCGCCGGGGTCGAGCAAGGTCATGACGCGATCGCGCGGCAGCAACTTGCCGCGCGCGACATGTCGCTCGCGCGCCCGCGAGCGCCACCTCGGGCGGGGCAAGCTCCTGCCGCGCGACCGCGTGATCCGGCTGTTGGATACCGGCTCGCCCTTCCTCGAGCTGTCGCCCCTCGCCGCGAACGGGATGTATGGCGGCGACATCCACGGCGCCGGACTGATCACCGGGATCGGCCGCATCGAGGGACGCGAGTGCATGGTCGTGTGCAACGACTCGACCATCAAGGGCGGCACCTACTTTCCGATGACGGTGAAGAAACACTTGCGCGCTCAGGAAATCGCGCGCGAGAACCGGCTGCCGTGCATCTATCTGGTCGATTCCGGCGGCGCCAACCTGCCGCATCAAACCGAGGTGTTTCCCGACCGCGAGCACTTCGGCCGCATCTTCTACAATCAGGCAACGCTCTCGGCAGCCGGCATCCCGCAGGTCGCCGTAGTGATGGGCTCATGCACCGCCGGCGGCGCCTATGTGCCGGCGATGTCGGATGAGACCATCATCGTGCGCAACCAAGGAACGATCTTTCTCGGTGGCCCGCCGTTGGTGCGCGCCGCGACCGGGGAGGAGGTCACGGCCGAGGAACTGGGCGGCGCCGACGTGCACGCGCGCAGGTCGGGGGTTGCTGACTACTACGCGGCCGACGACCATCATGCGCTGGCGCTCGCCCGCCGCATCATCGCCAATCTCAACACGTCGAAGCGGGTCGACATTCCGCTGCGCACGCCAGCCGAGCCGGCCTACGATCCGGCCGAGCTCGATGGCATCGTGCCATTCGATCTCAAGAAACAATACGATCCGCGCGAGGTGATTGCGCGGCTCGTCGATGGCTCCGAATTCGACGAGTTCAAGGCGCTCTACGGCACCACGCTGGTGTGCGGCTTTGCGCATCTCTACGGGATGCCGGTCGGGATCCTGGCAAACAACGGGATCCTGTTCTCCGAGTCCGCCCTGAAGGCGGCGCACTTCATCGAGCTCTGCTGCCAACGGCGCGTGCCACTGCTCTTTTTGCAAAACATCGTCGGCTTCATGGTCGGGCGCGAGTACGAGGCGCGGGGCATTGCCAAGGACGGCGCCAAGATGGTCACGGCGGTCGCCTGCGCGCAGGTGCCCAAGATCACGGTCATTGTCGGCGGGTCCTACGGCGCCGGCAATTACGGCATGTGCGGCCGCGCCTATGGACCGCGGTTCCTGTTCATGTGGCCCAATGCCAGCATTTCGGTGATGGGGGGCGAACAGGCCGCGAGCGTGCTGGCGATCGTCAAGCGCGAGGGCATCGAGGCGGGCGGCGGCAGCTGGAGCGAGGTCGAGGAGGAGGAGTTCAAGCAGCCGATCCGCGAGCAGTACGAGGCCGAGGGCAATCCGTATTATGCGACCGCCCGACTCTGGGACGACGGCATCATTACGCCGCAGGAGACCCGCCGCGTGCTGGCGCTGGCATTTTCCGCAGCCCTCAACGCTCCGATCCCCGAGACACGCTGGGGTGTGTTCCGGATGTAGGCGAGGGACGTAAGTCGTTGATTTTCGCCATAGGTGACAGATTCGCCATACATGACATTGCTTCTACAATTCCCGACGAGCCTCGCAGGTGGTCAGGTCATTGATGACGTGGCTCGCATAGATGACGCACGGCGCCAAAGATGACGTCGAACAGCACGCACACGGATTTTGGATTTTGCGTCTCCGCCGGGGAAGCGTGACTCGCCTATGGGTGGCGAATTCCCCAGCGCTGCTTCGGCTAAGTCTTTGATTTCTGCCATAGGTGACAGAACTCGGCATAGGTGACGGATCTATTCAGCATCCGCTTGTTTGCATTCTGCAGCGGTGCCCCGCGGGCGAGTGGATGCGTCCGTCCATAGATGACAACCTGCCATAGATGACCAATTGCCATAGGTGACGTCTCGGCGGTCACGCTCGCCTTGCCCGATGTCGCCAATCCGCCGGCCCAGGAGGCGCCCTTCTCCCGGCCTCTTTGCCATAGGCTTCGCAGCACGCGTCATTGCGAGGAGCCAACGGGTCCGGCACGAAGGCCCGATGACAGGCTCCGCGACGAAGCAATCCAGCTTGGCGGCACAAATTTCATTGCGCGAGCGGGGGTCGCTCTGGATTGCTTCGCTGCGCTCGCAATGACGGATCTGCCATAGGTGACGTTCTCTTCTTAGATGACGTTTTACGTATTGACGTCGCTTGTGGCTGGCCGGTTCTTCAAACAAGCATCCGCGAGCGAAGCGAAGCCTCGCAACGATCCCGGGTCGACCTTCCGTTCCAGAAAGTTGAGTTGAGCTGCCGGGTGCAGGTTTCGCTTCTCGCTCGCGAGGGCGAGTAATGCTCTTCACCCAATTCACAATATCAAACAGCCCGGCAAACAAAGCACGCCGGCAACTATTCACCGGTTTTGCAAATAGTTTGTCAAACGCTTTTGCCCCGATATTGGGGGGTTTTCGGCAGCGTTTTCGCTCCGACGCATTGCACCGGGTTTTGCACCTTCCAGATAAGCGAAATTGCGCCCCTTTAACCAATTATCCGAAGCCTCGAAAGCCCTACTTCCGCAGCTTTGACCATTGTATAATTGGGTGCGGTATGCGACTTAGCGGGATGTAAAAACGCTTATCCTGCGGTTGCGGTTCTTCAATGAGCACAGCGGCGCAGTCCAACAGCTTAACCCCACCCCTGGTGGCGCTAGTTGCGCCGTTTGTCGCGGTCGTTCTGTTCCAGGCGGCGCTTGCTTGGGTGAGCCTCGAGGTCCTCTCTGCAGCGCGGGCGTATATTGCCGGGGAGGGGCTGTGGACGAAGGGTCAGAAGAACGCAATTTATTTTCTTGATCTTTACAACCAATCCGGTGATCCGCAGTACTATATTCAGTACCGCTCAGCAATCGCGATCCCATTGTCCGATCGTGTCGCGCGCCTCGCGCTTGAGAAGTCTCCGCCAGATATCAGCGCAGCTCGAAATGGATTCCTGGGCGGCGCCAACCATACCGATGATGTGGACGGTTTGATTTGGCTGTTCAGGTACTTCCGCCATATTCCCTATTTCGATAGGTCCGTTTCCTATTGGATTGCGTCAGATTCTATTCTGGATGAACTTCTCACCTTGGGCGAAAGTATCCGCGCCAGAATCGAGCACGCTCCGTCTAGCCCCGATACCGACCTCGCCAAAACGCAAATTGACGATATCGACCGTCGGCTGACGCTTCTCGCTACGGCGTTTTCGGAAAGCCTCGGTGAAGGGTCACGGGCGCTCAAGGAGTTTTTAATAGCGGCCAACTTCACGGTTGCCTTTATCCTCATTGCCCTCACCGTTTGGTGGTCTCGGCATTTCCTGCGGCAGCGGCACATGTTCGAAGAAGCGCTCCGGCGAGAAAAGGAGCGAGCGCAGATTATGCTTGCATCGCTCGCCGAAGCTGTGATCAGCACCGACCCGGGCGGCAGAGTGCTCTATATGAACCCTGCTGCGGAGCGCCTTGTGCGCATCCCAACTCGGCAGGCTGCCGGATTAGAGCTAAGTTCCCTATTCAGCGCCGAGCCCCAACAATCCGAGCATATGGCGATCTCTGGTGGAAGCTGGTCGGAAAGCCCCCCATCTCAGTTGCTGGTGCGAGCGGATGGAACGTCGGTCCCAGTAGCGATGGCGACCACGCCACTTCCCACTGACGGGAACGGGGTTTGCAATGTCATTGTCATCCGCGACACAACAAAAGAACAAGACTTTCTGAACCGTCTTACGTGGCTTGCATCGCACGACGAACTGACCGAATTGCCTAACCGGCGCCAATTCGAGCAAATGCTATCAGTCGCAATCGCTCAGCTCGAGTCCGGGGCTAAGGGCCATGCTTTGATGTTTTTCGATCTCGACCAGTTTAAGGTTGTGAATGATACGTGCGGCCACGCAGCGGGCGATCAACTGTTGCGCCAGATGGCTTTAATGCTGCGCAGCCAGATCCGAGAGACGGACGTCTTGGCACGATTGGGAGGTGATGAATTTGTGGTACTTGTATTGAACTGCGACGTTGATATTGCCGCTAGAATTGCCGAGAAACTGAGGCGCTCGGTAGAGCAGCTAAACTTCACCTGGGACAGCCGCCAGTTCAAACTCAGCGCGAGTATCGGACTTGCATATTTACTTGACAGGAACGCGACAATCCAGGAGGCACTTCATGCAGCCGACGTGGCCTGCTACAGGGCCAAGGAAAGTGGGCGCAATCGGATCCAGGTAAATCACGCGACTGAATGCTGAATTGGCCAATGCCCACCTCGCAGTGGGGCTGAGCGGTGCCAAATGGCAGGGGTGACAGCTACGCGCGCCTCATTCGGTACTCGATGCCTAGACAATCTGAAGCTTTGAAAGCAAAAGGCTCCAGTCGCGATCTGGAGCCTCTTGGGATGCCCGCGCCGTGAAGGCCGCAGGGCGCCGCTTGCAAAATGTAATTACCGAGCGCGTTTTTGGTTCCGCTGCAAAAAAGGGCGCAGCCGCCATTGGGAAGCTGCGCCTTATTATCCGGCCCCACATGGAGGGACTCTCGGGAGGGAAATAGGCTGGGCGGGCGCTCGAGCAACGCTTCGCAATCGCAACCTGTTCCTGTGTTGAGGAATAGACACGACTCGTGTTGTTTATCGGCTGGCGTCAAAGCATCGTCCATACAACTTGGACGAAGAGCGGCTTTCGGGACGTTTCATCCGCCATGCGGGCCGCGCAGTTTCCAACGATTGAGTATCTCTTCAGCTTGGTCGAGGGTCAGGCCTTCATGTCGGACGGGACTCGAAACGTCCGCCTCCCGGTAAAGCGAGAATCGAGGCCCCTCGCGTTGGACAGTAAAGAACAGCTTTGATGCGAGTTGGTGTAACCGCTCTTCGCGCGCCGCTATTTCCTCAGTCATTGTTTCTACTGCCCGCGATTGCCTTTTTGCCTTTCGGTCAGCGGTGATGGGTGTAGCGCCTAGCGTAACCCGACGAGTGGTGTTTCAGATGTCCGGGAGCATATCCGGAAGCGCCGGGATATCCACGAACAGGACCGTAATGCTTCTTGAGTTGGCCCGGGGCCAACGAGTTTTTGGCAACGGCCGGTATTGTCGCAAATAATAACGAACTTACGAGTGCCAAGTAGACGAGCTTGCGCATAGGTGTCGCCCTTCGATGTGATCTGTTCGACACAACGCGCCTGTCGGGTCGCCGTTCCTCGCTGTCATTCGCGATTAACCGTGCCAATACGCCATGCTTCGAGACCCGCGGTCCGAGTTCGGCTGGCCAGCCGGGCCACCGATCGTCAGCAACAGAGCAGTATATGGCTTCATAGCCCCAGCGGCAGTGTTCGAGGGAACAGCCTGTGCAATCACCATACCCATCGCGTGTCCGCCCGTTGTGCGTGGCCGCCGCGAACCAAGCCGCTCGCATAAGCACGACGGGCGAGAGCGAATGCCCGGAACAGACGCTTTTCTGCAACGTTGCAGGAGAAAGCTAAAATCCACAGGAGCGAACGATGGCCGCAACGACTGAACGAGAGACGGCTTCGCTAATTGGCAGCGATAAGGTCGAAGGTACCGCCGTTTACGGCGCTGACGAGCAGAGGGTCGGCACAATCCAGAGGGTGATGATCGACAAGATCTCCGGCAAGGTTGCGTACGCTGTAACGTCGTTCGGCGGTTTTCTTGGAATTGGGGAAGACTACTATCCCCTGCCTTGGCCGTCCCTGAAATATGATACTCGGCTCGGTGGCTATCGCACCGGCATCACCGTCGATCAGCTTCAAGGTGCTCCGAAATACAGTCGAGGTACTGATTGGGACTGGAACGACCGTGCCCGCGATCGAGAGATCTACGACTACTACCACACGCCGCTCTGGTACTGATCCACATTCCATCTGGCGACCCGGGTACGCGGGATGACGCGACGAGCGCAGCGCCAGCAACGATTGGGCCGTGACACCTCGACCCGAGCGTCAGCCGAGTAGCGTGAGGACGCCTCTGCGAATGCCTTTGAAACGAGAACCGGGAGGTCAGCGCGAGCGCCCCGGCGCTCTGTGAAAAGTCACGGCACGAACCGCATCGCGTGGCGGGGGTTTCGCTCGAACCCCGGGAGGCTTTTGCCGGCGCATTTGCTTCATCGGGCGCCGCGCGCTCGGATAGGAGCCGAACGTATGGGTCTTCTTTCAGAAAAAAGCCCCGCCGGAGCGGGGCAATGGGCGAAAGCAGTTGTGGAAGCTGCGTGCTTTTAAGCCAAAACCGCCGTTCAGACGGATCCCGTCTAGGGCGATCAAGATATTTGAAGCCTACTCGATTATTTCAATTACACGCCGCGAAGAGGGCTCTACCAGCCCGACTGTGTTGCCGGAATAGATGTACCGGTAATTCCCCAAGCCCGGCCCCCAGTCACCCGGCACTGGATACAATTCTGCTTCAGCCGGAACCGTTGTACCGATCGCCATCCGCTCGCGCATCGCATACGGTTTCACCGGGTGCTGAACCACATACTGCTTGATCTTCGTACGTTGCTCCGGCGCAATCGTAACTGTGGTGCCCGCTCTCGGCGCCGGAGTCGTCACTACTCCGGTCTGCGCGAACAGGGGATTGGAGATCAAGATTGCTGCTGCCGCAACGAAAAGAAAGCGTTTCATTCGTTTTGCTCCGAGTACGCCCGCCGCGCACAAAGCAACAAAGATAAGCCCCCACCCGTTCCCTTGGGTCGAGTTTGTAACCTCCGGCTTTTGAGTTTTTTGAGCTGGATACGGTCGGGGATCGAGGCTCAAGGTTTCAGGCCGGATTGCACAACGGCGCTTCCAACCTCGGAGCAGGTTCGCCCGGCGCGCGAGGAGGTGCTCATTGCGCGCGCTGCGATCCGAGAGGCGCCACAGCTTGGAGTAGCATCCACGCCATAATAAATGCCGAAACGCGTCCCCGCGAGGAACTTGCAAGCGATTCCACCACTTAGTGCTGATGGGGAGGAGCATGATTGCTTCAAGTGTGCCCAACACCGCTGGTGAACAATTCAAGCACGAGCTTGCTTCAGGTCTGAACCGGCATGAAAGAATTGATTGATCAATACGGCCCAGCCATCGTGTTTGGTCTGGTTTTCCTGGAATCGATCGGGCTGCCCGTGCCAGGTGAAACCGCCCTGGTGAGCGCTGCGATTTACGCCGGTACCAACAACCTTAATATTGTGGGGATCATCCTGGCGGCGACGGTTGGTGCAGTGCTCGGGAGCGCAGGTGCTTTTTGGATGGGCCAATCCTACGGGTATCCCCTATTGGTACGTTACGGAGGCTATATTGGATTGACCGAAGCACGTATCAAAATCGCCCAATACGTGCTTCGCCGACGCGGGGTGTTGGTTGTCTTTGCCGCGCGATTCGTTGCTCTACTGCGATCGCTTATCGGGTTTGTTGCGGGCGCAAGCCGCATGCCGTTAGCCAGTTTCATGTACGCCAATGTCGGGGGCGCAGTGGCTTGGCCCTTGATGTTCGGGTTACTTGCGTTCTACGTCGGGAAAACGCTTGAAGGATTCGCACGTCCGGCTGCCATAGCGGTCG
>JAFAXD010000329.1 GCA_019241285.1 Xanthobacteraceae bacterium | reverse complement strand
CGGCTACGCCACCACTGGCGCGCTTCTACATGGTGATGAATGCGCCAGTCTGGTTACTGCGTATGCGGCGGATAAGGGCTTCCGAAGCCGAGTGATCATGGCTCGGCACGGCTTCGGACGCGGCGAGTACAAATATTTCGACTACCCCCTTCCCCAGTTGGTGAGCGAGCTGCGCGCCGCATTTTATTCTCCGCTCGCCGGGTTTGCGAACCACTGGAATGAACGCATGGGCATACGGACGCAATTTCCGCAAAGCCATGCCGAATACCTCGGCCTTTGCCACGGAGCCGGACAAACCAAGGCCACGCCGTTGCTCCTGCAATATGGGACCGGCGACTACAACTGCCTGCACCAGGATTTGTACGGTGAGCTCGTTTTTCCGATCCAAATTACGGTATTGCTCGCCCAACCGACGGCGGATTTCACGGGCGGTGAGTTCGTCTTGACTGAGCAGCGCCCACGCATGCAGTCGCGCGCGCAGGTTGTCTCATTGATGCGTGGCGAAGCGGTGATCTTCCCGGTTCACCACCGTCCCGTTCAGGGGGCTCGGGGTACTTATCGCGTCAACATGCGCCACGGCGTGAGCCGAGTACAATCCGGCCGACGACACACTTTGGGAATCATCTTTCATGACGCCAAGTGATCACGCGCCGGAGCGCATGCCGCCGGTTGGCCAATGACTGAAGTCACAACCTTCGCCGAGAGCCGACTTGTACAGGTACGTCGGGATATCGAAAGCGTCTGCACTGAAGCAGGCCGAGCTCCGGATTCAGTTCGTCTCGTCGCTATTTCGAAGACGTTTGCAGCGGAAGCAATTTTGCCAGTTTTGCACGAGGGCCAGCGTGTCTTTGGCGAAAACCGGGTACAGGAAGCCCGCGCCAAATGGCCGGCTCTCCGTGACCGGTTTCCCGGTGTGGAGCTCCATCTGGTCGGTCCGCTGCAGTCGAACAAGGCGAAGGAAGCCATTCAGCTCTTCGAGGCCATCCATGCTGTCGATAGAGCGAGCCTGTGCGCAGCGCTCGCCAAGGAGATCCAGCGACAAGGTCGGGCGCCGATTCTATTTGTCGAGATCAACACAGGCGCCGAACCGCAGAAGTCCGGGGTGCTGCCGGACGCGGCCGACGATTTCCTGAAAAGTTGTCGCGATACGTATGGACTCCCGATTGCGGGTCTCATGTGCATACCGCCGCTCCATGAAGCACCGGCGCCGCATTTTGCCCTTACGGCCCAGATTGCGGCCCGCAACGGACTGCGCCTGCTCTCGATGGGGATGACGGCGGATTTTCCGACAGCAATTCGCTTTGGCGCCACCCACGTTCGCGTCGGGACGGCAATCTTCGGCGCCAGACCGCAGCACCGGTCTATCGAATAGCGATCCTGGTCCTCCGGCCGATCCGTGACAGAAGCCGATACAATCGGGGCAGCTCCAACGCGACGCATCCGGCGGTCGGACCGAAGCCAGGACGGGCAACGTGGACAAAGACCGCGCTACCCCGGCCTGCGATGCGAGGGCGGGTATTGTGATCGAGTTCTATGATGAGGTCGTAGAGGCTGTCCTTCCGCCACAAGCGATCCCCCTCCTCATCTGAACCGCGGCTGACCGGATTATTATACCGGCGATGTTTCGGATCTTCGATCCACGCGTCGTCCGGACGGATCGGCCTCGTGGGCAACAGGGTTGGCGGATGCGGGAGCCGGTCGGCGCGCCACCATAGACGAACTGGGTGGAACTCGCCGCGCGGCGTTGCCCCGTCACCTTCTCTCTTATTCGCCACAATGCCTGAGCGGCCGATCGCCACCGGAATGCGCGTGAGGCCCGCCCAAAGCCATCCGCGCGTCGGAAATCCGGGCCTCCGCGCAACGCGAATCAATGCGATTTGTCTTACAATGGGATCGGGAACCATTGCCCTCATGTCGATACCGTACCTCATCGTCAACTTGCTCTTTCGCGTGGGCATGGTCTATTGCCGGCTAGAACGCCTGAGGCAACATGGCCAGTAAACGAACGATTCTGATTGTCGATGACGATCCCGACCTGCGTGAAGCGCTGGTCGAACAGCTTTCATTGCACGAAGAATTTCACGCGATTGCCGCCGATTCGGGAAGCAAAGGGGTCCAGGCCGCAAAAGCCGGACAGATTGACCTCGTGATCATGGACGTCGAGTTGCCCGATATTGACGGCCGAGAAGCCGTGCGCATCCTGCGCAAGAACGGGTTCAAGTCACCGATCATCATGCTGACCGGTCATAGCACCGATTCGGATACGATCCTTGGATTGGAATCGGGCGCTAACGACTATGTGGCGAAGCCGTTCAAGTTTGCCGTACTACTCGCGCGCATTCGTGCGCAGCTACGGCAGCACGAGGCCAGCGAGGACGCAGTTTTCGCGATCGGACCCTACACGTTCCGCCCAAGCTCAAAGCTTCTGATCAATCCCACGGGCAACAAAGTGCGTTTGACCGAGAAGGAGACCGCGATCCTACGTTATCTTTATCGGGCGGGACAGAAACCGGTGGCGCGCGACGTCTTGCTGCAGGAAGTTTGGGGCTACAACTCCGGCGTCACAACGCACACGCTTGAGACTCATATCTATCGCCTACGCCAGAAAGTAGAAAAGGATGCCGCCAACCCCGCGATCCTCGTAACAGACGCGGGCGGGTACAAGCTGGTGCCCTGAGTGTCCATCGAGGACGATGTCGCTTTTCTTGAGAAGGTGCCGACGTTTGCCGTGCTCGGCCGCCCCGCGCTGCGCATCTTGGCCATTGGCTCAGAAACCAGAAACGTCGCGCCGGGTGAGGTCTTGTTCCGCGCCGGCGATCCAGCTGACGCTGGTTACGTGATTCAGGAAGGCTCATTCAGTCTAACGGCTGAGGCGCTTCCTCCCGGTCAGCAAACCAAGGTTGCGACCCGTGGTACGCTGTTGGGTGAATATGCACTGTTCACCACTACGAAGCGGACGACCTCCGCCGTTGCACTTGCGCCGG
>JAFAXD010000250.1 GCA_019241285.1 Xanthobacteraceae bacterium | reverse complement strand
CGGCATGGCGGATTGGGCGCAGGACAATCCCGGCAAGGCGGTCGGCATCGCGTTTGCCTGCATGTGGATCCTGATGCTGAGCCAGGTTCCGCTCGCCGCGGTCACCGGCCTGATCGGCATTGCCGCCGGCGCTTTGTTCATCGGCTTCTCGCCCTTCTTCTCTGCCTTCGCCACCGAGAGCGCCGGGCTGCTCACCAACAGCCAGATCGCGACGTTGCCGCTGTTTCTGATGATGGGAAGCTTCGCGGCCGTCTCCGGCCTGTCGGAGGATCTCTACGAGCTTGCTCACGTGCTGTTCGGTCGTTTCCGCGGCGGGCTTGCACTCGCCACCATTGGCAGCTGCGCAGGGTTCGGCGCGCTGACCGGATCTTCGCTTGCCACGGCGGCCACGATCGGCCGCGTGGCCATCCCGGAAATGCGTGCGCGCGGCTATTCGCCCGCGCTCGCCACCGGAACCTGCGCGGCCGGCGGCACGCTCGGCCCGCTGGTGCCGCCGGGCTCCGGGCCGATCATCGTGTTTGCCATCCTAACGGAAGCATCGATCGGGCAGTTGTTCGTCGCCTCGGTGGGCCCGGCCATTCTGGCGGTCCTGCTCTATTTCCTCACCATCATGATTTACGTGCGCGTGTGGCCGGCATCATCGCCGGTGGCCGTCAAAGCTTTGGAACAGGGACACCTGCGCGCAACATTGCGGCGCTGCATTCCGGTCGGCCTGCTGGTGTTCGGCGTTATGGGCGGGCTCTACTTCGGCATTTTCACCGATACGGAGTCGGCCGCGGTCGGCGCCATCGGGGCCTTCGTCATCGCGATCTGGCGCGGGAAGATCAACCGCCGCACCTATCTGGCGGTCATGGTCGAGACCACCGCCACCACTGCCATGGTCTACGCCATGATCATCGGCGCGCAGTCATTTTCGTTTTTCGTGCTGGTGTCCTCGCTCACCGAGTCGGTGACGGCGTTCATCGGCAGCCTCGGCTGGAACAAGCTCGCGCTGATCTCGGTCATTCTGGTCGGCTATTTGTTGCTCGGCACGGTAATGGAATCGTTTGCGATGATGATCATCACGGTGCCGATCATCACGCCGCTGATCGTCCAGATCGGCTACCCGGTCGTGTGGTGGGGAATCGTGATGATGTGCGTGGTGGAGACGGGGATGATCCACCCGCCGTTCGGCCTCAATGTGTTCGTGCTCAAGGGCATCACGCCCGATGTGCCGATGTGGACCATCTATCGCGGGGTGGCCCCGTTCGTCGTCTCTGACCTGATCAAGCTTATCTTGATGGTGCTGTTCCCGGCCATCACGCTGTGGCTGCCAGGCACTATGCATCACTGAGGGCTCAGCTCCGCGACCGAACAAACTCGCCAGCATAGAGCGCGAGCGCGGCACCTGCGAACACGACGCCTGTAGCGCAGGTGAGTTCCCACCCGCCGGCGACCAGCGTTGCCGCGGCGAGCGCCGAGCCGAGGGCGCCGCCGGTGAAGAACATGGCGGTGAACAAGCCGCCGATACGGCTGCGGCTCGCCGGCTTCGGGCCATAGATGGCGCGTTGGCTGAGCACGAAGTTGATGACCAGGCCGGCGTCGATTAGCACCGCCGCAAGCACCAGCAACGCGATCGAGCGCAACTCACCGCCGATCAGCGCGATCACGAACGCCGCCAGCACGGCAGAGATCGCGAGGCCGGTCGCGGGCCGGGTCCAGCCGCGATCCGCAATGGTTCCGGCCAGGGGCGCGATGATCACGCCGCCGGTGCCCGCGAGCGCGAACAGCGCGATGCCTTGCTGCGATAGTCCGAACTGGGCGCTCGCGAGCAGCAAGGCGACGGCAGTCCAGAACATGCTGAAACTCGCGTAGAGCGCCGCGTGGTAAGCGGCGCGCCGGCGCAGGATCGGCACCTCGCGCAGCAGCGCCGGCATAGAGCGCAGGATGCCGAAATAGCTCAAGGTCGAGGTTGGTTGCCGGCGCGGCATCCCGAGCCAGAGCGCACTGGCGACGAAGCCCATCACCACGGCGGAGAGCCAGAATACGGCGCGCCATCCCGCCCAGTAGGTGACGATGCTGGCCGCCGGCCGCGCCAGCATGATGCCGAGCATCAGGCCGCTGGTGAGGCTGCCGATCACGCGGCCGCGGTCGGCGTCTGTGGTGAAATGCGCCGCGAACGGCAGCAGGATCTGCACGGTCGAGCAGGCGATCCCGGCAATCAGCGTTGCGGTGAGGAACACGCTGACGGTTTGCGCGAGTGCCATGACCACCAGCGCCGCCATGGCCACAACGACGCCGCCGACGGCGAGGCTGCGGTTTTCGACGAGATCGCCGAGCGGCACGAACAAGATCAGTCCCAGCCCGTAGCCGATCTGGGTCATGGTCACGAGCAGGCCGATCTGCGCCGGCCCAAGCCCCAGCGCCGAGCCGATCAGGCCGGTCAGCGGCTGCGCATAGTAAAGATTGGCGGCAATGAACCCGCAGGCGAGAGCGAGGACCAGCGCCAGCACGGCCGTGACCGCCCGCGGTTCGCTGGATTGGACGACGACATTCTCCGACATGGGTGCGGGCTCCTTCACGACGTGTCCGCGTCCATATCGGCGCGCCCGCGCTGCGCGCACTCCGCTTCTTGCTTCCGAACTCTCATGCTTCACTTTCTGACCTCATCCTGAGGAGCATGTGCGCGTGCGCACATGCGTCTCGAAGGATGGCAACAAGTGAGGGCTGTGCATTGTGGCCATCCTTCGAGATGCTCGCGCGCAAGTGCGCGCGAGCTCCTCAGGATGAGGGCCGAGTCAGATAATCGCGCAGATCGATCGCGTCCGCGCCGGGGATGCGCTTGCGCACGAACTCCTGCTTGCGGCCGAACGGCGCCGTTGCGTCGATGCCGAGCCGGCCCCAGTAGTCGCGATGCGGATCGCGGTAGAAGCCCGGCACCTCAGGCAGCACCATGGCGCGCGTATCCGCACGCCCGCGCGTCAGGTAGGCCCACCACACGTCGTTGAAGTCGTTGATGTCGACGTCTTCGTCCACCACGATCACGGTCTTGTTCCAGTCGTGGTTGGCGCCGATCGCGGTGAGCAGCACCTGGCGGGCGTGACCCTCGTATTGCTGATTGATCTTGACCACGGTGCTCATGGTGAACGGCACGCAGGCGACGTCGATGATGCCCTCGAGGCTTGCCGCGAGCAGCGCCTGGTAGGTGCGGGTTGCGACGGCGACTTCCAGAAGCCGCAGGTCCTCCGGCGAGCCGCAGATCAGGCCATGAAACAGCGCGCCGCGGCGCGCCGTGACGGCACTCACCTCGAATACGTGATTGTCGCCGACCGGCACGTAGTAGCCCATGAACTCACCGA
>JAFAXD010000191.1 GCA_019241285.1 Xanthobacteraceae bacterium | reverse complement strand
GCGGTGATAGGATAACCATCCTGCGGCCGGACTGGGCGCCTCGCTGGCTTTATGCAGGCCCCTCCGACGTCGTGGAATTTGTATCTGTGTTCGCGTGAGGGCGGGGCGATGACACAACCTACAGACATGGAGTTGCTGGACGCGTTTCTAAGTCAAGATGATCGGCTGACGCATTCCGGCATGATGCTGAGCGATTGCTTTGCGCCGAGCCAATTCGAACTTGTGTTTGAATATGGAACGGTGATTCAGAAGAGCGCTGTCCGGCAGGCGCTGATTGCGTGCGTCTCGCTGCCTGTATTAGAGCCGGGGGCGGAGACGCCGCCCCGCAATATCACGTTCGAGAAGCATCTGGAGAATCTACTGCTGCACGCCCTGCGCAGCATTGCGGCCGACGAATGGGTTCCGCGTCCGGAGCGCGCTGCCGCCAGTTTGCTGGTCGAGGCAGCGGCAATGAGGAAACTGCCGCATCTCGGCCCATCCACCCCTGCGCCGTCCGTTGCGCCGTTCCTGGAACCGGTTGCCCCGGTTCCGAAGTTCCTGGTGCGGACTGATTATTGAACCATCTGGTCCAGGCGCTGCGCGAAGTAAGCCACCGTCTTGGAATAGACTTGGCTCTTGTTCCACTGCAGCAACACGTCGAAGTTGGCGCTGCCTGGTGCCCACGGCTGGCCGCGCTGCCACCCATAGCTCTTCAAGTAGTTAGCCGTCGAGGCAAGCACGTCGGCGGGACTGCGGATCAAGTCGCTGTGGCCATTGCCGTCATAGTCGATGGCGAACTTCATGTAGGACGACGGCATGAACTGCGTCTGTCCGATTTCGCCGGCCCAGGCGCCATGCATCTCCGCGGGAGTGAGATCCCCGCGCTGGACCAACCGCAACGCGTCCAGCAGCTCTGACTGAAACATGTCGGTGCGGCGGCAATCATAGGCGAGCGTCGCCAGCGCGCGAATCGTTGGAAACTTGCCGACGTTGACGCCGTAATCGGTTTCCAGGCCCCAGATCGCCACCAGCACCGGGCCCGGAACTCCGAATTGCTGCTCGATGCGGTTCAGGGTCCCGGCGTATTGGCGCATCATATTGGCGCCTTTGTTGAGACGCGGCGGCACCATGCGGCCGGAGAACTCCTCGAAAGTCTGGTGGAAGACGCCCTGACCGTGATCTCGCGCGATGATGGCGGGATCATAGGTCACTCCATTGAGCGCCGTTGCGATGGTCTGCTGCGAGATGCCCTGGGCGGCCGCTTCCTGCTTGAAGCTCGTCAGCCAAGCGTCGAAGCCGCCAGGCGGCTGACACTGGACTGCATGGGCCGCGGACGAAAGCGCACACATCAGCCCCGCGGCAATCAGAGATCGGATTATATTTGCCAGCATCCCACCGCCCCCTCGCTGTGCGGACCTGGCCGGGACTAAGCCTGCAATGTCCCAGCCCGTCTCGCGGCCTCGATTGCGTACCAAACCTTCTCAGGTGTGGCAGGCATCTGCACGTAAGGCGCCCCTATCCGCGCCATCGCATCGTTGATCGCGTTCATGACCGACGACAATGCCCCGACCGTGCCGGACTCACCCGCGCCCTTCACGCCAAGCGGGTTGGTCTTGGTCGGCACTTCGTTCTCGCCCAGCTCGAATGCGCAGAAATCATCGGCGCGGGGCATCGCGTAGTCCATGAACGATCCGGAGAGAAGTTGCCCCGAGGTGTCGTAAGCGATGTTCTCAAACAAGGCCTGCCCGACCCCTTGGGCGATCCCACCGTGCAACTGACCTTCCACCAACATTGGGTTGATCATATGGCCGACGTCATCGACTGCCGTGTAGCGGACCAGCTCGACCACGCCGGTGATCTCGTCGATTTCGACCTCACTAATGTGGCAGCCATTGGGAAATGTGCGCTGACCGCCATCAAAGGTGCCGGATTCAATGAGTCCGGGCTCCATGCCCTTAGGAATTTTTGCCGGGACGAACGAATCGCGAGCCAGCTCCAAAATACCGATCGCCTTGTCCGTACCCGCGACCGTGAACTTGCCGCCGTCGAAGACGATGTCGCGCTCGTCGGTTTCCATCAGGTGTGCGACGATCTTCGTCCCTTTGGCCACGACCTTCTGGGCGGCCGCAATAAGTGCGCTGCCGCATGATACCGCGGAGCGAGAACCGAAGGTACCGGTGCCGATCGCGACCTGGTCGGTATCGCCCCATTTGAACCCGACCTTGCTTGGATCAATCCCGAGTTTGGTCGCGATGATTTGGCGCCAGGCCGTTTGATGACCCTGTCCATGATCGTGCGAGCCGACCAGGATGGTCACGGTGCCGGTCGGGTTGAAGCGAATCTCGGCGTGCTCGATCAAGCCGGCATTTGATGATTCGACCGTGTTTGAGATGCCGATGCCGCGCAGTTTCCCGTGCTGGCGCGACTGGCGATAGCGTGCCGCGAATCCCGCATGGTCGGCCTTGACCAGGCAATCCTCGAGATTCCGACCGAAGTCGCCGCAGTCATAGGTGTAGACGAGGGCGGTCTTGTAGGGCATCGCCGCAGCCGGAATGGTATTGCGCCGGCGCATTTCGGCTGGATCTAGTCCAAGCTTGCGGGCCGCGAGATCGACCATGGTTTCGATGACGTAAGCGGCCTCGGGCCGGCCGGCACCCCGATAAGGCCCGGTCAGCATCGTGTTGGTCAGGACCCCCGTCACCTCCACATGGGCGGCGGGTATGACATAGGTGCCGGCGAGCACGCCGACGTTCACCGTGGGCGGTCCGGCGCTGCGATCCGAGTGATAGTAGGCGCCGATGTTGGCAAACGTCTTGACTCGCAGTCCGAGAATTTTGCCGTTGTCGTCGAGTGCGAGCTCGGCATCGGTCACGTTGTCGCGTGCCTGCTCGTCGGTGAGCAGGCCCTCGCTGCGCTCTGATATCCATTTGACCGGTTGGCCGGTGAGCTTGGCGGCAACGACGCATAGTATGTATTCGTTGTAGAGCGCACCCTTCATTCCAAACCCGCCGCCGACGTTCTCCGAGATGACGCGGACCTGAGTCTCGGGCACTTTCAGAACTTCGCCGGCGAGCGTGCGGCGAATGATGTGCGGCCCTTGCACGGTGCATCGGAGCGTATAGCGGTCGTCACGTTGGTCGTACTCGGCAAGACACCCGCGCGGCTCCATCGCATTCGTCGTGATCCGGTTGATCACCATGCGATGCTGCACCACATGCGCCGCCGCCGCAAAAGCGCGATCAACTGCTGCTTTGTCGCCCACCTCGTAGAGATAGGTCTGATTGTTTGGATAGGTCTCGTGCGCACTCGGTGCACCGGGCCTGATTGCTTCCTCGACATTCGCCACGGCGGGGAGCGGCTCATAGTCGACTTCGATCGCCTCGGCGGCGTCCTTCGCCTGATGCAAGGTCTCTGCCGCCACGAACGCTACGGGGTCGCCGGCGAGATGGACGATGTCGCGTGCGAGGGCGGGTTGTGATGCGGGAACCGCAGGCGTGCCGTCGCGCCGCTTGCGCGGGACCAGCGGTCGCTGGATTCCCAAGGCTGTAATCGCCGCATCGCGACCAGTCAGGACAAGGTGCACGCCCGGCATCGAGCGGGCGGCCTCGGTATTGATGCTCCGGATGCGTGCGTGGGCGTGGGGCGAGCGCAGCACGAAGCCGCGCAATTGGCCGGTGACGGTGACGTCGTCTACATAACGGCCCGCGCCACGCACCAGATAGGGATCCTCCTCGCGCGGTACGGATTGCCCGATGCCAAATTCTCCCATTGCACAGTCCTTCGCTACTGTCTGCGGTCTATCATGACGTTGTGATTCAGGCCTGAGACGCCCGGCGAGCCCAACGCTTCAGGTGCGTGTTCAGCCGATCGGATTCCTGAAGCGCGGTGGTCGACCGAGCTCAGGGCATTGGAATGGGGCCCATATCTTTCGGCACAGCGTAGCCCTTTTGCACCGCCGGCCGATTGGCGATGGCGACATACCAGCGTTTCACATTGGGGTATTGATTGAGATCGATGGTTTGCCATTCGAAACGCGAGATCCAGGGCCAAATGGCAATATCAGCAATCGAATAGGCATCAGCCACGAACTCGCGCCCGGCGAGACGTTTTTCGAGCACGCCATACAGCCGGTGTGCTTCCTTCAGATAGCGGTCCTCCGCATACGGCGCTTTGCCCTTGTTGTATTTGACGAAGTGGTGAACCTGTCCGAGCATCGGGCCAATTCCGCCCATCTGCCACATCAACCATTCCAGCACGCGGTAACGCGGCTCGCCGTCTTTCGGCAGCAGCTTGCCGGTCTTGTCGGCGAGATAGATCATCAGTGCGCCGGATTCCATCAAGCTGATGCCGGTGTCGCTGTCGACGATCGCCGGGATGCGGTTGTTGGGGCTGATCTTGAGGAAGTCAGGCTTGAATTGCTCATCCTTGCCGATGTCGATCGCGTGCACCCGGTAGGGGAGTCCAATCTCCTCGAGCATGATTGAGGCCTTGCGGCCGTTTGGGGTGGTCCAGGTGTAGAGGTCGATCATGAGCGTTTGTCCCTGACTGCTAACGCGGGAACCATACTGTGATGCGAGCCGATGGAGAACCGAGCAACGCAAGCGGGGAGGGATGCAGGATGCGCTGGGTGCCTTAAGGCCCATGCGGAGGGGCGATTTCGGCAACGATACCATTGCGGTAGCGGCATTGACCAGGGCACTGGCCGGGCCCGCGCAAAAGGCTAGCTGATGCGCTTATTCTCGATGCGCAAGGCGCGATGCGGCACAGTCGCAGCAAATTCGTCATCGTGGGTGACAAACATCACGCCGTAGCCCGATTGGCACAGCCGCTCGATGGTGCGGGCCAGGGCACGGCAGGTCTCGGCGTCCTGACCGATGGTCGGCTCATCCAGCATGATCCAGGGATGTGCCCCCGCGAATGGCCACAACCAGCTGATGCGCTTGCGCGCTGCGATTGGCAGCTCATAGAGGTGCTGATCGATGGAGCCGACGCCAAGCCGCCGGGCAAGAGCTGAGATCCGCGCTTCGGTCAGCGCGGCGTTTGCAGGTTGCCCCGCGAGGGCGGCGCGGCGCCGGTCCATGTCTTCGCGCAAAGTCGCTCCACACCATTGTTGATCGGGATTCTGGGTGGCCAAGGCCAGCGCTCGATTTCCAGTCCGCCACGGCTCGTAAGTCGCGCCATCGAGCGAAATATGCGCCGATCGGGGAGCGAGCGCGCCCACTAGGATTTTCAGCAAGGTTGTCTTGCCCGCCCCGTTTGGGCCGAATAGGCGATGCGCGTGCCCAGGCTCCAGCGCGACCTCGGCATTGTCGAAAATGTCCGCGTCCGGGCGGTACCCAAACGATAGCTTGCGGATGAAGATACGCGGCGCCCGCTGCGGTGCGATGGCCTGCTGCAGGCCATCCCAGTCACAGGCAAAACTGCCCCCACGCCCCTGCAACTGCGTCCTGTCCCAGCCGCGCG
>JAFAXD010000034.1 GCA_019241285.1 Xanthobacteraceae bacterium | reverse complement strand
GCGGTCTAGCCGGCGTGCAGCTGATTATCTCGGACGCCTGCCTGGGGCTTGCCGAGAGCGCTGCCGAGTTCTTTCCCGCGGCGCGCTGGCAACGCTGCATCGTGGGGTCGTTGAAAAAGTCCGTGCAGACTGATTCCGTTATCGCTGCTGATTCGCGATTGGCGGGAGCACTTCATGCTGGGGCGCAAAGAGCGGGATCAACTGGAGCTGCTGATCACCGGTTCGCTGCGACAGCTCATTCCTGATGACCATGTGCTCGTGCGGGTCGATCGTGTGCTCGACCTTTCGTGGCTGCGGGACGAGGTCGCGGATCTATATTGCCTCGACGATGGTCGACCGGGCATCGATCCCGAAGTGGCAGTCCGGCTGATGCTCGCCGGCCTGCTTAACGGCATCGTGCATGACCGTAAGCTCATTCGCGAAGCGCACGTCAACATCGCTATCCGTTGGTTTGTGGGTTACGGCGTTCACGAACAACTGCCCGATCATTCGAGTCTAACGCGCATTCGACAGCGGTGGGGCGCTGATCGATTCCGCAAGATATTCAAGCGCACGGTTGAGGCGTGTCTGCACGCCAGGATCGCGACCGGTGAGATCGTGCACGTTGACGCTTCCCTCATTCGTGCCAATGTGAGCTGGGAGAGCCTTGTCGAGCGTCATGTCGTAGAGGTGCTCGACGAGAATAACGTCGAGGTCGAAAAGCAAAATCGGCAGAGCAGCAAGTCCAAGAAGGTTTGCGTGACCGATCCCGATGCAACGATGGCCACCAACGCTCGGAACCGGCACCTTGAGCCTTGTTACAAGCAGCACGCGGCCGTCGACGACAAAGCGGGGGTTATCCTCGACGTCGAAGTGACGACTGGCGAGAAGAACGAAGGGGAGATGCTAACGCCCCAGGTGGATGAGGTAAAAGCAACTACAGGGGTCGACATTAAAACCGTAACGGCCGATGCCGGCTACGCTTACGCGAAGGTCTACGGTGCTCTCGAGCGGCGCAGCATCGACGCATTGATCCCGGCAAAGGCCGAGCCGATCAGATCGCGTGTGCCCATGCACCGCTTTCGCTATGATGCCAAGCACGACATCTTGAAATGCCCGAGAGGGCGCGTTCTGCGCGCCACTCGGCCTGTGAAGCACGGTCGCTTCTTCTATTCCAAGGCCAAAGATTGCGCGTGCTGTCCAATAAGGGGCGACTGCCTGTCGAAAGGGCGTGCGAACAAAGCAGTCGTGGTAGGCGACGACTATCCCGCTCTGCTCAGGGCTCGACGACGCCGTGACCGATGGAGCGACCAAGACCGACGGCTGTATCAGCGGCATCGCTGGCGGTCGGAAGGTTTCCATGGCGAGGCAAAGTCGTGGCACGGTCTTGGGCGCGCTATCCGGCGCGGCATCGCGAACATGCGCATTCAAGCCTATCTGACCGCCGCCGCCATCAATTTGAAGCGGCTGGCGGCCGCTCTCTTTGCGCCAACTGCCCGCTGGTTGGCTCCATTCACCCAATCCCGGTCTCTACATCGCCGCCCAACGCCCACCAGCGGTGCCGCGTGTACGAACCTGCAATCGCATAAAGAGGACCCGAGGACCCACTTCTTCAACGACCCCACATTCCTATGACTCCGGCGGCCGCACACCGCGGCGGCCCGTGGCCAAGGCGGCCTGCAGCATCGGACAGTTCAGTGGATTCTGCCGGTGATTACAGATTGACCTGGCGTTCAGCGGCTCCTCGCTCTGCGGCGTCACCTTCACCCTCAGCTTGCAATCCGGGCAACTGACAATGATTTCTGCCATTCGCGTTGCAGTATAGCGGAAGCCGCTGGTCAGTACGCGACTGCTTCTTGAGCAGAGCGCTGATTCTTTGGTCTGGCGGCGCTCTTTGCAGGCGCACTCGACGGCGAATAGGTTCAAGATGGCACAGGGCTCGTTCGTCACCTGCGCTGCGCGGTCGTGTCTCGCGCTCATTAAAGCACGGCAGTCAAGTGCGTGAGTGACTGTCAACAACCCGAACAGCCGGTGCGTGGCTCAACTTTGCCACGGCGACCGGCAATTTCATTCGATGAGCTTGTCGACAAGCGTCAGAAACTCGGGATTGAAAGATATCCCGAGCTTGCGAGCGGTCTTCAAATTGAGGATCAATTCCAATTTGATAGTTTTATTAATCGGAGCGGAGTTCCCTTTATCCGTTATTTGGTTTGGATCGGGTGCACTATATTGCTGAAGCT
>JAFAXD010000109.1 GCA_019241285.1 Xanthobacteraceae bacterium | reverse complement strand
CAAATTGGACCCGCGACAATAACAGCGCCAGGGCGTCCATGAAACGCCTCCATCCTTCTTGCCAGAGGATCGGCCTTTGCGAGTTCTATCTTAGACGTTTTCCAGTTGCAGTACAGCGGCGGTCTCGGCACGAATGCGCTGCTGCAGAGCGGCGTCGTCGATCAACGACTGTCCATAGGACGGCCGTCCGCGGTCAGCTTGTCCTTGAAGCATTTCTCCAGTACGCCCATCGCGATGAACGCCGCGGTAGAGGCGCCCGGTGAGGCACCTAGCAGCGCTACCAGCGAGCGATCTGCGGCAGCGACCAACTCGGTGCCGAACTCCAACACGCCTGTATGCTGCGGGAGAGTTTCGAGCATCACGATCCTGAGCGCGGCTCGAGGTCCTTAAGCAGAGTGCCGAGCGTCGCACTCATGATCCCGGCGCCGACGAGAACGACGTCGGCATCCGTAGCGGAGTGATTTTCAGCCATCACTTCCTCCCGGTAGATGCGAGACAACAAATTGCACGAGGATTTCAGGCCGCACGCGCGGGCCGCCGAGGGAAAAAGGTCCTCATTAATTACAAGAAATCAGGCACCCGCATGCCGGTGAGTGGCGCCGATCGAATGGTCCTCCCAGGTAGAAAGTTACTCCAGAGCTTTTGATGGAGCGAGGGTGCCCTGGTGCGGATTGTTTCGTCCACCAGCCACATTTACGCTGACTGTCGCCAACATTAGCGGAGCTGTGCCATGAAACGCTTCATTCCGGCCCTCCTCGCGGGCGCCGCTCTTGCGGCATCATCCCCTGGGTACGCGGCCGTCAAGACTATCGTTCTGGTCCACGGTGCGTTCGCCGATGGTTCCGGATGGAAGCCGGTGGCGGACATTCTGCAGAGTCATGGCTACTCGGTACGAGTTGTCCAGTTGCCTGAGACGAGTTTCGCGGCGGACGTGGCTGCGACGCGCCGCGTTCTCGACAAGGCAGGTCCTTGTGTGCTGGTGGGCCACAGCTATGGCGGGATGATCATCACCGAGGCGGGGCTGCAACCCGACGTCAAGGATCTCGTTTATGTAGCGGCCGTCCAACCAGACGTCGGCGAGAGTTTGTTGGATCTCGCTGACAAAATTCCACCAGCAGCCAAGAGCATCGGACCAGTTGGCGACGGCTTTTTGGCAGTCAACCCCGATGCGTTTCCGAGTGATTTTGCTGCAGACGCTCCTGAGGCGGTCGCGCGCTTTATGGCGATATCCCAAGTGCCGGTTTCGGGTGATGCATTGAAGGCGAAAGCCACAGTGGCGGCTTGGAAACAAAAGCCCAGCTACGCAGTAATTCCCATGCAGGACCGAATGATCAATCCGGACCTCGAGCGATTCATGACGCAGCGGGCGCAATCACAAGTCATTGAGCTTCCGGGCAGCCACGCGATCTTTCTGTCCCACGCACCCGAGGTGGCAGCGTTGATCGAAAAAGCCGCTACGGAAGCGAAGTAGGCCATCGTTTCCCGATGTCTGCTTCTGCACATATCTCAAGACGTTCTTTCGGTGGTAAAGCGACATGCTCAAACTGCAGGAAACCGCGATAAGGAGACACAATGACTCCGCTGGCAATCGAGCGCTGGGAGCATGTAGTCAAAAGCCGTGACTTGGACCTGCTCGACCAGTTGTTGGCTGACGACGTGGTATTTGAATCCCCGATCCTGCATTCGCCGCAGGTCGGCCGCTCAATCACCGGGGCGTACCTAGTCGCGGCGCTGCAGGTGCTGGTCAGCCCTGAGTTCCGCTATGTCGGCTATTGGCTCGGCGAGCAATCGGCTGTGCTGGAGTTCGAGACTCGGCTCGGTGGTTTAACGATCAACGGCGTCGACATCATCAGTTGGAATTCCGAAGATCGGATCAACCGCTTCAAGGTGATGATCCGACCTCTGAAGGCGATCAATGCGGTGCACCAGGCGATGGGCCAGCAGCTTGCCGCCAGCAGCCCAAAGGGCTGAAGGCGCGGCGCACAGGCCGACGAACTAGATCCGACAAATGTCGCTTGCCGACAATGCCGGGCCGCCACGCAAATCGGAAATTCAAACTGAGATACTACCGAGCCACAACCTAAGGCCCTTCGGGATTGCAGTACCTGAAGGCCTGGGTTCTCGCGCACGAGAGGTTCGTCGAAGTGCTGGAGGACTGGGTCAAAGCAGGGATGCCGTGCCGTTGAATCGAGAAAGTTTTACGTTGTATTCGCGACCGCCGGCATCTTACGGTGACGAGCCGCCGAACTCTGCCGATCCGGCCAGAGGACCCCGCTAACGGATCAAGAATGAATTGGTCTTCGTAGTTTACGTCGGCGTTCCGCGCCTAGGGGTTCTCCTCTGTGTTACCGACCGCAAGGAGTCGCCATGGCTAAAGTCACTCTCTTCGAACCAATTCGTATTCGGAACTTCAATCTGTCCAATCGGATCGTGATCGCTCCGATGTGCCAATATTCGGCCGAAAATGGCTGCATGACCGATTGGCATCTTATCCATCTCGGTCATCTCTCACTCTCGGGCGCAGCTCTTCTGACGATCGAAGCAACCGCGGTTCTCCCCGAAGGCCGCATCACCTACGCCGACGTCGGGTTGTGGAACGATGAAACCGAAGCCGCGATGGGCCGGACACTGAAGAGTATTCGACGCTGGTCGGATATGCCGATTGGAATACAGTTAAATCACGCGGGCCGCAAAGCTTCCATTGAAGTACCATGGAAGGGTGGAGCGCAGTTCGCCCCAGATGATCCGCTCGGTTGGCAGACGGTAGCGCCTTCCCCGATCCCATATGCCGATTGCGAGGTGCCTCCCGTTGCGCTCGATCGGGAAGGGCTTCGGCGCGTTCGCGATGCGTTTGCGCAAGCGGCCTTGCGGGCTGCGAGGCTTGAGATCGATTTGATCCAGCTCCACGTCGCTCATGGTTATTTGCTGCATCAGTTCGTGTCGCCACTCTCTAACCAGCGAGAAGACGAATATGGCGGGTCGCTTGAGAACCGCATACGATTTCCGCTCGAAGTCTTCGACGCAGTGCGCGCGGCATTTCCTGCCGAACGAGCGGTGTCAGTGCGCGTATCCGGTACGGATTGGGTGCCGGGCGGCTGGGATATCCAACAGACCATTGCCTTCGCCAAGAATCTGGAGTCGCGTGGCTGCGACGCGATCCACATCTCGAGCGGCGGCCTCCATCCCGGACAGAAAATTCCCGTCGGGCCAAGCTACCAAGTTCCGCTTGCCCGCGCGGTCAAATTGGCCGTGCATATGCCTGTGATTGCCGTAGGGCTTATCACAGATTTTGCACAGGCCGAGGCGATCGTTGGGACCGGTGATGCCGATCTGATCGCACTCGCCCGCGCGATCATCTACGAACCGCGCTGGCCATGGCATGCCGCAGCGGAGCTGGGCGGACACGTTCGCGCGCCGAACCAATATCTTCGCTCCCAGCCGCGGCAGTACGACGATCTATTTGAAAGTGAATAGACGAAGGCTCACCGCCGCTTCGATGGCAAGGCTGGAACAGATATTTTGAACAGCGCCTTGAGGTCTGGACGGTAAACCAGCTCGGCTTCAACGGCTTCGACTCGAACGAGCATCACACCACCACGCACAGCCTGATGTCAGCTTTTTGGCACAAACCTGCCAATCAACTGCGTCCGCTTTGACGACTGTTTCGCGAAGTTAATCGGACCTTCACCCGAAGGCTGCTGAAGGGCCGAGATCGACCCATTGCGATCATCGCGGATTGGATGCATCTTTTCGCCATGGCCGGGCTGCACGCCGTCTCGTCAACATTCGGAGGTTTAGGATGTCCGACAAGCCCACCATCGTCTTCGCACACGGCCTTTGGGCTGATGGGTCGTGTTACAGCAAGGTGATCCCGCTGCTCTTGGCGGATGGCTTTCAAGTGATCTCGACGCAAAACCATCTCAACACCGTTGCTGACGACGCCGCGGCAGTACGAACCTCGTTCGCTCGCGCCAGCGGTCCTGTCGTTCTCGTCGGTCATTCGTACGGTGGCACCGTCATCACGGCAGCTGGGACTGACAACCGTGTGGCAGCGCTCGTTTATATATGCGCGTTTGCACCGGAGGACGGCGACACAACGCTTGTCGACCAAAACAAGTACCCGGCCACGCCTATTTTCCAGCACATCGAAGTGACAGACGGGCGGATATGGCTTCGTCCGTCCGGCGTTCCCGAATTTGCAGGCGACCTGCCAGAAACTGAGCAGCAACTGGTTTGGGCTACGCAAATGGCGCCACTAGCTGATCTTTTTGGTCAACCCGTTCCGGGTGCCGCCTGGAAGCTCAAGCCGACATCTTACATTGTCGGTTCTGAGGATCGGACCATACAGCCCGAGCTGGAGCGCTTCTTGGCCAAGCGCATGAACGCTAAGATTACGGAACTTGCATCAAGTCATGTGCCGATGCTTTCCCAGCCTCGGCGCGTGTACGAAGTTATTCGGGACGCAGCCGTCAACATCCAGCAGCGGGCCGCAGAGTAACCGCGAAGCCCTTGCTCTTGGCGTCCATGCCTCGCGACGTCTCCGAACTCGCCTCTCTATCGAGAGACAGCTATGAGCAGCGATGCGCTGGCACTCTACGGGTTCCGTCCATCAGGGCGAGCGCTAGCATAAAGCCATTCTTCGACGGTGCCTTGGTAACGATGAACTCGGAAGACTATCGCCATTTAGCGGAAGAGGAAGCCGCGCTCGCCAAGGCGGCCGTTTCTAATGCCAGCAGGGCACAACATTATGCGATGGCTGCCTACTACAATCGCTTGGCAGACGCGAGAGAAAGATTAGTGACCGTGGGGGAAGCTTTGACCACGGACGCAAGCTCCGGCGCGTAGGCGATGGCCTCGGTAACATGCGAGCTGGGCCATCATCGATATCGATCTGCACTGGCGTTGATCGTTGTCGCGTATGATGACTTTGCTGCACTCTAAGGGGGTATGGGCATGTCGGAAGTAATTGTTGCGTGTCCCGATTGCGGAGTCCGTGCCGTGGTTCTTCCTTGTCCTCACGAAGATCGAGTAACGGGTGACGTGGAAGGCCGATGCACACAGCGAAATGACCCGTTGAATTGCCCGACGTTGAGGCGCTTCCTGTCGATAGGACGTCAGGAGCTAGTCGAAACTCTCAGGAAATCAGTCCAGCTAGAACACAACCCCACATGACCCAAACGACCCACCGAATAAATCAACCACAGTGGGGCACAGGAACGCGCCCAGATTCGACTGACCGAGAGGCGATGGTTGAGGCCTTCCTAAAGCACTTTACAGAACCCCTACCGAGAAAGGAAGCAGGACAGCTTTTCGACAAATATCTGCGAAATGGGTTGATCGACATTTTGTGGGATGGCAACGCGGGAAAATACGTTGTCATGATGATCGAGCGACCTTGCGAGGCGATGGGTAATTCGTCCAACGTTGACGAGTTGAGTGTGTCGGCGGCGGCGGCGATTTGCGGCAGGTCGCAACAAACAATTCGCAATTGGGCCCCGCATATCGGTCATTTCGATCCGATGGTGCACCGCTTTGTCATCTCGAAGGCGAAGCTCAGGGTGTATCTCCGTAAACGGTTCGGGCACGTCCCGAGTGAGCTTGAAAGTTAATTGCGGGAGGTCAGATCAAACCGGAAGAACAGCCGGACACGCGGTTAGCTCCGGTACGAGTGATGCCTCGTCGGCGTTTCAACGGTCTGCCCCTGACTTTTCCGCACCTAGGAGGGCCGCCTCATCCATATAGAATGTTCCAATGATCGTGAGTGCGCCGCTAGCTCGGCTTGGTGCCGCTGCAGGGCTCAACACCTATTGATTCCATCGGACTTTGGTTTTGGTTTGCGACGAGTTGGCCTGCCTCCCGCCGCTTCTTGATGAGGTCCTTGAGGTGCGTCATACGCGTGGCGGCACCATTGAAGACATCCGAAGAAATTTGACCCGTGACGAATTTCTCGACAAACCATTCAGACAACTCATCCAACTCGTTCTGGGATGCATCGAGATAGGCCAGGGACGGCTTCTTCTTTAATTCCTCAAGCAATGCCGGCAACCGCTCCGTGTATTGCTTTAGCTCGCGCAACTGGCGTCGGTTGCGTAACGACGTGATCCAGGCAGCAAAAGCCGCAAACCCGCCTGTGAACATGGTCGCGAAAGAGATGTAGTTCGTCGCCTCGTCAAAAAGGCTGGGCGCGTCACCGTTGAGGTATGCGATCGTCCCAGGATGGGTCGGCAGGACGGCATCGCGGTCGGTGGGTGGGGCGGCTAACTGGCCTGCTTCAGGTACTGAAGCCGCAATTTTCGCCTTGGTCGCGAGCAGGAGTCGGGTTAGCTCGCCGGCAGCGTAGTTTAACAGAGACGGCCGGGCGATTAGCAAAACGCTCGCCGCAAGCGTTGTTATATCGTCAGAAGGTGCAGGCGGGCTTCCACCGAACGAACCCTTCGGCAGATCGATCTTCTCGTACACCGGATCGCGAGCCGCGATGGCCTCGGCTTCGGTGAGGTCGAGAAAGGTAGGTGGTTTCTTCGTGGCCTTGCGGAAGGTCTGGATGGTCGTGGCGATCGGACCTGCCCCGAGCGGGCCGACGACCACGAGAGCGTTGATGCGCCTAATGGACTTTTCGAAGTCGGCGGGTGCGATTCGATTAACGCGTTTCTCGTCGAGGGTATAGAAATTGAACAAAGCGGTGGCGAGCGGATCGATGTCAGGACCGGACGTTAGCACACTGATCTGTTTGCCTCGGAGATCGGCAAGTTTTTCAGCGTTCGAATCAGGCGGCACCAGGATGACCGCGAGAAGCTTGCGAAGGATGAACACACTGCGCCCTTCCGCCGCGTTCGGATCGTCCGCGCGGACGACCGCGAGATCAACCTCATTGTTTTTAAAAGCGAGCGCACTCGCCGCTAAGCTTGGCGTTTCAACGATTTCGACACGCACATGCGGTTGTTCGTTCGCCAGTTCCCGTTTAAAGGCGGCAATCAACTTGCCACTTGAATCGCTGAGGGGTCCAGTCGCAACCTTCAGTGTGTAAGTGCTCGAAAAAAGCCAAGGATACTCTAGCCAAACCAGTAAACCGGCAATCCCGATCGCGATGACCAGGCCAAAAACAAGAAAAGGAAGCAGAGATCGACGCATGTGCTCCACCTGGCCCGATTTGGCACTGGGGGGATTTGATCCTCATTAACCGTCTATGACAAGACTGTGCCGAGCAGGCGAGCCGGTCATCAACCTCAGACCACCAAAGTACGCGACGTCTGAAATTGGCACATTGCGTCAATTCGCACTGCGATCGCTTCGGGAGCGAAGCGGACATTGAGCGCTTTCAGAATGTGGATTTATGAGTACACGCGCCCTAATCGAGCAACTCTATACTTCGCCGGCCAGCGCGGGCCAGATCAGCAACGTAGCCAACGCGACCGCTATGATCGAACGGCTTGTCGGCGTCATGTGATTCCGTCGATCCGGATAGTGTTGGAAGGGGATGGGTCCGCAACAATTTTTGCGGTGTCGCTAGGTTGTTGTCGTGGTTTCCCTTCACTGTCGCATCGACCCTCGGGGAGAGCACTCGGTCGGCCCCTTATCAGAGAAAACCTCCTGCCGGGTGTGATGTAGGTCACACAGCGCGGTCTTTTTTTAAAAAGAAGAGAAGAATGGCCAGCTACGAAATCACAGAAAGTGTCTCTCGGGATAATGGTCAACAAGTCGGCAGTATCAGCCTGCCTTCTGCGCATCGAGGCGATGTGCTGCGCAGGGAAGATATGGTAGATTCACCTTCGACCCACACTGTCCATCAGGCGACGACAGATGAGGCGGGGGGAGCCAAGGGCGAAAGGCCCCAAACGCGGCGCTCGGACGCGAGCCGGCACCACGAAGCGGGGCACGCTTGCGCGGATCCGGTCCGGATAGATGCTGGCTGTGAAAAGCCCTTGAAAAAGCTCATTGCTGCTGGATGCATCCGATTGTGGCATTTCGTCCGCCGTGGCTCGCGCATAGTTGGGGCCCCGTCTGGTTTCCGCACTGGCAGCTCCCGTCGTTACAGAACGCACAAGTAGAAGGAGCTGGTGACGCCGAGGACCACCAAATTCCTTGGTCGTTGTTGATACCCTTCCAGGCAGCAAAGAGTTGGTTTTGAAACACCGCTAACGAGGGACCAACCGAGGTGCCGACGTCACTGATGTTCTGTTGAGGTGCCCAGTTGGCCCCATCGAAACTAGACCACCAAATTCCTTGGTCGCCGCTCATACCCTTCCAGGCAGCATAAAGTTGGCCTTGATAAACTGCTAATGAGGGACCAACCGAGCTGCCGACGCCACTGATGTTCTGTTGAGGCGCCCAGTTGGCCCCATCGAAACTAGACCACCAAATTCCTTGGTCGCCGTTGATACCCTTCCAGGCGGCATAAAGCCGGTTTTGAAACACCGCTATCGAGGGACCAACCGAGGTGCCGACGCCATTGATGTTCTGTTGAGGTGCCCAGTTGGCCCCATCGAAACTAGACCACCAAATTCCTTGGTCGCCATTGATACCCTTCCAGGCGGCATAAAGCCGGTTTTGAAACACCGCTATCGAGGGACCAACCGAGGTACCGACGCCACTGATGTTCTGTTGAGGTGCCCAGGCAAGTTGAGCACTCACGTCGCTGGCCCAGAAGGCAGTGCACAGCATCGCCACGAACCCGGTCGAGAGCAGCCTTCTATTGAACGCGCACGCCCACGAAACAACGAGGTGGCGCATTGCTATTGTTTTCATGATAAACCCCCGACAGTTGTAGGCAGCTAGGATATTGATGCTCGAACCATCGAACACGAGTTGCTTAGCAATGTCTCGCAAGCTGATTTTTGGTCGGCTTGGACGATCTATTTTTAGTCATCGTGGGGCGCTCGCGCGGAATTCGTTGGACCGCTGCGGATGCCAAGCGAGGCATTCATGGATGGTTCCTTATTTTCAGCGCAAGCGAGTTCGCACAGCATCGGTGGGACCAAGGTGTCTTACAATGCCAATCCGCCAGAGAGATGAAAGTGATCTCGGTCACACTCCTTTGGGTGCAGCTTACGGCTACGCGAATTATCTTAAAGATGCGAAGGTGATAGTGAACCGCCTCGCGTTCGCCGATGCGCTAGCGCGCGTGGCTCAGCCCCCGCCGAGTTCGTCCGTTCCTCGGCGCGGCTTTTATACGCGTCGAGCTCACCGCGCTCCCGGACGGCCTCGAGATCAAGTCTGGCGATCGGCTGCAGGTCGTGCGCTATCACTACGACAAGGTTCCGTGTGGGACTCCGCGCCAGTTCTTCTGCTGCCCGATTTGCGAGCGGAGTTGTCAAACGCTCTATTTTGATCGACGTTGGGGCTGCCGTGTCTGCCTCAACCTTCGCTATTCGACGGACAGCACGCCGGCCAGTCGAGTTCTGGCCGTTCACCAGATCGCAGATCTGCAGCCAGGCCTGCTTGCGACGCCACTGAGCCGCGCCTACGGCATGCGATTTATGAGTACACGCCCTAATCGGGCACTCTACACTTCGCCGCCCAGCGCGAGCCAGATCAGCAAAGTAGCCAACGCGACGCCTACGACTGACCACAGACAGATGGCAACAAGCTCGAACGGCTTGTCGCTGTCATGCGATGCCGTCGGTCCGGATAGTGCTGGAAGGGGATGGGTCCGCAACAGTCTTTGCGGTGTCGCTGGGTGGTCGTGGTTTCCCTTCACTGTCGCATCGACCCTCGGGGAGAGCAGTCGATTGGCCCTTATCAGACAAAACCTCCTGCCGGGTGTGATGTAGGTCACACAGCGCGGTCTTTTTTTTAAAAGAAGAGAAGAATGGCCAGCTACGATATCACAGAAAGTGTCTCGCGGGACAATGGTCAACAAGTCGGCGTTACCGCCTGCCTTTTGCGCATCGCGGCGATGTGCTGCGCAGGGAAGATATGGTAGATTCACCTTCGACCCACACTGTCCATCGGGGCGACGAGAGATGAGGCGGGGGGAGTCAAGGGCGAAAGGCCCCAAGCGCGGCCCTCGGAAGCGAACCGGGGCCGCAAAGACGAAAACGCGCGCCGGACGCGAAGTCCGGTCGTCGTCCGCGCTTGCAAAGCAGCTCGCAGCAAAAACACGTGAGTTGGACGAGGCGCTGCAGCGCGAGGCGGCAACCGCCGACGTGCTCAAGGTCATCAGCCGTTCTACGTTTGATCTGCCAACAGTGCTCGAAGCACTAGTTGAGTCGGCTGCGAAGTTATGTGCGGCGGATCAAACTGCCATCGTCCAACAAAAAGGCTCTATCTATCGACCGGTCGCCAATTACGGATATACGCCTGAAGCTTGGCAACTCCTATTGACAAGCGAAATAGGTAATACCCCAGCCAATCGGGCAATTCTTGAACGTGCTACCGTTCACATTCACGACGTTTTGGTTGATCCAGATGCTAGTGGTCTTACACTACAAGCGGCCACCGGAACTCGCACTACACTCGCTGTTCCACTTCTCCGTGAGGGAACACCGATCGGCGTTCTCACGCTTCATCGCCGTACCGTAAAACCCTTCACCGACAAGCAGATTGAGTTGGTCACCACCTTCGCCGACCAGGCGGTAATCGCCATCGAGAATGCGCGCCTGTTCGACGAGGTACAGGCGCGCACTAAGGAACTGACCGAGTCGTTGGAGCAGCAAACGGCGACATCCGAGGTGCTTCAGGTCATTTCGTCCTCACCGGGGGATTTGCAGCCGGTATTCGATGCAATGCTCTCCAATGCGACGCGGCTTTGCGAGGCCGCGGCCGGCAATCTGAGTTTATACGATGGGGACTTCTTCCACTTAGCGGCGTCAAGCATTCGGTCACCTGCCTTCGTCGAGTTAGCACAGCGAGAACCATTCCGAGCGCCCACGGGTAGTGTCCATGCCAGCGTCGTCGCAACCAACCAGGCTGCCCACATTGTTGATGCTAGAGAAGATCCTGGCTACTTAGCGGGCCATCCAGTAGCGGTTGCAGCTGTCGAGCTTGCTGGCGTTAGGACGTTGCTCGTTGTCCCAATGCTTAAGGACACCGAGTTGATCGGCACCATCTCCATAACTCGTCAAGAGGTACGGCCGTTCACTGACTCGCAGATTGAGTTAGTTTCGAACTTTGCCCGCCAAGCGGTTATTGCCATCGAGAATGCGCGGCTGCTCAACGAGCTGCGCTCTCGCACGGATGAGCTGGCGCGTTCGGTCGAAGAGCTACGCGCCCTCGGCGACGTCAGCCAAGCGGTCAACTCGACGCTCGACCTCGCAACGGTGCTGTCCACCATTGTCTCGCGTGCTGTCCAACTCTCCGGCACCGAAGCCGGCGCGATCTACGAGTTCGACGGACAAGAGAAAGAACTTTTGCTGCGTGCCACCTATGGCATGAGTGCAGAGCTGATTGAGGCGATCCAGGACCAGCACCTCGGCGTCGGTGAACCGATTATGAACGGCGCCGTTGCTCGTCGTGATGCGGTGCAAATTGAGGATCTTTTGACTAAACCTCCGACGCCTGCCCAAAACATCATTATCCGCGCCGGCTTCCGCGCTTTGCTCATCGTTCCGCTACTCGGACGCGACTATATCATCGGAGTGCTGGTTGTGCGCCGCAAGGAGCCCGGAGCGTTCCCGCAGAACACCATCGACCTGCTCAAGACCTTCGCCGCGCAGTCGGTCTTAGCCATTCAGAACGCTCACCTCTTCACCGAGATCGATGAGAAGAGCCGGCAGCTCGAAATTGCAAGCCAGCATAAGTCGCAATTCCTGGCCAACATGAGCCATGAACTGCGTACCCCGCTCAACGCCATTCTCGGTTACACCGAGCTTATCCTCGACAGCATCTATGGCGAGCCCTCAGAGAAGATGCGCGAGGTGCTGGAGCGCCTGCAGGCCAACGGCAAGCATCTGCTTGGCTTAATCAATGACGTGCTCGATCTTTCGAAGATCGAGGCCGGTCAACTTACGCTCTCGCTGGCGGACTACTCGCTCAAAGACATTGTGCACACCGTCTTTACGGGGGTCGAATCGCTTGCAACCGGAAAGAAACTGACACTGACAACAGACGTTGCGCCAAACCTGCCAACAGGCCATGGCGACGAACGCCGTCTGGCGCAGGTGCTACTCAATCTTGTAGGCAATGCCATCAAATTTACCGATACGGGGGAGGTTGCGATCAAGGCGGCTACAGCGGACGGATCATTCACAGTCGCTGTGCGTGACACCGGGCCGGGCATTGATCCCGCGGACCAGGCGAAGATTTTCGAGGAGTTCCAGCAGGCGGGCAATTCCGCGACCAAGCGGAAGGGTGGAACCGGCCTCGGCTTGTCAATCGCCAAACGCATCATCGAGATGCACGGCGGCCGGCTCTGGGTCGAGTCGGAAGCTGGCAAGGGTTCAACATTTGCATTTACAATTCCTGTGCAGGTTAATCGTCCGGTGACAAGCCATGAGCAAATGCATCCTGGTAGTTGAGGATCAGGAGGACAACCGGCGTATCCTCCGCGATCTGCTCGGCAATGCGGGATTTGAGTTGATCGAAGCTGAGAGCGGCGAGGACGCGCTGGCTGCGGTTTCCGCGAAGCGTCCGGATCTAATTTTGATGGATATTCAGCTCCCGGTAATGGACGGGTACGAGGCCGCCCGACGCATCAAGTCCAATCCGGACATGAAGTCTGTTCCGATCATCGCTGTAACCTCCTATGCCTTGGCCGGCGATGAGGCCAAAGCATTAGCGGCGGGCTGCATTGCCTACGTCAGCAAGCCTTTCAGTCCGCGCGCGTTGCTCGCGAAGGTACGTGAACATTTGGTGTAGTAGAGACTAGGGCGTGAGGCTCTTAAACTCGACCTTGCGCGAATGTCCGCTCTTTGGGTGAACCGGAAATTTCGGGTTGGCGGGAATGACGCGAATGACCCTGAGCGGACATCCGGCAGGGCATCGGTAGTCGCAATCCGCGGCGTCTGAAGGCTACCCCGACCCTACTCCAAGCCCTCGATGTCGGGTATCATTCTGCAACCGCCTAGCGTGGTCCCGAGGTTGGGCGAGGGCTTAAATGAGGCGTCGCGAGTTCATCAAACTTGTCGCTGGTTCGGCGCTCGTTTGGCCGCCTACGGTGCGGGCGCAGCAGCTCGAGCAAACGCGGCGCATTGGCTTGATCATAAATTTCCCGGAAGGTGACAAAGGAGCGGCAGACCGTATTGAGGCGTTTCGGCAGGGATTGGTAGCTTGGGGGTGGATTATCGATCGCAACTTGCGGATCGAGACACGTTGGGCTGCTGACAATCCCGAACAGTATCGCCTCTATGCCGAAGAATTGGTTGCGCTTGGGCCGGACCTCATTGTCGCATCGGCCAGCCACACCGTAGCGATCTTACAACGGGTCACGCGCACGGTTCCCATCGTATTCGCAAATGTCATCGACCCAGTCGGGGCAGGGCTTGTCAGAAGCTTATCGCGGCCGGGCGGCAACACCACCGGATTTACGGCCTTCGAATACAGCATAGCCGGGAAATGGGCCAATCTTCTTAAGGAAGTCGCACCAAACCTAAGTAGGATTGCTGTTCTTCGTGATCCTACATTGGCCGCTGGGATCGGCCAGTTTGCCGCGATCCAGTCATCAGCCTCGTCGTCCGGTTTGGACTTAATGGCAATTGACCATCGTGATGCCGGCGAAATTAAGCGCGAGCTTGCGGCGTTCGGGAGCGAGCCGAACGGCGGCGTAATCGTTACAGCAGCTGGTGTGGGCGGACTGCATCTTGAATTGATCGTTTCGTTGACGACGCAATACCGCTTGCCGAATTTATATCCTTTCCGGTTCTACGCTCAAAGCGGAGGTCTCATGACCTATGGACCTAATCCGCTGGATGCGTGGACGCGTGCCGCCGGTTACGTCGATCGCATTCTCAAGGGGGAATTGCCTGCAAACCTGCCCGTTCAGGCTCCGACGAAATACGAACTTGTCATCAACCTAAAGACTTCTAAAGCACTTGGACTGGCGGTTCCGCAAACCCTGCTTGCCACCGCCGACGAGGTGATCGAATAACGGGCTGTGATGTCTGCCATTGGCACGTTTCGACCGTTTTCGAATGTCCGCCATTGCTCGTTGTTGGTGGCAAACCGGACACCGAGACAGAGCCAAAATGGAGCAAATGACCCTGAGCTGACATTGCAGCGCATTTTTTTCTACGATGCAAAAACTCCGACAATGGGACTGATGTGATAGTCTGCATCGCTCGACCTAAGGGGGCGACGAATGCAACGGCGTGTGTTCATTGCTCTGTTTGGTGGCAGTGCCGCAGTGGGACTGCTCGCCGCGCGCGTACAGCGAGGACAGGTTTATGGAACGGGGTCAGCTATCGCCCAGTCGGTGCCGCTCTTAGGTTACGCGGCAAACAGAAATGCCGACCAACAGCGACTTGATGCCTTCAGGCGGGGATTGACCGAACTTGGGTATTTGGATGGGCAAAACCTGCGGATTAACTATCGAGAAGGCGTACTCGACGCAGACTATTACCACCTAATGACGGAGTTTGTTGTTGCCAAAGTCGATGTCATTTTAGCAGCGAACGTACCCGCTGCGGTAGCTGCCGGAAAGGCAACCGGCACTATTCCTATTGTCATGCTTTCCGTAAATGATCCGGTTGGGCTTGGATTGGTCAAGAGCTTGGAGCATCCGGGCACTAACGTGACCGGCACGACGCAGTATGCACCCCAATTGATCGATGAACGGTTGAGCATCCTCAAAAGCATTATTCCAAATCTTGACAAGATCGCGATGGTGCTAAATGGCAACAACCCCAATAACGCTGCTCAATTGGAGCGTGCTCGTTGGGTGGCGCGCGACTTAGGTATGGAGGTGATCTCGCTTGACCTTCGCAAACCTGAGGATGTCGAGCCCGCTTTTGCTCAAGCGGCAAGCTTTGGTGCCAAGGCTCTCATCAATGGGGTGGATAGCTTCATTAATTCCCGCCGATTTGCGCTGGCGGCCGAGGCGGAGAAGTACGAACTGCCAGCCATTTACACCGACGTCGAATATGTCGAGGCGGGAGGCTCGATGTCGCTCGGCCCGGGACACTTGGATGGCTTCTATCAGGCGGCGAAATACGTCGACAAGATTCTTCATGGTGCCGATCCGGCGCAATTAGCGATAGCGGGTCCCACGCAATTCACGTTGAGCATCCGCCGCTCGAAACTCGCCAACCTTGGGCTGAGATTACCTCCTGAAATTATTGCCCGGGTGAACGAGTGGATCGATTAGACCAAAAGAAGCTTCTTCGGTATGTCGTGGGCCGGAAGTGATCGAATAAACAGACAGATGGTCTGCTTTTGGCACTTCTCGGAAGTGCGAAGCCGAACCGTAGATGTCCGGTTGGGGAGGCCAACCGGACTAGTTCTCGGGATGCGTTGCGCAAGAAAGTCCGCGATCTGAATATCCAGGTGATCCGCACGGGAATTTGATTACGCATGAAAACCG
>JAFAXD010000631.1 GCA_019241285.1 Xanthobacteraceae bacterium | reverse complement strand
CGGGTCGGCCGCCGTCAAATTTTTGTCGAGGCGGACGGAGGGTTCGGGGCGGCCGACATCTACGACTTCAATCGACTGGCCCCCGGAAACGTCCTCACCGGTCCTGCCGTCATCCATACCCCGATCACCACTGTTGTCCTGCAGGCTCATCAGATCGGCCGCGTTGACCCTTATCGCAACGTTCTGATCGAGCGCACCTGAGCGGAGGCCGCAATGGATCCAATCACGTTTTCCATCATCCGGCACCGGCTGTTCCGCGTTGTCGAAGAGGCGGTCATCACGCTCAAGCACGTATCGGGCAGCGCGATCACCAACGAAGGCCACGACCTAATGGTGTCCCTCTATCGGGCCGATGGCTCGCTTTTGATGGGCGGGGTCGGCTTCCTGCACCATCTCACCAGCGCGTCCGAGGCGTGCAAAGCGATCATCCGGCGTTTCGAGGGCGACATCGAAGAGGGCGACATCTTCCTGCTCAACGATCCCTACACCGCCGCGCTGCACACCTCCGATGTATACCTGGTGGCACCGATCCACCATGACGGAAGGCTGATCGCATGGAGCGCGTGTTTCGTGCATGTGTTCGATATCGGCGCGATGAATCCGGGCGGCTTTGCCCCGGATGCCACCGACATTTTCTCGGAAGGCTTCAGTTCGCCGGGCACCAAGCTGGTCTCGCGCGGACGGCTTCGCCGCGACGTTTGGGAGACGCTGCTCAACATGGTGCGCGGGCCGGAAATGGTCGCACTCGATCTGCGCTCGATGATTGCATGCAACAACGTCGCGCGCGAACGCATGCTCACTCTGGTCAACAAATATGGAACCGAGACAGTTGACGAGGCCTTCCGGCGGTTGATCGAACAGTCGGAACAGCGGCTGCGCGAGCGCCTGCGCGAGTTGCCCGACGGTCGCTGGCAATCCCGGCAATATCTCGAGGTCAAGGGCGAAGTATTCCGCGTGCTGCTGACAATGTCGAAGGCCGGCGACAGCCTGACATTCGACTTCACCGGCTCGTCACCGCAGTCGCGCTTCAGCGTCAACTGCAGCAAATGGGCATCGCTCGGCGGGCTGTTCGCGCCGCTGTTTCCGCTGCTGTGCTATGACATCGTGTGGAACGAAGGGGTGATCCGGCCGATCACCATGATCGCGCCGGAAGGAACGATCGTGAACTGCACCCGGCCGGCCCCGGTTTCGGTCGCGACCGTAGGCGCGATTCAATCGGTCAACAATGCCGCCTGTTCGACCATCGGCAAGATGCTGATGGCGAGCGAGAAATACGCCGCCGAGGCGACCGCGGTCTGGCATGCCAACCATTTCGCGATCTTCATGTTCGGCAACAACCAGCACGGACGCCTGGCCATCGGCATTCTCACCGAAACCTTCGCCGGCTCAGGCGGCGCGCGCAGCTTCGCGGACGGAGTCGATGTCGGCGGAGAAATTCCCAACCCGATTTCGCGCATGGCAAACATAGAGACCATCGAGGCGACCTTTCCAATCCGCTATCTGTTCCGGCGCCGGTTGCAGGATTCGGGCGGGCCCGGCTTCTATCGCGGCGGGACCGGGGGCGAGCTCGCGATTGTCCCTCACGACGCCCCCGATGGCGGCCTCCACTACGTGGTGTCCGGCAAGGGCACCAAGTTTCCCCAGAGTGAAGGGCTTTCGGGCGGATATCCTGGTGGCGTGAACGACTACGTCTGGGTTAAGGCGCCGACCTCCGGCGTCAATGCCGATCCGTTTGCCCAAGGCCTCCCCGACATGGCGGGCGAAAAGGTTCCGGTCTCTTGGGGCGTGTTCCCGCTGATGGGACAAGATGCGCTCTATGTGCGCTGGAACGGCGGCGGCGGCATTGGCGATCCGCTTGAACGCGAACCGGCCGCTGTTGCGCGCGACGTCGTTGATCGGGCCGTGTCGCCGCTCGCCGCCGAGCAGGTCTACGGGGTGGTGCTTGCGGGCGACAAGATTGATGCAGAACGGACGCGCGCGCGACGCGCAACGCTGCGACGCGAGCGGATGGCGCAGGAGGGCACTCGATGAGCCGCGTGTCCATGACGCTCGCGCGCGAGAATGGGCGCATTTGCTGTGCATCGTGCAAGATGCCGCTGGCGGGGGGCAGTGAAAGCTGGAAGGCACGGGCCATCCTGACCGAAGTATCTGTGGCGCGCTTGCCCGGCGCAGGTCTTGGGGTTGAGCAGGAGGTCACTATCAGGCGCTTCAGCTGCCCGTCGTGTGGTGCCCTGCTCGATTCGGAAACCGCGCTTCCGGGCGAGCCATTCCTCGAGGATGTTGTGCTGGGCTGACGCATGGCAAAGCACATCAAGACCACCAGGCGCTCGCGCTATCTGACCGAGGATATCGGCGAGCGCTTGAAGGCGCTGCGGCTCGAGCGCGGGCTGACACTGACGCGTCTGGCCGCGCTTTCGGGCGTTCCGGCGAGCACGATTAGCAAAATCGAGAACCGCCAGCTCCGCCCAAGCCTGGTCAACGCCATCAATCTCGCCATGGCGCTTGAGGAAAACCTTGGCTTCCTGGTCGATCGCTATCGCAGTCGTCCCGAACCGGTCGCTGTGGTGCGCGCCGGCAGCCGCGACACGATTGAATACGACGAAATGGGGCTGACCCTGCAGGATCTCAGCGGCAACTTCGTGCTCGGCGTGCTGGAGGCCCGGATCGGGATGCTGGCGAAGGGCGCACATTCCGGCGTCGATCCGATGACCCATAAGGGTGAGGAGCTCTGCGTGGTGCTCTCGGGCGCCATCCGCTATCGGATCGGGGAGGAGATCGTCGAGCGCGCCAGCGGCGAATACGTTCACTTCAAATCTGACATCAGGCATTCGTGGGAGAACGTGCATCCGCGCGCCACCCGGGTCCTCTGGGTGTTCTCCGACGGCTTATCGTTCTAGGAGGTCACCCGTGCATCAGACAGAAATCCGCCGCGAGATCCTGGACCGCGTTCTCGCGCGCCGTGGTCGCGTGCATTGGTTCGACGCGCTCGATCCGCAAAAGACCGCGCTTGTGGTCATCGATATGCAGAACACATTCTGCGAGCCCGGCGGCCCCGCTGAGGTGCCCGAGTCGCGCGCCGTCGTCGGCAACATCAATGCGCTCACCGCCGGACTGCGGGAGCGCGATGTTCCGGTCATCTGGGTCCTGCACGCCAATACCAGCCATGGCGGGCGCAGCGACTGGGAAATGTTCTTCAACTATGTGGTCGCCGACGAGGTGCGTGAGCGCACGATCGAAAGCCTCGCGGCCGGCCGGCAACAGGTGTGGAGCGGGCTGACCACCGCGCCGCAGGACCTGACCATCATAAAGAACCGGTACAGCGCGCTGATCGCCGGCTCGTCGAGCCTGGAACGCGTGCTGCGCGGCCTCGGCATCGATACGGTTCTGATCGCCGGTACCAAGACGAACGTATGCTGCGAAGCCACCGCACGCGACGCCATGATGCTCGATTTCAAAGTGGTCATGGTGTCCGACTGCTGTGCAACGCTGTCGGATGACGAACATCGGGCCAGCCTTGAGACAATCATTCAGCAGTTCGGCGATGTGCTCGCCGGCGAGGAGGTGCTGGCTCGGCTCGACGGCCGGTCGAACGTATCCACGCTGGAGATTGCTGCGCTCCCAACCGGCTCATCCGCCAAGCCGCGCAGCAGACCGCGTAAGAATCGCTGACGTCAAATCCTCGCGCGCCTGCTGCTCGGGACCTAGTCCAACGAAACTCAAGCAAATACGGTTCTTCGCAGATCGAGAGGGAGCACATGGGTCTGACTTATCGCCTCGCAACGGTTGCGTTCCGCGCCGGTAGCTATGCCGTCGAGCAGCGTGATGAACTCGGGGAGACTTGGCCGGTCAACGTAAAGACGCCCGCGAGCTACGAAGACGATCTCGCCGCACTGGCGATTTCCAAATGTTGGTCCAGATTATAGGGGTCACACCCCAATGCAACCACTAGTGAAGGGGCCGCCAGGTGCAGACCTTACGAATTTTTAGCCCGCCTGACGACCATTGGACCGCCCCGTCTTCTTCGGCGCTCGACGATGAGTTGTGGAGCTAGCCGGCGGTCGCCGCTCCGTTTCCGCGTGTCGACGCAAAGCGTCACGGGGTTTCCTCGGCCGACCGGCACTGTACCTCTGTGTTGAAAAAGCTTCTGAGGCGCCACCTGCCGCCGAAAAAAGCTGGCGTGACCTCGACCGTCACAGGCAATTGCCGACAATCATCCTCGGTGTAAGGTTTGTCGACGGAGTGGCAGTGGCCGGGTCGCAAGACCAAAGCCGCTCCTGACTTCTTCCGTCAAGCAGATTCGACGATAGTGCCGCGACCTGCTTGTCTGGAAAATGGCGCCTAAGATCGAAGAGGGAAGGAGAGAGCCTATGGACAACACTCTGTACGACTATTCGCCGCTTCCTGCGCGTCCGAAGCTGACCTGGCCCAACGGCGCGCGCGTCGCGTTCTACATCGGCCTCAATATCGAGCATTACCAGGTGGACAAGCCGTCAACGAGCATCTTCGGCGGCACCGCGGCCCTGGTGCCGGATCCGCTCAACTACGGCTGGCGCGACTACGCGGTACGGGTCGGGATCTGGCGCATGATCGAGGCCCTCGACAGGTTCAATATGCGCGCGTCGGTGCTGCTGAATGCCGATTGCTGCGCCCGCTATCCGCAAATCATCGAGGCTGGCAAGAAACGAAACTGGTGCTGGCTCGCCCACGGCAAAAACAATTCGATTTTCCAAGCCGGCATGAGCGCCGAGGATGAGCGCAAGTATCTCCAGGATGTTGTTGAGACGATCACCAAGGCGACCGGGCAGACCATCAAAGGCTGGCTCGGACCGGCGCTTACCGAGACCTTCGAGACGCCACGGCTTTTGAAGGAGCTCGGCCTCAGCTATGTGCTGGACTGGTGCGCGGACGACCAGCCGTTCCCCCTCAAGGTGCCGGGCATGATATCGGTCCCATACTCAATCGAACTCAACGACGTCACCATGTTTGTCGCCAAGAGTCTAACTGGCGAAAACTTCTATCAGATGGTCGTGGACCAGTTCGACCAGCTCTACAACGAAGGGGCGACAACCGGTCGTGTGATGGCGCTATGCCTTCACCCGTTCATCATCATTCAGCCGTTCCGACAGAAATATCTCGACCGGGCACTCGACTATATCGCCAGGCATGACGATGTTTGGCTCACGACCAGCGACGAGATCGCTGCGCATTACGAGAAAAGTGTTGCGCGTTGAGGGTGGTGCGCGGCACGATCACGTGGGTCATCCACGCCGCGCCTGAGACCCAGGTCGCAGATTTCAGGATTTCTGGTTAAGCATCCCTGAGACGGACCGTCGGACGGGTATAAGCCCAGGCGTGCACATCCTGGCCCGCAGGCCGAATAGGGAGAGCAGTCATGGCTCAAACGAATCCACCATACCGCGCCGAGCATGTTGGCAGCCTGCCGCGTCCGGAGCGCTTGATGGCAGCGCGTGAACGGCATGCCGCGGGAAACCAGTCGAGAGCGGAGCTGTCGCAAGTCGAGGATGAATGCATCCGCGAAGCGGTCGCCATGCAGGAGCG